>NZ_JBGUAX010000002.1:0-300000 GCF_041821065.1 Egicoccus sp. AB-alg2 | reverse complement strand
GCGGCGTTCTCCAGCGGCAGCTCCGGGCCGTAGCTGGAACGGCTGGTCAGCCCGGAGTGGGCAACGGCGACGACCAGGTCGGTCTTGCGCGCCAGTTCGGGTACGAAGCGCTTGGCCGACTCGACGATGTCACCGAACTCGAGCACACCCTCGACGTGGCGCTGGTCCCAGATGGCGACGCCCGGCGGGGTGAACCCGATGATGCCGACGTCGACGGGCTTGTGGCCCGGCACGTTGACGCGGCGGATGGTGTAGGGCTCGTAGGCCGGGTCCTGCGTGCCGTGGTGGTAGGTGTTGGCCGACAGCAGCGGGAAGTCGGCCTGCTCGATGAAGCCGTCGAGGAAGTCCAGCCCGTAGTTGAACTCGTGGTTGCCGACCGACGTCGCGTCGAAGCCCATGTGGTTCATGGCGGCCGCGATCGGGTTGTCGGTCATGCCGGTGTCGCGCTCGACCTCGGCGTAGTAGTACGCGAGCTGGTTGCCCTGCAGGAAGTCACCGTTGTCCAGCAGCAGGGTGCGCTCGGCGCCGCGCTCGGCACGGACCTCGTTGACGAGCGTCGAGAGGTGCGCGAGACCGCGGGCGCTGGAGAACGGCGCGTCCGCGAAGTAGTCCCAGTCCCAGACATGACCGTGGATGTCGGTCGTGCCCATGATGGTCAGTTCGAAGGTCTTGGCGTCGTGACCGGGGGTGCCAGCGGGCTTGGCCTGGGCGAGCCCGCTGGTGGCCAGGGTCAATGACAACAGCAGGACGAGCAGCAGGGTGGCACGGGAACCGCGCCGGATGCCGCCCGCCCCCGGCTCCGGGCACAGCCCGGTGGAGGTGTGCGTCGACAAGGGATGCCCTCTTCGTCGAGATTCGTGACGGGGGCGGACGGCGCCGCCTCTCCGACCGGCGTCGCCGGGCACTGCTCGCCCCCGTGCTTCCGGACCGGAAGCGCGCGGAGTGTAGACAGGCGTCCACTCGTCGCGCGTCCACGGCCGACGAACGCCGGACCGCGCGCGGGTCGACCCGCGGGAACTCAGCGGGCGGCGGCGCGCTCGTCGGCCACGGCCTGCCGGTAGCCGGCGACCAGCCGGGCGGTCAGCGGCCCCGGGCGTCCGTCGCCCAGCGGCCGCCCGTCCACCGCGACCAGGGGCACCACCTCGCGGGTCGTCGCCGTCAGGAACGCCTCGTCGGCAGCAGCCAGCCCGTCGGCCGTCAGCGTCCGGGCCTCCACCGGGATGCCGAACCGTTCGGCGACCTCCAGGACGACCTGCCGGGTCACGCCGGCGAGCAGGCCCGCGTCCGTCGGCGGGGTGACGAGGACCCCGTCGACCACGGCGAACAGGTTCGAGCTGGCCCCTTCGAGGACCTCGCCGGACGGGCTGGTCAAAAGGGCCTCGTCGGCGCCTTCCTCGCGGGCGCGGCGCTTGGCCGTCACGGCCACCAGGTAGGAGACCGCCTTCACGTGCGGCAGCTCCCGCGCCATCGGGACCGTGATCGCCCGCAGGCCCACCTCGGTGCGTCGCGGGTCCAGCTGCAGCCGGTGCGAGGTGACCACGATCGTCGGCTCGCCGACGGCTCGGCCGGGGAACGGCGAGTCCGGTTCGATGCTGCCGGCCGAGACCGTCAGACGGAGCGCGCTGTCCTGACCGTCGAGGGCGTCGAGGTTGGCGCGCGCCGTGTCGGCGACCGCCGCACACAGCACGTCGCGAGGGCCGGGCGAGAAGCCGAGCTCGGCGGCACCGGCGATGGCCCGGTCCACGTGACCGGCGAGGCGGAAGACGTGGTCGCCGTAGGCCCGGAAGGTCTCGAAGACCCCCTCGCCGTTCCGGAAGCCGCGGTCGAAGACGGACACGGTCGCCTGCTCGGCCGGCATCAGACGACCGCCGATCCACACCTGCAGGGAAGCGCTCATCGCGGCTCCGTGCGTCCGTGGCCGGCGACGGCCGGCGAGCCGGGCCCGCCGCCGTCCGGCCGCCGGGCCCCGACGGCCCGCAGGAACGCGGCGGCCTTGTCGAAGCTCTCCCGACGCTCGTCGTCCGGGTCGGAGTCCGCCACGATCCCGCCGCCCGCGCCGTAGTCGACCTGCCCGCCCGGGTGCAGGGTGGCGGTCCGGATCGCGACGGACAGGCGCGCCGCCCCCGGTGAGAGGAAGCCGACCGCGCCGCAGTACCAGCCGCGGCGGGCCTGCTCCAGCCGTTCGATGATGCGCATCGCCGCGATCTTCGGCGCGCCGGTGATCGAGCCGCACGGGAACGTGGCACGGAGCAGGTCGCCGTAACCGACGTCGGCGCGTAGGTCGCCGACCACCGTGGAAACCAGGTGCCAGACGGTGGGATGTGCCTCGACGACGGCCAGCTCGGGCACCTGCACGCTGCCGTCACGGCACACGCGCCCGAGGTCGTTGCGCTCGAGGTCGACGACCATGACGTTCTCCGCCCGGTCCTTGTCGGAGGTGGCCAGGTCGTCGGCGAGCGCGGCGTCGAGGTCGGGGTCGGGCGCGCGCGGCCGCGTGCCCTTGATCGGCCTGGTCATGACCCGGGAACCGTCGACGGCGAGGAACGTCTCCGGGGAGATGGAGGCCACGCCGATCGCAGGAATGGCGGCCGCGAACGGCGCGGGCGACTCATGCCGCAGCGCGCGGTACAGGCGCCACAGGTCGTGCGGCCAGCGGCTGGTGAGGCGCTGGGTCAGGTTGACCTGGAACACGTCGCCAGCGGCGATGTGTTCCAACACGGCACGCACGGCGGCGAGATGGGCGTCGCGGTGGAGGCTGGTGGTCAACGCGACGTCGGTCGTGGGGGACACCGCGGTCGCGGGGGAGGGCGGCGAGGTCCCGGGCGGCGTGGTCGTGGGGCGGGAGCGGGTGTCCAGCCGGCGGCACACCTCGCGGACCTCGGCCTCGGCGCGGCCGCGGCGGAGCAGGTCGCGGCCGACCACCACCACGCGGTCACGGGCGGGCGGGACGGCGACCACGACTTCGGTCAACTGCAGCCACAGGGCCGGGCTGCCGCGGTCGTCCGCCAGTCGCCGGGGCAGGTCCTCGATCCGGTGGCCCAGGTCGTAGGACAGCGCACCGACGAAACCGCCGGTGAAGGCGGGCAGGCCCGGCGTCGTCGGACGTGGGTCGGTGGGTCGAATCCCCAGGCGCTCGCACCACGCGTCCACCGCCGTGAAGGGATCCGCTCCCGCGTCGTGCACGCCACCTTCGCCGTCGACGAACCACGTACGGCTGCCGTCGTCGACCAGCCGGGCGGTGGACGGCGGCACCACGTAGGACCAGCCGTCACCGTCGCCCGACTCCAGCAGGGCGGCGGCCTGACACCGCTCGACCAGCGTGTCGAGGTCCACGGTGCCGTCGGCGAGTCGCGGCGGACGCGGCACCTCGGCGTACCGCAGCTCGTCCTCCCTGCCCACGGCCGTGTCGCTCACGTCGTGGACGGCACGCCGTACTTGCGCCGGAACGACGCGTCGTCGAGCGTGTCGAGGTCCTCCTCGAGCTGGCGCTCGAACGCGTCCGCCTGCGCGTGGTCGGAGAACGTCTGGGCCCACACGAGCGCGCCGGTGCCGGCGACCTGGAGCTGCACGTCGTACATCTCCGCGCCGTCGTAGCCACCGCGCCGCCGGGTCAGGACACGGAAGTCCCGGCGGGGCGAACGATCCGTGGCCACGGCGTCTCCAGCGATGGGGGAGCGGAACCTACCGGCTTGGTCAGGCGGCCCACAACGCGCCGAGCGGCCGGCCGTCGGCAGGGGCCGCCGGTCCCGCGTGGCTACGCTCGGCGGCCGGGCGACGAGCGAACGAGACGAAGCTTGAAGGTCTACACCAAGCGCGGCGACGACGGCACGACCGGGCTGCTCTACGGCGGTCGGGTCGACAAGGACGACCTGCGCACGACCGCCTACGGCACCGTCGACGAGACCTGCAGTGCGCTGGGGCTGGCCCGGGCCGAGCTGACGGGCCACCTCCACGACCTCGTGCTGGAGGTCCAGCGCGAACTGTTCGTCGTCGGGGCGCAGCTGGCGACGCTGGTGGAGCACTGGGAGCGCCTGCAGCCCGGCCTGAGCCGCGTGGACGACGCGATGGTCGACGCCCTGGACGGCCGGATCGACGCGTGTGTGGAACGGCATCCGCTGCCACAGGAGTTCGTGGTGCCGGGCGGATCGCGTGCCGCCGCGGCACTCGACCTCGCCCGGACGGTGTGCCGCCGGGCCGAACGGCACGTGGTGGCCATGCGGCGTGCCGGGCAGCTGCCCGACGACGCACCGCTGCGCTACCTCAACCGGTGCGCCGACTACCTGTACGTGCTGGCCAGGGAGGTCGAGGGCACGCACACCTCGTCACGGGCCGACCGATGAGCACGACGATCCTGCGCGAGGTCGTCGACGACCTGGGCGCCACCGTCGGCGTCCCGGACGCCCCCGAGCGGCTGGTCAGCCTGGTGCCGAGCCTGTCGGAGGTGCTGTGGTGGTGGCAGCTCGCCGACCGGCTCGTGGCCGTCACCGACTGGTGCGTGGCACCACCATCGGCCTTTCCCACGGCGCAGCGGGTCCGCGGCACGAAGAACCCCGACGTTCGCGCCATCGTCGCGGCCGCACCCGACCTCGTGGTCGCCAACGAGGAGGAGAACCGCGAGCTCGACGTGCGGCGCCTGCGTGAGGCCGGTATCGCGGTCTACGTGACCCGGGTGCGCACCGTGGACGACGCCGCCGACGCCCTGGCCCGGCTTGGCGCCGTACTGGGGGTCGGGCGCGCCGGCGCCGGCAGCGCCCAGACGATCCGGCGCGCGCTGGACCAGCTGCCCGCCCCGCGATGCCGGCTGACGGCTTTCTGCCCGGTCTGGCGCGACGGCGTCCCGGCGGACGGCCGGGCCGGGGACGAGCGGTGGTGGGCGCTCGGGCGCGACACGTTCGGTGGCGACCTCCTGACCCGGTGCGGCTTCGACGTGGTGCCCTCTGCACCGGACGGCCGCTACCCCCGCCACCGGCTGTCGGAGGTCGCCGCGCTGGACCCCGAGGTGGTGCTGCTGCCGGACGAGCCCTACGCCTTCGGACAGGACGACCGTGCCGTGTTCGACGACTGGTCCGCGCGCACGCGGCTGGTCGACGGCACCGCCCTGTCGTGGTGGGGGCCGCGCACGCCACACGCGCTCGGCGACCTGGCCCGGCTCGCCCGTCAGCTCACCTCCCGCCGCAACCGGTGACGAAGCGTGCGGCCGGTGACGGTTGGGGCCGCCACCGGCGCGGCAGCGTCACCCGGTTCGAACGAGCCGGACGGCAACGATCTGAGCCATTGCAGCGTGCGGCCGGTGACGGTTGGGGCCCGCCACCGGCGCGGCAGCGTCACCCGGTTCGAAGGAACCGGCCGCCAATCAGTACGTGTGCTCGGGCGCGGGGTACTCGCCGTCGGCCACCTCGCTCACGAACGCCTTGATCGCCCCGGAGATCTCCGAGCGCAGGTCGGCGTACTGCTTGACGAAGCGGGGTAGACGCCCGGTCGTCAGCCCGAGCAGGTCGTGCCAGACCAGCACCTGGCCGTCCGTGTCCGGACCGGCGCCGATGCCGATGGTCGGCACGTCGATCGCCGCGGTGACCCGTGCCCCGAGTTCGCTGGGGACGCACTCGAGCACGATGGCGAACGCCCCCGCCTCGGCCAGCGCCCCGGCGTCCTCCAGCAGTTGCCGCGCGGCGTCGTCGTCGCGGCCCTGCACCTTGAAGCCGCCGAACTGGTTGACGGACTGGGGCGTGAGTCCCAGGTGGCCCATGACCGGGATGCCGGCGGCGACCAGGCGGGCGGTCACCTCGACCATCGCGCCGCCGCCCTCGAGCTTGACGGCGTTCGCCCCGCCCTCCTTCAGCATGCGGGTCGCGGACGCCAGCGCCTGGGACGGGCCGTCCTGGTAGGTGCCGAAGGGCAGGTCACCGACCACGATGGCGTTGGGCGCGCCGCGGGCCACCGCCCGGGTGTGGTGGAGCATCTCGTCGAGGGTGACGGGCACCGTCGAGTCATAGCCGAGCACCACCATGCCCAGGCTGTCGCCGACCAGCAGGACCGGGACACCCAACTCGTCGAGCAGGGCCGCGGAGCTGTAGTCGTAGGAGGTCAGCATCGCGAACTTCTCGCCACGTTCCTTCGCGGCGCGCAGGTCGTGGATGCTGACGGGCCGCCGCCGGGCGGCCGTGTTCTCGGACACGTGAACGGACACCGGGGACTCCATCCCTGCCGGCCCGCCGAGGCGGGTCCAGCGGTCGTCTGTCGGTGGACGCCCGCCAGTGTGCCCTGTCGACGCCGGTCCGCCACCATCGCGCGGCCGGCACACCGTCCGGGGTCGCGCCGTGGTCGTCGTAGGCTGCCGCCGGAGGAGGTCGTCGAGCCCATGACCCGCAGCGCCGGCGTGCCCGACGTCGTGGCCGTGCACCGCAACGGCTCCGACGCCCGCCAGACCATCGAGCGGTTGTCCCGCGCCGGCGTGGACGGCGGCTCGATCCGGCTGCTGGGGCGGGTCGAGGTGACGACCGCCGGCCGCTACGGGGACCGTCAGACCGACCTCGGCAGCTCGCTGGCGCTGGGCGGCCGGGCGGCCCGGGGGCTGCTGTACGGCGCGCCGCCCGGTGCGGTGTTCGGCGCGGTGCTGCTGGCCCTGACCACCGAACCGACGCTGTTCGCGATCACCGCCGGCGCCGGCGGCGGGGCCGCCTTCGGCGCCAGCATCGGCGTGCTGACGGGCCTGCTGTCCACGCCGACGATGGCGAGTTCGTGGGAGCGGACGTTCGCGCCGATGGTCCCGGGCGGCGTCGGTGTCGGCGTCCGCATCGGCTCGGAACGCCAGCAGCGTCGGGTGCGCCGCATCCTGGAACGGGGCGAGGTGCTGCGCGTCCACGAGGTCGACGACCTCGACGACCTCGAGGACGGCCCGCTGGCCTTCGACGACTGACGCGGCACCCCGGCAGCCGCTCGACGGGGGCGGGCGTGTCAGCCGCGCCAGCCGTTCGTCATCGGCACGCGCCGGTCCCGGCCGAATGCCCGGCGCGTGATCTTCGGACCCGGTGCGGCCTGGCGGCGCTTGAACTCGGCGCGGTCCACCAGCTGCAGCACCCGGCGCACCGTGTCCTCGTCGTGGCCGCGTTCGACCAGCCCGGCGATGCCGAGGTCCTGCTCGACGTAGCCCTCGATGATGTCGTCGAGGACCGCGTAGGGCGGCAGGCTGTCCTCGTCGCGCTGGTCGGGGCGCAGCTCCGCCGACGGGGCCTTCTCGATCGTGGAGGTGGGGATCACCTCGCCCGGGTCGCCGTCGGCCGCGAGCTTGGAGTTGCGCCAGCGGGCCAACTCGTACACGAGCAGCTTCGGGACGTCCTTCAGCGGCGCGAACCCGCCGGCCATGTCCCCGTACAGGGTGGCGTAGCCGACCGCGTACTCGGACTTGTTGCCCGTCGTCAGCACGATGGAGCCGCGTTCGTTCGACAGCGCCATCACCAACAGCCCGCGCAGGCGCGCCTGGAGGTTCTCGTAGGCGACGCCGGGCTCGCGGCCGTCGTCGCGCTGCTCGCCGAAGCCGGTCACGACCAGGTCACCGAGCACCTCGCCCACCGACCGCAACGGCGTGTCGATCCGCAGCTCGTGGTAGGGGCAGCCGAGATTGTCCGCCAGTCGCCGGGCGTCGGCGAGCGAGTGTTCGCTGGAGTAGGGCGAGGGCATCGCCACACCCAGCACGTTCTGCCCGCCCAGGGCATCGGCGGCGACGGCCGCCACGACGGCCGAGTCGATCCCGCCCGACAGCCCGATCACGGCCTCCGTGAAGCCGTTGCGATGGCAGTAGTCGCGGGTGGCGGTGACCAGGGCGTGCCAGACCTCGCCGACGGGGTCCAGGCGCTCGGCCGTGCGGTGGGACGCGAGCGTCGGCCGCGACGAGGGCCCGCCCGGCAGGTCCGGGACGTCCGCGAGCTCGGTCGGCTCCACCTCGACGTCAACGACGACCAGGTCCTCGACGAACTGTGCGCCGCGGGCCACCACCTCGCCGTCGGGTGCCATGAGGAACGAGTCGCCGTCGAACACCACGTCGTCCTGGCCGCCGACGACGTTGACGTAGGCCAACCAGGTGCCGTCGCGCCGGACGTGGGTGTCGGCCCAGTGCTCGCGCTCCTCGCGCTTGCCGCGGTGGTAGGGGGAGGCGTTGAGGTTCACCACCACGCGGGCGCCGTGCTCGGCGGCGTGACCGACCGGGCCTTGCTCCACCCACAGGTCCTCGCACACGGTGATGCCGACCGGCACGCCGGCGACGCGCACGACCAGCGGCTCGTCGCGCGGGGTGAAGTAGCGCGCCTCGTCGAAGACGCCGTAGTTGGGGAGGCGGAACTTGTCGTAGGTCGCCACGACCCGACCCTCGGCCAGGACGGCGGCGGAGTTGGTCAGTGCGTCGCCGGCCGCGGAGGCCACCTCCCAGCCCGCCGGGTGGCCCGGGTCGTCGCGGACGAGGTCGCCCTCCTCCGTGCCGACGTAGCCGACGACCGCCACCGTCCCCGCCGGGCCCTCGTGTGCGAGGCGCCGGACCGCGTCGAGGTTGGCCTGCACGAACTCGGGCTTGAGCAGCAGGTCCTCGGGCGGGTAGCCGGTCGTGGTCAGCTCCGTGAAGACGACCAGGTCGGCGCCCTGCTCGGCGGCCTCGTTCCAGGCCGCGAGGACGCGCCGGACGTTGCCGTCGATGTCGCCGACCTGGGCGCGGATCTGGGCGAGGGCGAGACGCAGCGGCACGGAAGCCTCCGAGGCAGTGGGTCGCCGACGCTAGCGGTCGCCACCGGCCATGCCCCCGGCCGGGGCGTGCACCGCCGTCCACCGCCGCCGTCCACGCCGCCGTCCACGCCGCCGTCCATCGCTGCCGTCCACCGTGGGCGTCGACGAAACGGACTCTTCACACCGTGCGGCTGGTTCGACACACGTTCGAAACACGGACCACAACCCGGGGCAACAGCCGCTCACGAGAGTGTCCGCCACGCAGCAGATGTGCGGTCCCGGACGACGACCTCTTGGAGACAACCACGTGAGACGACTGCTGAAGTTGGGTGTGGTCACGGCCACGTTGCTGGTGCTGGCGGCGGTCCCCGCCTTCGCGCAGGTCGAGGACACGGTGGACCTTGAAGCGCTCAACGTCTTCGCCATGACCCTGTACCTGACCTTCGCGACCGGCCTGGTCTTCCTGATGCACGCCGGCTTCTCGATGCTCGAGGCCGGCATGACGCGGCAGAAGAACGCCGCGAACATCATCGGCAAGAACCTGTTGACCATCGCGCTCGGGACGGTCACGTACTACGTGGTCGGCTGGGCGTTCATGTACGGCGACAGCGCCGGCGGCTTCATCGGCACCAGCGGGTTCCTGCTGTCGGACGCCACCGGCGGTGGCGGGCAGCTCATCACCACGGAGATCGACTTCGCGTTCCAGGCCATGTTCGCAGCGACGGCGGCGACGATCGTGTCGGGCGCGGTCGCCGAGCGGATCAAGTTCGGCGCCTACCTCGTGGTCGTGATGGTGCTGACCGGGTTGATCTACCCGATCGTCGGCGCCTGGACCTGGGGTGGCGGCTGGCTGTCGGAGCTCGGCTTCACCGACTTCGCCGGCTCCACGATCGTGCACCTGACCGGTGGCGCCGCCGCCCTCGTGGCCGCCGCGATCATCGGTCCCCGGATCGGCAAGTTCGACGCGAGGACCGGCCGTCCACGCGCGATCCCCGGCCACTCCATGCCGCTGGCGGCGCTGGGCACCCTGTTGCTGTTCTTCGGCTGGTTCGGGTTCAACGGTGGCTCGGTGCTGGCTCTGGACGGTCCGGTCCTCGGACACGTGATCGTCACCACCGCCATGGCCGGGTGCGCCGGCGGCCTGTCCGCGGCCCTGTTCACCCGCTTCCGAAGCGGAAAGTTCGACGTCGCGATGACGGCCAACGGCATCCTGGCTGGCCTGGTCGGGATCACGGCCGGCGCCGATTCCGTGTCGCACCTCATGGCCCTGGCCGTCGGCCTGCTGGCCGGTGGACTGGTCAGCGTGGCGGTCGCCTCGATCGACGCGCTACGCATCGACGACCCGGTCGGCGCGAGCTCCGTGCACGGCGTGTGCGGCATCCTCGGCACCCTCTGGGTCGGGCTCGCCCACGTCGAGGACGGCCTGTTCTACGGCGGCGGCGCGGGGCTGCTGGCGGTGCAGGCGCTCGGCGTCGTGGCCGTGGTCGGCTTCGTCGGCGTGACGGTCGGGACCCTGTTCCTCGCGCTGAAGGCTGCCGACTTCCTGCGCGTGTCCGAGCAGGAGGAGATCGAGGGCCTCGACGTCCACGAGCACGGCGTGCCGGGCTACCCGGAGCTGGTCCACGGCCCGGGGCTCAGCACGGGCGGCGAGTACGGGTTCTCGCCACGGACGGCGAGTGCGCCGGTGGCCGAACCCGTCGAGGAGTGACGACCCGGGAGGGAGTCGGACGCGGCCGCGCCTCGAGGGAGGGCGCGGCCGTTTCCGGTCGTCGGCTGGGTCCGGCAGCCGGACGAACGGTGGTCCGGGGCCGCCGGACCGGCTCGGCTAGGGTCGACGGCATGGCGGAGCCGCTCGACATCGTGTTGCTGGCCGGTTCGGCGAACCGTCGGCTGGCCGGCGCCATCGCGGACTACCTCGACCACCCGCTCGAGGAGGGCGAGGCGCTGCGCTTCTCCGAGGGCAACACCTTCGTGCGGGTGCCCGTGAGCGTCCGCGAACGCGACGTGGTCCTCGTCCAGGGCACCGGCCCGCCGGCCAACGACAACTTCATGGAGTTGTTGTTCTGGATCGATGCGCTCAAGCGCGCCAGCGCCCGCACCGTCACCGTCGTGATGCCCTACTTCAGCTACGCGAAGGGCGACAAGAAGGACGAGCCGCGCGTGTCGATCCGGGCCCGGGTGTGCGCGGATGCGATCGAGGCGGCCGGCGCGGACCGGGTCGTGACGATGGACCTGCACGCCCCGCAGGTGCAGGGCTTCTTCCGCATCCCGGTCGACGACCTCTACGCGATGCCCGTGCTCTGCGATCGCGTGGCGGCCCGGAGGACCGGTGGCCTCGTGGTCGTCTCCCCGGACGCCGGCTTCGCGAAGAAGGCACGGCTGTACGCGACCCGGCTGGGGGCGCCATTGGCCATCGCGGACAAGCAGCGCATCGACCACACGGAGACCGCCGAGGTGCTCGACCTCATCGGTGACGTGGCCGGTCGGCACGCGCTGATCGTGGACGACTTCACCGTCTCCGGCGGCACGCTCATCGAGGCGGCCCGCCTGCTGCACGAGCGTGGGGCGGCGTCGGTGTCGGCCGCCGTGACCCACAGCCTGCTGCGCGGCGCCGCGCTGCGGCGGCTGGGGGACAGCCACATCGGTGAGTTGTTCGTGACCGACACGATCGACCGCGGCGCCGACGACGACCTGCCGAAGATCACGGTCGTGTCGGTCGCCGCCCTCTTCGGCGAGGCCATCCGCCGCATCGCCATGCGCGAGAGCGTCAGCGTCCTGTTCGAGTGAGCCGGCGAGTGACCCGCCGGCCACGTCGGTGGCCGTCGACCGACTCACTACGCTGCCGGTGTGATCGCGGCCTGCCGGCCGCGGGCCGACCCGGGGTCTCGCCACATGGACAAGCAGCAGGAGTACGTGCTCCGCACCGTCGAGGAGCGCGACGTCCGCTTCATCCGGCTGTGGTTCACCGACGTGCAGGGCTTCCTGAAGAGCGTCGCGATCACGGCGGCCGAACTGGAAAACGCCTTCACGGAGGGCATCGGCTTCGACGGCTCCTCCATCGAGGGGTTCGCGCGCGTCCAGGAAGCCGACATGCTGGTCGTCCCGGATGCCTCGACGTTCCAGATCCTGCCGTGGCGGCCGGAGTCGCAGGGCGTCGCGCGGATGTTCTGCGACATCCTGACCCCGGACGGCCAGCCGTTCGGCGCGGATCCGCGCTACGTGCTCAAGCGCACGCTCGAGCGGGCCGCGGACATGGGGTTCACGTTCTACGTGCACCCGGAGATGGAGTTCTTCCTGTTCGAGAGTGCGGAGTCGACCAAGCCGCTGGACAACGGCTCGTACTTCGACATGACGCCCCTCGACGTGCAGCAGGACTTCCGGCGGCAGACGATCAACACGCTGGAGCGCATGGGGATCTCCGTCGAGTTCTCGCACCACGAGGTGGCGCCGTCGCAGCACGAGATCGACCTGCGCTACGCCGACGCCCTGACGATGGCGGACAACATCATGACGTTCCGCCTCGTCGTGAAGGAGACGGCGCTGCAGCGGGGCATCTACGCGACCTTCATGCCCAAGCCCATGGAGGGGGAGTGGGGCAGTGCGATGCACCTGCACCTGTCGCTGTTCGAGGGCGACAACAACGCGTTCCACGACGCCGGTGACTCGTACCACCTCTCGCCGACCGCCCGTGCCTTCACGGCCGGACTGTTGCGGCACGCCCGCGAGATCACTGCCGTCACCAACCAGTGGGTGAACTCCTACAAGCGGCTGACCGCGCGGCTGCACGGACCCCAGCCGTCCGGCGAGGCGCCGATCTTCGTCACCTGGGGCCACTCCAACCGCAGCGCGCTCGTGCGGGTGCCGATGTACAAGCCGCGCAAGGGTGCCTCGACCCGCATCGAGTACCGCGCGCCGGACCCGGCCACCAACCCCTACCTGGCGTTCGCGCTGATCCTGTCGGCCGGGCTGAAGGGCATCGAGGAGGGCTACGAGCTGCCCGAGGAGTCGGAGGAGAACGCCTTCGAGCTGACCCCGGCGGAGCGTGCCGCCTCGGGCATCGAGCGTCTGCCGGCCAGCCTGGGCGAGGCGCTGGCGGTCATGGAGAACTCCGAGCTGGTCGCGGAGACGCTCGGCGAGCACCTGTTCGCGTTCTTCCTGGCCAACAAGCGGCGTGAGTGGGACGAGTACCAGGCCCACGTGACCACGTTCGAGCTCGATCGCTACCTGCCGCTGCTATAGCGATGGCCACCCCGCGCCGACGTTCCGTGCGGGCCCGCCTCGCGGCGGCCGGGCTCGACCCCGACCGCGCACGGCAGCGCCTGGACGAGGCCGGCCTGCTGCGCAACGAGCAGCTCGACGACGAGCTGCTCTCCGCACTCTCGCGGGCGGCCGACCCGTCGGACGCGCTCAACTGCCTCACCGAGCTGGCCTCCCGCCATCCCTCGCTGTACGGCGAGGTCCGCGACGAGGAGGACTGGCTCGCCCGCGTGATCGCGGTCGGCGGCGTGTCGCGGCCGCTCGGCGACCTGCTCTCGCTGCACCCCGACGCCGTCCACGCGCTGCGGACCCTGGAGCCGGTCGACGTCGACCGGGTCGCCGACCAGGTCGCCGACGCGATCCGCGCGGAGGACGACCCGCCCCGGCAGGCGGCGGCGGTCGCCAGCATCCGGCGCGGCGCGACCGCCGACATCGCGGCCCGGGACCTGACCGGCATCGCCGACGTCGAAGAGGTGGGGGCGGAGCTCGCGCGCCTGGCCGAGGCCGTGCTCGAGGGCACGGTCCGTGCGGTGCACGAGGAGGTCGCGCAGGGGTCGCCCTGCGCCCGGCTGAGCGTCATCGGCATGGGCAAGCTCGGCGGTGAGGAGCTCAACTACGTCTCCGACGTGGACGTCGTGTTCGTGCACGAGCCGGTGTCACCGGACGCCGAGGGTGCGGCCGAGCAGGCCACGCGTGAGGCCAAGCAGGTGTTCACCCGCTGCCTGGAGCTGCTCAACGCGTCCACCACGATGGGGCGCGCGTACGAGGTCGACCCGACCCTTCGGCCCGAGGGTCGGTCCGGCCCGCTGTCGCGGCCGGTGGCCTCGTTCGTGGCCTACTGGGAGCGGTGGGCCAAGACGTGGGAATTCCAGGCACTGCTGAAGGCGCGCCCGGTCGCCGGCGACCGGGCGCTCGGTGCCGAGCTGCTGGCCAAGGCGGAGCCGTTCGTGTGGCCCGACCGCCTCGACGCCGACGTGGTCGCCGAGGTCCGCGAGATGAAGTCGCGCATCGAGGCCAAGCCGGAGGTGGTCCGCCACGGCGAGCGCCAGCTCAAGCTCGGACCCGGTGGGCTGCGCGACATCGAGTTCGCGGTCCAGCTGCTGCAACTGGTCCACGGGCGCGGCGACCGCTCGCTGCGGCTGACCGGCACGCTGCCGACCCTGCGGGCCCTGCAGCGCAACGGGTACGTGGCCGAGGAGGACGCGGAGGCGTTCGCCGACGCCTACCGGATGCTGCGCACCGTCGAGCACCGTCTGCAGCTCGCCCACGAGCGGCGCACCCACACCATCCCCGACGACGCCGACCGCCAGGAGTGGCTGGCCCGGTCGCTGGGCTACCGCAGCGACGGCGAGGAACCGGCCCGCACGCCATTCCTGCGCGAGCTCAACCGGGTGCAGACCCGCGTCCGGGAGCTGCACGCCAAGCTGTTCTACCGCCCGCTGCTGGAAACCTACGCCACCATCCCGGCCGAGGCCGCCGGGTTGTCGGTGCCGGTCGAGGCCAAGCGGATGGGCGACACCGCCGCCGAGGAACGCCTGGTGGCCCTGGGCTTCCGCGACGGGCGCGCCGCGCTGCGTCACGTGCGGGCCATGACGGCCGGCGTCAGCCGGCGTGCGCGCACGATGCGGGCCGTGTTGCCCGCGATCCTGAGCCTGCTGCAGGACACCCCCGACCCCGACACGGGACTCAAGAGCTTCCGCGAGCTGGTCGACGCGCAAGGCGACACCGCCAAGCTGCTCGAGCACCTGCGCGACCATCCGCCCGCGTCCGAGCTGCTGGCCCGCGTCCTCGGCACCAGCCGGGTCGCCGGCGAGTTGCTGGTCAGCCAGCCGCAGGGCATCGACTGGCTGCGTGACGACCACCTCCGGGACCGGCCACGCACCCGCGACGACCTCGTGCGCATGGCGATGGGACGCCTGCACTGGCAGGACACGACCGCGGCGCTGCGGCGCTTCAAGCGGCTGGAACTGCTGCGCATCGTGCTGCGCGACCTGGCCGACGCGACGACCGTCTCGGGGGTCGGGGAGGAGCTGACGGCCCTCGGCGAGGCCTGCCTGACGGGGGCGCTGCGTGCCGAGTTGCGGCGTCAGGCCCGCGAACGGGGGCTGGAATCGCCCGACGACCTGCCGGTCTCCGTCGCGATCGTCGGGATGGGCAAGCTCGGGGGCCGCGAGCTCAACTACGTCTCGGACCTCGACGTGCTGTTCGTGCACGACGTGGCCGAGGGCGCCGACGAGTCGGACGCCAACAAGCTCGCGCTGACGGTCGCCGGCAACGTCATGCGGTCGCTGTCGGACATCACCGCCGAGGGCACCGCCTTCGAGGTCGATGCGGACCTGCGACCGGAAGGCCGCAACGGGCCGTTGTCACGGTCCCTCGGGTCGTACCTGACGTACTGGAGCCGCTGGTCCGAACCGTGGGAGGCGCAGGCGCTGCTGAAAGCGCGGGTCGTGGCCGGCGACCGCGACCTCGGCCAGCGGATGGTCGACGCCGCCCGCGACCTGGCGTACCCGGCCGAGTTCGGCGAGCGTGACGCGCAGCGGATCCGTCGCATGAAGGCGCGCATCGAGAAGGAGCGGATCCCGCGTCGGGTCGATCCGGAACGGCACCTCAAGCTCGGACCCGGCGGGCTCTCGGACGTCGAATGGATCGTGCAGATGCTGCAACTGCAGCACGGGTCCACGGAGACCGCCGTGCGCAGCACCGCGACGATGGCGGCGTTGGACGGCGCCCAGGACGCGAGCCTGCTCGACCACGCCGACGCCAAGTGCCTGCGGGAGGGCTACCGGTTCCTGTCGCTCGTGCGCAACCGGCTGTACCTGCTGCGTCAGCGTGACGTGGACGTGGTGCCGGCCAACCCGCAGACGCTGGAGCTGCTGGCCCGCTCGATGGGCTACCCGCGCGGTCGCTGGCAGGACCTCGAGGAGGACCGCCGACGCCACCAGCGTCACGTGCGGCAGGTCTTCGACCGGCTCTTCTACGGGCTGGACCCGGGCCAGCACACCAACGGCTGGTAGGGCCGCCTCCCGCGGGCGGATCAGGGCATGCGGGCCTGCACGAGCACGCTGAGCGCGACCTGGGCGTCTGCCGCCAGCAGTCGGCGCATCATCGTCAGCACGTCGTCGGTGAACAGCGGGTAGAGCGCCACGTCGTCGATGCCGAAGGCCTCCAGGCGCTCGATCCGGATCGCGTCGAAGCCGGCGTTCGCGAGCTTCTTGGCCAGGACGCCTTGCGAGACGGCGCCGGCGATGCAGCCGGCCCACGCGGCGGGGCTCGACAGCACCTCGTCTGGCAGGTCGTCGTCGACGGCGAGGTCGACGATGCACAGCCGACCGCCCGGGCGCAGCACCCGGGCGGCCTCGGCGAGGGCGCGACTCTTTCGTGGCGAGAGGTTGAGCACGCCGTTGGACACGACGACGTCCACCGAGTCGTCGGCCAGGGGGATGGCCTCCATCTCGCCGACCCGGAACTCGCACCGGTCCGCCACGCCGGCATCCCCGGCGGCGCGTCGAGCGCGATCGCGCATCTCGGGCAGCAGGTCGAGACCGACGACCCGCCCTTCGTCGCCGACCCGTCGCGCCGCGAGCACGCTGTCGATGCCCCCGCCGCAGCCGACGTCCAGGACCACCTCACCGCGGGCGATGGCGGCGTACCTGGTCGGGTTGCCGACACCCAATGCCCAGTCGATGGCCGCGTCGGGAACGAGCGCGAGCTCCTCGGGCGCGTAGAGCCGCGCCGCCATGGCCCGTCCGGCACCCGTCGGGATGCCGCCGTAGGCGCTGCGCACCGCGGCGCGGACGTCGTCCTGGAACAGCAGGTCCCGAGCGGCCTGGTCGGTCATCCGTGCACCTTCCCGTCGTCGTCGTGCAGTCCCGCCACGAACGTCTCCAGCCGGTCGAGGACGTCGACCGGCACGTCGGTCGTGGTTCGGTCCGTCAGCAGGCTGCGCAGTTCCTCGGCCAGCGCCAGCTCGCCGCAGCAGCGGCGGCACCAGTCAAGGTGTGCCTCGAGCGCGTCGTGGTCGTGGCGAGCGAGTTCGCCGTCGAGGTACTCCCACAGGTTCCGGACGGCGTCGGCGCAACCCATCGCTGGCGTCATGGGGCGGCCTCCTGCAGGTGCGGTTCACCGGCGGCGCCGGAGAGCAGTCCCGACTCCTCGGCGTAGCGCCACAGCTCACGCTCGAACCGCTGCCGGCCCCGGTGCAGCTGGGACATCACCGTGCCGGCCGGCCGTTCGAGCATCCGCGCGACCTCGTCGACGCTGCACCCCTCGACGTAGCGCAGCACCAACGGGGCGCGGTACAGCGGCGGGATCCGCTGGAGGACGACGTGGACGTCGTGCTCGGAGAAGGCTCCGAGGAAGTCGACGTGGAGGGTGTCGGAGTAGGGGAACGGGTCCTCCTCCTCCAACGTCCGGTACAGCGAGAAGCCGTCCTCGTCGTCGACCGGTACCTCGTCGGGGACGCGGTGCTCGTGGCGCAGCCAGTCCCGCCAGACGTTGGTGAGGATGGTGGTCAGCCACTTCGGGCCGGCCCGCACGTCACGCAGCGAACCGAAGGACCGGCAGGCCCGCAGCAGCGTCTCCTGGACCAGGTCCTCCGGGTCGCCGCCGCCCAGCCGCCGTGCGAGGGCGTACAGCCGCGGCAGCTCGGCGTGGGCGAGCTGTCGCAGCGCGTCCCGTTCGCTCCTCTGCAGCACGGCGTACCCCCACGTCCCACCCTGGCGCCCGCCGGGCGGCGTGTCCAGCGATTCAGACGATCTCCAGGTGGGTCTCCACGGGCGTCGGGTGGGCCAGAACGTCGCGCACGGGCGAGGTCTGCTGCACGTAGTCACACAGGTCGCGCAGCTGCTCGTCCGTCGCGTTGGAGCTCGAGACGCGACCGGTGACACGGATCCGCGTGAACCCGGGCCGCGCACCCTCGAGGCCGAGGAACGCGCGGACGTCGAAGTCGCCCTCCACCTCGTACTCCATCCGGTCGATGTCGATCCCACGCGCGGCGGCGTTGGCGACGTAGCCGACGGCGTAGCAGAAGGCCAGCGCCTGCAGGACGAGTTCGACGGCGTTGGGTCCCTCGTTGCTGCCGAGCAGCACCGGTGGCTCGTCCCCGTGGAGCACGAAGGGCACCTGGCGGGTGTCGTCGGTGGCGCCGGCGTGCGTGAAGGCACCGATCGTGCCGACATTGTGCGTGCCGCCCTCCCAGCGGCTGTTCGCCCGGAACGTGAACGCGGCGAGCCCCTCGTCGCCGCGAATGGCCTCGATGGTCTCCACGAGTTGCCCGACGTCGATGCCGTTGCGTGCCGTGACGGTGGTCATGGTGGTCCCTCCCTCGGTGGTGCTGCCGGTGGCAGCCCGGGGTCGTCCCCCCGGTGTCGGAGAGGACGTTCGGCGCCGTGCACCGATTGCATCCGCCACGTCGTGCAATTCGCCGGCACCGCTCGACGTCCTACGGGATGTGGGACCCGTGACGAGCCGAGGAGGCGGACATGACCGTTGGTGATCTGCGACGAACCGACGTGCACCAGCACGAGCGACCCGAAGTCGACCCCGAGGCGCTGCGTGCGTCGGTCCGGAGCAAGTACCGGACGGTGGCGACCGACCCGGATGGTGCGTTCCACTTCCACACGGGCCGGCCTCTGGCGGCGCGGCTCGGCTACGACGCAACCCTGGTGGACCGGTTGCCGGACCGTGCTGTGGAATCCTTCGCCGGGGTCGCGAACCCGTTCTGCCTGCGTCCGCTCGGGCAGGACGACCACGTCGTCGACGTGGGTTCCGGTGGGGGCTTCGACGCGTTCGTCGCGGCTCACCTCGTTGGCCCGGGCGGCGCGGTCGTCGGCGTCGACATGACCCCGGAGATGCTCAGGAAGTCCCGTGACACGGCGCGTCTTCTCGGTCACGACCACGTCGAGTTCCGCGAGGGGATCATCGAGGACCTGCCCGTCGAGCACGGGTGGGCCGACGTCGTGATCTCCAACGGCGTCATCAACCTCGTCGCCGACAAGCGGCGCGCGTTCGCCGAGATCCACCGCGTGCTGCGACCGGGAGGACGGTTGCAGTTCGCGGACATCGCGCTGGGGCGCGCCGTGCCTGCCGAGGCGGCCTGCAACATCGACCTTTGGACCGACTGCATCGCCGGCGGGCAGACCGTGGACGGCTGGGTCGCGCTGCTGCACGCGGCCGGGTTCGTCGACGTCGAGGTCGGTGATCCCGTGGACACGTTCGCCGACGCACCCGGCGAGGCCAACGCCCGCAGCTACGACGTCCACGGCTATCCGTTCTTCGCCCGCCGGCCGGTCTGACCGCCAGGCCGCCGCGCCGGGTCAGGGCAGGCCGGCGGCGTCGAGCGCCCGAACGACGCTCGGGACGAAGCCGTGGCCGAACAGACGCACGTGGACGAGCAGCGGCGGAAGTTGCAGGGCCGGACGTCGCCGGCGCCAGCCGTCCGGGAGCGGCGCCACCGCCTCGTAGCCGCTCCAGAAGGCCGGCGGCGGCGCGCCGAACAGGGTCAGCATGGCGAGGTCGGTCTCCCGGTCGGCGTGGTGCACGGCCGGGTCGACCAGCCAACGACCGTCGACGACGTTGCCGGTCCAGAGATCGCCGTGGACGAGGCTCGGGGCGGGGGCGTGCGCGTCGAGCAGGTCCGGCAGCGGACCGTCGCAGGCGGCGGCCAGTCGCCGGGCGACCTCGTGCGGAAGGTCGTCGAGGTACGGACGGATTCGGCGTTCCACCACGAACGCGCCGGACGAGTCCCGCCAGCCGTTTCGCTGGGGGAGGGGGCCGATCACGTTGTCGCGGTACCAGCCGAAACCCTCGCCGTGGTGGCCGTGCACGTGGGCCAGCGCCGCGCCCAGCCGCTCCCAGTCCGCCGGCCCGGCGACGTGCTCCATGACCAGGACGTGCTGCGCGACACCCAGCACCGCTGGCACCGGGCCGCCGGCCTCGGCCAGGACCCGCAGCCCTTCGGCCTCCAGGCCCGCGTCGTAGGGCGTGGCCTTGACCACGACGTGGTGGCCGTCGGCGAGTTGGGCGCGCCAGGCCCGGGCCGTGTCCCCGCCACCGAGCGGCGTGGCGTGACGGATCGCGGGAAGGTCGTCGGGCAGTTGCGGTGGCGCGTTCACGTGGTGGCTCCGGCAGGCTGGTGCGTTGGCGTGGGGGCGGGGAGGCCCGCCTGCGCGCGGCTCACTGGCCGCGTGACCAGCGAAAGTGCACGTACAGGTGGCCGGAGTTGCCCGGGTCCTTGTCGACGCGGTGGTAGCGCCGGCGGACGTGCTTCTGGTCCAGGAAGCGCAGCACCCGCTTCTTCAGCGCGCCCGAACCCTTGCCGCAGATGATCTCGAGCTGCTTGGCCTTGCGCGCCTCGGCCTCGTCCATCGCCTGCGCCAAGGCGGCGTCGATCTCCCGGCCCCGGTCGAAGATCGGATGCAGGTCGAGGGTCAGCTTGCGCGAGGACATCGGAACCCCAGCTCGCTGGCGGCGTCGGCGTTCGCCAGCGTAGGCACCACCCGGACCTGGTCGACGGGGCCCGACGCGGGCGGCACGTCCGGACGACCGGCCCCTCCGAATGCCAGTGGGTGCCGGCCGTGCTCGGCTGCCGGCCGACGACGGCGAGGAGTGCCGGTGCGCTGGGACGAACACGACGTGCCACGGCAGGACGGGCGCACGTTCGTGGTGACGGGGGCGTCCGCTGGCCTCGGCCTGGAGAACGCCCGGGCGCTGGCGGCGGCCGGTGCCACGGTCGTCATGGCCACGCGCGACGAGGCCAAGACCGTCGCCGCGGCGGAGCGGATCCGGCGGGCGGTCCCGAGTGCCCGCCTCGACCACGTGCCGCTCGACCTCGCGGAGCTGGCCAGTGTCCGGGCCGCAGCGACGATGGTGCGTGACCGGTACCCGGTCCTGGACGTCGTGATCGCCAACGCCGGGCTGATGGCGACACCGTTGCGGCGCACGGTCGACGGCTTCGAGCTGCAGCTCGCCGTCAACCATCTCGGCCACGCCGCGCTGATCGCCCAGCTGCTGCCGTCGATGGAGGCCGCGGTCGATCCCCGCGTCGTCGTCGTGTCGTCGGAGATGCACCGCATCGGCCGGATCGACCTCGACGACCCGCACTTCGAACGTCGCCGCTACCAGCGGTGGCTGGCCTACGGGCAGACCAAACTCGCGAACCTGCTGTACGTGCGCGAGCTGCAGCGCCGGCTCGATGCGACGGACCGTGACGTCGTGGTCGCCGCCGCCCATCCCGGCTACGCCCGCACGGAGTTGCAGACGAAGGGGCCGGCGCTGCAGGGGGGCCTGTCCGGCCTGGTCAACCGCACCTTCAGTGCCACGGCGAACACGCTGTTCGCCCAGCCGGCGCGCACGGGCGCACTCCCGCAGCTGTACGCGGCAACCGCACCGGACGTGCCCCGCGGCAGCTACTGGGGACCCAGCTCCGGCGTGCGGGGTGCGCCCGCACCGGCGAGCCCGAGTCGGGCGGCCCAGGACGGCGAGGTGGCGGGGGCGTTGTTCGAGCTCACGGAGCGCCTGACCGGGGTGTTGCATCCCGCCAGCCGGTGACGTGCGTCCGTCGCAACGCGGTGCCGGCCGGCGACCTTTCGAGCACTCTGCGCCATCGAGCCTCCCGCGGACGGGCCGCTCGATAGCGTTTCCTGCGACGGGTGGCGACGTCGGTCCAGCGGGGGGTGGATGCGCGCGCGTTCTGGTGGGAGGTGGCCGAGGGGATCGGCACCGGCGGCGGCCGTGGTGCGCCGGTGAGCCGGCCGTTCGAGGCGCTGGGGGCCTGCCCAGACCTCGGCCCCCTGCTTCGCGGTCGCGTCCTCCGGGCGCACGCCGGCCAGAGCGAGCCGTGTCTCGTCGACGGTGACGACGTGCTCCTGCGGCCTGAGCTCGCGCGCGAACCGGCGCTGGCCGCGCTGGTCGTCCGTGAGGCGCTCGAACGGTCGTGGCTCGAATCCTCGGCCGGGGTCACCGATGGTGTCTGTGAACTGGCCGGTCGCATCCTCGCCCACGCCGCGGCCGTCGTGTACACCGACCTCGTCCGGGGGCACGCCGACGCGCCGCTGCCGGCGACCTCCGCCGCCGCCCGCCGGTCACTGCACGCCCTCGCGGATGCCGTGCCCGGGATCGGTCCCGACGACGCCCGCGCGGTCGCGGCCGACGTCCTGCACGCGCTCCGGGACCGGGAGGACGGCGCCTCTCGGATCGCCGGCCTGGACGCCGCCACCCTCGACGCGGCGGCACGTCGTGCCTCGGACGTGCTGCCCGTGGCGCTGCCCACGGCCGTGCTGTTGGGCTCCGGCGGGGACGACCGGGTGGTCGTCGACTGGACGAGCGTCGAGAACCGCTACGGGGTCTCGCCGCTGCCACGGCCGGAGGTGGTCTCGTTCTCCTCGTGCACGGCATCGTCGTCGTCCATGGCCGGTTTCGCCGCCGCCGACGCTCGTCGGCGGCGATTGGTCGCGCGGGCGCTGTGCCATGGTCTCGAGACCACGCTCGACCGGGAGTGGACGGCCCTCCGCGACGCCCTGGCACGAACGCTGGCCGGCCGCGGCCGACCCCGAGGGACGACGGTGGTCCCGACGCCGTCCGGGACCGACGCAGAGACGCTGGCGTTGACCGTCGCGGCCAGCGCCGGCCGGGCGACGACGACCGTCCTCGTCGCACCGCTCGAGCTGGGCAGCGGCACGGAACTGGCCGCGACCGGCCGCGCCTTCACCGATCGGACCCCGCAGGGCGGCCGGCTGTGCACCGGCAAGCTGCTGCCGGGCATGCCGGCCGACGTCCGCAGCGTGGCGGTCGAGGTGCGTGACGAGGACGGGCGGCTGCGCGACGCCGACGCGATCGAGGCGGAGATCGCCACGCATCTGGCGGCCATCGTCGCCGACGGTCGGCAGGCGGTCCTCCACGTGGTCGAAGGCAGCAAGACCGGCGTCCGCCTGCCCAGGCCAGCGGCGCTCCGGAGCTGGGAAGCCGCGCACGGCGACCGGCTCGACGTCGTCATCGACGCGGCGCAGCTGCGGGTCGGTGCGGCCACGGTCGGCACGCATCTCGCGGCCGGTCGCCAGGTCGTCGTGACGGGCTCGAAGTTCCTGGCCGGTCCGCCGTTCTCCGGCGCGCTGCTGATCCCGCCGTCGCTGATCGACCGGGTGCGGGCCCGGCCCTGGCCGGAGGGCGTCGGTGTCTATCTCGACCGCGGCGCCGTCCCGCCGGCGCTGCGTGCGCTTCGTCGGGTCGCGTCGCCGGCACCCAACCCCGGGCTGCTGCTGCGCTGGTCGGCCGCGCTGGCGCAGGCCGACGTCTACCTTCGACTCCCGGTCGACCTGCGTCGGCGCGTCCTGGCACACCTGACCGACGCCGCGTGCGCCGCCCTCGACCGCAGCCCTGTTGCCGAGCCGCTCGACACCCCGCCCGCGGTCGCGGCCAGCGTGCCGTCCGGCGCCGGCGCGGGAGCGGCGCGGCCGGTGCCGTTGGAGGAGGCACCGAGCATCTTCACCTTCCGCGTCTTGGCCGACGGGGAGCCACTGGAGCTCACGGCGCTGCGGACCGTCGACCGGCTGCTGCGGACGGACCTCGCCGCACAGGCCCCGCCAGGCGTCGCAGCCGCCGCGCGTGCCACCCTGGGCCGACGCTTCGAGTTCGGCCAACCCGTCGCGCTCGGCCCGCGAGGGCACGGCGGCGCGGCCCTGCGGTTGGCGATCGGCGCCCCGACCGTGTGTCGCGTGGTGCGCGACCGGTTGCGCGGCCCCGACCTGGCGAGCCGCCTGCGGGCCGAGGTGGCAGACCTGCGGGCCGGGCTCGACAAACTCCGCCTTCTTCTCGAACACGGAGTCGACCAGTGGACGGAGCGCCGATGAGCACGCCCGGGGTGGCCCCGGCTTCGAGTGCGAGCCGGCTGCGCGTGGCGGTGCTGATGGGTGGTGCCAACAGCGAGCGGCACGTCTCGCTGGCATGTGGCGTCGCCGTCGTACGCGCCCTGCGAGCGCGTGGGCACCGGGTGGCCGGAGTCGACTCCGCCGCGGTGCCCGACGGGTGGGACGGGCGTGTCGACGGGGCCTTCCACAGCGACCCCGATGGCCCCGATCTCGCCACCCCGCCGGTCGGCGACGGACACGGCGCACCGCCCGATCCGGAGATGCTGGCGGTCCTGCGTGCCAGGCAGGACGGCGGGGTGCTCGCGCCGGAACTGCTCCCGCTCCTGGCCGCCGCCGACGTGGTCTTCCTGACCGTCTACGGCGACGAGGGCGAGGCGGGCGCGACGCAGCGCCTACTGGACGCGCACGGGATCCGCTACACCGGACCGAGCGCCGAGGTGTGCGCGCTGACCTTCGACAAGGAGGCCACCAAGCGCGTGCTGGTCGACCACGGCATCAGCACACCGGCCTGGCACCGGGTCCGCCGCGGCCGGGAGTCGTCCGACCTGGCCGCGCTCGCGCTGTCGCCGCCGTGGATCGTCAAGCCCGTGCGCGGTGGTTCGACCATCGGGCTCTCGTACGTCACGGACGCCGGCGAGCTCCCCGCGGCCGTGGCGCGAGCGGGCGCCGCCGGCGAGGACGCGCTCGTCGAGGAGTACGTCCCAGGCCGGGACCTCACGGTCGGGACGCTGGGCGATCGGGTCCTCGCCGCCGTCGAACTCGTGACCGACCGCGGTCTGTACGACTACGAGGCCAAGTACGCGCCTGGGGCGTCCCGCAAGCAGGCGCCGGCCGACCTGACGCCGCAGCAGACGGCCGAGATCCAGCGGCTGGCCGGTGAGGTCCACCGATGCCTCGGGATCGGTGACACCTCGTCACGGTCCGACTTCCGCCTGGGTCCCGACGGTCGCTTCCAGTTCCTCGAGGTCAACCCGCTGCCCGGGATCACCCCCACCAGCGGCTTCGCGATCTCGGCGCGAGCCGCCGGCCTCGCGCACGCCGAACTGTGCGAGCACCTTTTGCTGCGCGCCCTCGGGAACCGGGTGTAGTCCCCGTCACCGGCCCGACCCGCAGGTCCGACGTGGACAACGGCTTCCTGCTGCTCGGCGCGGCCGGTGCGATCTGGCCCGCCGGCGCCGCCTTCGTGGTCGGCGTGCGCCGGCTACCGGCCGACCGGCGTTGGCGGCCCTTCGCCTGGGCCAGCGTGGCCGCGACCGTCGCCGGGGTCGTGGCCCTGCTGGCCTCGCTGGTGGTGTTCACGGGGGGTGGCACGACCGAGGCGATGGTCGCTCTGGGCGGCGGCGTCCTGGCCGTGGCCTTCCTGCTGGGCGCGGCCGTCAGTGGGGTCGTCGCCGGCATCCTGCGCCACGCTGCACCGCCGCCGACGTCGAGGTAGACGCCTGCCGGCGGCGCCCTCCGGCCCGCCATCGGCCCGTGCAGGACGAACCCGCGACGACGCCGTCGGTCACGTCCGTGCCAGCTCCACCTCGACGGCCAGCCGCTCGCCAGCGCTCACGACGACGTCGGACGCCCGCGCGGCTGCCGCGAGGTCGTCGGCCGCCTCCCGCAGCACGTCCAGCTGGGCGTCGGGTGCGACGATCGCGAGGGTCGTGACCGGTGTCCGCAGCGGCACCGAGGCGTCCGACTTGCGGCGGCGGACGTCCGCGAGCACGTGCCGGACGGCGTCGATGCCGGCCGCGCCCCCGGCCGCACCGGCCACCCGGAGCTCGTCGACCGTCGGCCAGGCCGCGCGGTGGACCGACCCGGGTCGGGACCACGACCAGGCTTCCTCGGCCGCGAACGGCAGGTAGGGCGCCAGCAGCCGCTGGAGCACGGACAGCGACCGCGTCAGCGTCGCGTGCGCCGAGGTGGCGCGCTCCGGGCCCAGGTCGCCGTAGGCCCGGCCCTTGAGCAGCTCCACGACGTCGTCGCAGAAAGTCCAGAACACGTCCTCGATCGTGCGCAGCGCGGCGGCATGCTCGAGTGCGTCCAAGTGCCGGGTGGCGTCGTCGACGTCGGCGGCCAGCTGCGCCAGCCAGGCGCGGTCGAGCGACTCGTCGACGGTGGGGGCCTCGACGAGGCCGCCCGCGCGCGTGACGGCGCTGTGCACGAAGCGGGAGACGTTCAGCAGCTTGGTGGCCAGCCGCCGACCCATCTTCAGCCGGTTGTGGTCCAGACTGGTGTCGTTGCCCAGCCGAGCGCCGGCGGCCCAGTAGCGCACGGCGTCCGCGCCGTAGCGGGCCAGCAGCGCCATCGGCTCGTCCGGCGCGTTGGCCTTCGACTTGGACAGCTTCTTGCGGTCGGGATCGACCACGAAGCCGGAGATGGCGGCGTGCCGCCACGGCAGCACGCCGTGGTGGGCGTGAGCGCGGACCACCGTGGTGAACAGCCACGTGCGGATGATCTCGTGTGCCTGGGGGCGCAGGTCGAACGGGAACACCCGCGCGAACAGGTCGGGATCGTCGGGCCAGCCGCCGGCGATCTGGGGCGACAGGGACGAGGTCGCCCACGTGTCCATCACGTCGGATTCGGCGACGAAGCCACCCGGCGCGCCGCGCTGGTCGGCGCGGTAGCCCGCGGGCAGGTCCGTGGCCGGGTCGACCGGCAACCGGTCGTCGGCGGCCAGGATCGGCTCGTCGTGGCGGACCGTGCCGTCGGCGTCGATCGGGTACCAGATCGGGAAGGGCACCCCGAAGTAGCGCTGCCGCGAGACGTTCCAGTCCGCGTTGAGGCCGTCGACCCAGTTGTCGTAGCGCTGGCGCATCGCGGCCGGGTGCCACCGCAGCTCGCGACCGCGGCGACGCCACACGTCGCGCTCGTCGAGCGTGCGGACGAACCACTGGCGGGTCACCAGGATCTCCAGCGGCCGACGCCCGTTCTCCCAGAACCGAACGGGGTGCGTGGTGGGGCGCGGTTCGCCGCGCAGCTCACGCGTCGCAGCCAGCGCGGTCGCGAGCACCTCGCGGGCCTGCTCCGGTGTGGCGCCGACGAGCCGTGCGTGCAGCTCGTGTGCCCGGTCGGGGTCCTCGCTCGGCCAGCGTTCGCTGCCCCACTCGACGTCGAGGAGGGTGCCGTCCGCGCCCAGGATCGTCCGGGTCGGCAGATCCAGTTCGCGCCACCAGACGACGTCCGTCGCGTCACCGAAGGTGCAGACCATCACCGCCCCCGTGCCCATGGCAGGATCGGCCAGTGGGTGCGCCAGGACGGGCACGGGGACCCGGTAACCGGGCGTGCGCACGGTCGTGCCCAGCCGGCCGGCGAACCGGTCGTCGTCCGGATGCACGACCACGGCCACGCAGGCGGCCAGCAGCTCCGGTCGGGTCGAGTCCACCTCGATGCCCGTGCCGTCACCGGCGTCGAACCACAGCCGATGGAGGGCACCCGGGATCTCGCGCTCCTCGACCTCGGCCTGGGCGACCGCGGTGCCGAACTCCACGTCCCACAGGGTCGGCGCGTCGGCCCGGTAGGCGCGCCCGGCCCGGTACAGCTCGGCGAACCCGTACTGCGAAACGCGGTGGGCACGGTGACCCATGGTGCGGTAGTGCTGGTCCCAGTCGACGGACAGGCCCAGCCGCGTCCACAGCCGCCGGTAGTCCGCCTCGAGCTCCTCGGCGACCTCCTCGCAGATCTCCACGAAGTTGCGGCGCGAGCAGGCGACTGGCGCGTCGGTCGGACCGGGTGCGACGAAATCGGGGTCGTAGGGCAGCGACGGGTCACAGGTGATGCCGCGCAGCAGTTGCACCCGCCGTTCGGTGTTCAGGCCGTTGTCGTCCCACCCCATGGGATAGAAGACCTCGTCGCCGCGCATCCGGCGGTAGCGGGCCACCAGGTCGGTGTGGGTGTAGGAGAAGCAGTGGCCGACGTGCAGCACGCCACTGACCGTCGGCGGCGGGGAGTCGATGGAGAACACCGCTTCCCGCGGGCGCGTGCGGTCGAACGCGTAGATGCCCTGCTGGTCCCAGCGGCGGACCCAGCGTTCCTCCAGACCGTCCAGCGTGGGGTGCGCCGGTGGCGCCGCGGTGGGCGTCGTGATGGCGGACGAGCCGTCCATGGATGCTCCTCGAAACGACGACGGCCCCGGGCGGGTGCCCGGGGCCGAACGCGAAACGCGTGTGTGCGTGTCAGCGCATCAGGGAACCAGGCCTTCGCGAAGACCCGGTACGACGACGTGCTGGTGACGCTGCATGCCAGCCACGGTAGCGGGTGGTCGACGGCGGCGGCAATGGTCTGCCCGCGCCAGCCACCGAAAGCCCTGGCGCGCTGCCGGCTGGCCAAGCCGCGAACGACTCGGCAGGATGGCACGCCAGCCCTCCACCCCCGCCAGGAGAGTTCCGTGTCGGACGAGCAGGCGCCGATCCCGTCGGCCGAGGATCCCTCGGCGACGTGGCGGCCCGACACGCTGGCCGTGCGGGCCGGGACGGAGCGCAGTGCCTTCGGCGAGACCTCCGAGGCGCTGTTCCTGACCTCCGGCTACGTCTACGGGTCGGCTGCCGAGGCCGCTGCGGCCTTCGCGGGCGACGAGGACCGCTACATCTACAGCCGCCTCGGCAACCCGACCGTCACCATGCTGGAAGAACGGCTGCGCCGGCTCGAGGGCGCCGAGGCGGCGTGGGCGACCGCCAGCGGGATGTCCGCGGTGTTCAACGCGCTGGCGGCGACGCTGCGGGCGGGGGACCGGGTCGTCGCCGCCCGCGATCTGTTCGGCTCGTGCTTCCAGGTGCTCGACCAGATCCTGCCGCGCTGGGGGATCCGCACCGACTTCGTCGACGGCGCCGACCTCGCTCAGTGGAAGGACGCCCTGTCGGAGCCGGCCCGGGCGGTGTTCTTCGAGACGCCGTCGAACCCGATGCAGGAACTGGTCGACATCGCCGCGGTCTGCGAGCTGGCCCACGCGGCCGGTGCCCGGGTCGTCGTCGACAACATCTTCGCCACACCGGTGCTGCAGCGGCCGCTGGAGCTGGGCGCCGACGTGGTCGTGTACTCGACCACCAAGCACCTCGACGGACACGGCCGGACGCTGGGCGGCGCGATCCTCGGCTCCGCCGCGTTCGTGCAGGAGGAGCTGCGCCCGCTGATGCGCCACACGGGCCCGACGATGAGCCCGTTCAACGCCTGGGTCGTGCTGAAGAGCCTGGAGACCCTGCGGCTGCGTGTGGAACGGCAGACGGCGACGGCGGCGGCCCTGGCACGGTGGCTCGAGCAGCACCCGGCCATCGAGGGAGTCCGCTACCCGATGCTGGCGTCCCACCCCCAGCACGACCTCGCCCGGGCGCAGATGCGCGCGGGCGGGTCCGTCATCACGTTCTGGGTACCCGGCGGTACGGCACGGGCGTTCGAGGTGATCGACGCGCTGCGGTTGATCGACATCTCCAACAACCTCGGCGACGCCAAGACGCTGGTCACCCACCCGGCCACGACCACCCACCACCGGATCGGGCCGGAGGTCCGGGCGCAGATGGGGGTCACCGACGGCGTGATCCGCGTCTCGATCGGCCTCGAGGACCCTGCCGACCTGCAGGAGGACCTGGACCGGGCACTCGCCCACTGAGGAGGGCGGTGCACGGGGAGCGGTCGGTCACCGGTCGGCGGCCCGCGACAACCGGGCGCGGTCGTCGTCCGGCAGGTGCTTCACGGCCTCGCGCAGGGTGAGCGGCGCGGCGCGCGCGACGCGGGGTTCGAGCCAGTCGACCACCATCGCCGGCCGCCGCCGGCCGGTGTCGCGCAGTACCCAGCCGAGCGCCTTGCGAACGAACCATTCGCGGTCCTCGAGCAGCCGGTCCGCCTTGTCGGCGAAGCGGTCGAAGTCGCCGGCGCCCGCCCGCAGTGCCACGAGGTAGGCCAGCAGGCTGGCGCGGCGCAGCCAGAAGTCCTCGTCACCCGCCCACGCCCGCAGCGTCGGTTCGGCCTCGTCGGGGTGGCGCTCGCGGACCGCGCCGACGACGCTGGCCGCCAGCCCGTCGACCAGCGCCCAGGTCCGCGCTTCCCGCAGCAGCCGTTCCAGCACCGGCAGGTCGGCGGCGGTGAGCAGGTCGCTGCGCAGGTCGAGCAGTTCGACGGCGGCAGCGCGGCGCTCGTGCACGGGCGCGTCCCACAGCGCCACGGCGAGGTCGACCGCGTCGTCATGGGTGAGCTCGGGGAGCCCCGCGACCAGCCGTTTCACCGCCGCACGGGTCGCCGGCACGCTCGCACCGAGGTGGCGAAGCTCGCTCTTCAGATACCGGCGTTCCTTCTCGGCCCGCTCCGGGGTGCCGTGCTCCGCCAGGTCGCGCTCCAACGCGTCCGCCACCGCCCGCGCGTCCATCGCCGTTCCGTACGCCGCCATCGCCGTGGAGTCTGACACCTGCGGGCGTGGGTCGGGAGCCCGGGCGGAAGCCGGTCAGCCCAGCCGGCTGGCGGCGGCGGTCAGCGCGCGACGGACGGCGTCGCGGTCGCGCCGTGTGGCACAGCGACGTGCCAGCCGGTCGGCTGCGTGCTCGAGATCGACCCACGCGACGGTGCGCCAACGCTCCGACGGCACCGGCCGGCCCCGCCGCCGCACCGCCACGACGAAGGCGTCGACGTGCTGGCGGGCGTCGCCGTGCCGCCAGGAGCCCACGTGCGCCTGCACGGCGCCGTGCACGCCCGCCTCCTCACGCGCCTCGCGCAGAGCAGCCGCGGCAGGGTCCTCGTGCGCCTCCACGCGTCCCTTGGGCAGCGTGACGCGTCCGGCCCGCGTGGACACCAGCAGGACCTGCACACGCCCGCGCCTGCGACGGACACACACCGCGGCCGCAGCGCGGCGGACGTCGCTCTTGGAGCGGGGGAGCGTGCGGGTCGCGGTCGGCATGGCGCGGCATGATGCCGGCCCCGGCCCGAGGGGCAAAGCACGCAATGCCCGGTCGTCCGGGCAGGCGAGTTGCTCGTCGTGATCGCGTCGCCTGGTCACACCCGGGCGCCGCGGACGGGCCTCCGCGTAGCAGCCGCCCGTGATGGCTGCCATCATGGCTGCGCGAGCAGGAACGACAGGAAGAAGCCCGCAGTCGTCGCCATCGCGTTCAGCGGCCGGCCGTGCTCGAACGCCTCCGGCATCAATGTGTCCGCCAGTGACGCCAGCACGGCGCCTCCGGCGAAGGCGGCCGCGAAGGCCAGCTGCGCTGCGCCGAGCCCGAGGGCGGTCGCACGGCCGGCCACCACCGCGAAGGTCAGCACCACCGCGGTGACGGTCCACACCGCGATCGCGAACGCGGCGGACCGGCCGCCTCGGCGCATGGAGACCGCTCCGGCCAGGGACTCGGGCAGATTCGACGAGAAGATCGCGACGAGCAGCGCGAGGCTGAATCCACCGCCGGCGTCCGTTGCCATGGAGACGCCCAGGGCGACGTTCTCCGGGACGCCGTCCAGCGTCACGGCGGCGACGAGGGCGAGGCCGACCGCCAGGGGCTTGCCACCGCGGGCCGCGTCCTCGACGCGTTCGGTCTGCTGCGCCTCTGCACCGCGTAGGCGTTCGGCCGCTTCGTCGGGCACGGCGGGCATTTGATGCGGATCGCCGGCCGAGCGCGCCACCCGCGCGTCCAGCAGCGTGTTCACGACGACGAACGTGAGTGCGCCGGCCAGGAGACCGAGACCGGCCGGCATCAGGCCCCCGTCCTCGACGGCGTCCGGGAACAGTTCGAACGCCAACGCGCTCAGCAGCGTGCCGCTGGCGAACGCGAGCAGCACACCGGTCCAGCGCATGGGCGGACGCCACAACGCCCCGAGCGTGCCGCCGATCACGAGTGCGCTCGATCCGATCGCGCCGATCAGCAGGGCCTGCATGCCGTGTCTCGGGTCGGACTGCATCGGACGATACGGCCGTCGTGGCGCCACCAGCCTGTCCGGGCGATGGCGGCCCGCGCCGACACGCGGCGTCTTCCGTGACCAGGGCGCGCCGACGCAGTACCGTGCGAGGCAGGCGGTGTGTCACGCCCGACCTCCACCTCGGCGCCCGCGCTGCCGAGTTCGGGGAGGCAGAGGGGACCTCGAGTGCTCGACACGGGTGGTACGGCTGTCGTGTGGTGCGTCCGCGACGGCGAGCGCGGGTCGCCGATCGTGGCCGCCGGACACACGAGGCTGCTCACATGACCCGCAACGAATCCTTCAAGCGCCGCATCCGGTCGCGCATGGCCAAGACCGGCGAGAAGTACGGCGCGGCCCGCCGCGTCCTGCTCGAGCAGGCGGCCGACCGGGACGCGCCGAACTGGGCGTCGGATCCTGAACACTCCGACGACGTCATCCGCCGGCAGACCGGCCGCGGCTGGGACGAGTGGCGCGAGCTGATCGACGCCTGGCCCGGACACGCCGACGGTCACGCCGCCGTTGCCACCTGGCTCCAGGACCAGCACGACGTTCCCGGCTGGTGGGCGCAGAACATCACCGTCAGCTGGGAGCGCATCACCGGGCGCCGACTGCCCAACCAGATGGCCGACGGCACGTTCACGGCCGGCCGGTCGGCGACCATCGGCGTCGACCCGGTCGTGCTCCGGGAAACGCTGCGCGACGCCGACGGCCGCGCGGCGCTGTTCCCCGACATGGACGTCGAGCTGCGGTCCCGGCCGACCTCGAAGAACGTCCGACTCGGCATGGGTGACGGCGTGGCGGAGATCCAGGTCAGCGCGAAGGGGGAGCGACGCGCGACCGTCACGGTCGCGCACGCCAAGTTGCTCTCGCCGGACGACGTCGCCCACTGGAAGGCCTTCTGGGGCGACTGGCTGGCGGCCCTCGACGAGGCGTGACCTCGTCAGCGGCTGCTGGCGATGTCCTGGCGCGGGTCGTTGCCGTGCGGCTTCGGCCGATCATCGATCACGCTGCGTGGCTCGACGAGTCCTGGTCGACGACGTTGGTCTGACGTGCGGGTCCCGAGACGTTGAACTGTGCCCGGGGATGGGAAGCAGTCGAGCGGTGGGGTGACGACGATGCCGCCCGAGGGCGTCCGCCGGGCATCGCGGCCCCTCGCCGCCCACGAACGCCGCCCCCGAACGCCGGCGCCCCGCCCGTGCGTGTGGGTACAGGCGCGTTCTTGGAACCGCACGCACACGGACGCGTGACCCAACATGGCAGGCACCGCCGGTACGCGTATCCGACCGCACCCCGGCGAACTCGACGAGGCCTGAACCGGCGTCGCCGTCGCCGGGCAAGGGCCGGCGGCCCCCTCACGCAGGGCGCCGCCGGTCGTGGGAGTAGGGTCGTGCGCCATCCCCGACCCTGGAGCCGTGATGACGGAGGCCGACCACCGCCGCGTGACCCTCGAGCGCTTGGACACCGGCGTGTACCGGGCGACCAATCCGCGCGGTGTCCAGCTGACGTTCGGCAGCATGGACGAGTCCGGTTTCTCGCCGGTCGAGTTGCTCCTCGCGGCCCTCGGCGGCTGCTCGGCGGTCGACGTCGACGTGGTCACCGGCCGTCGGGCGACGCCGGAGCGGTTCGAGGTCGTCGTCGAGGCCGAGAAGATCCGTGACGACGTCGGCAACCTGCTCGAGGACATCCGGATGACCTTCCACGTCACCTTCCCGGACGGCGAGGACGGTGACCGTGCCCGCGAGGTGCTTCCGCGGGCGCTGCGCACCTCCCACGACCGCACCTGCACCGTGAGCCGCACGGTCGAGGCCGGCACCCCCGTCGACGTACGCATCGCGAACGGCGACGCCTGAGTCGACTTCGACACCGGCCACCGGCAGGAGCGCCGATGGATCTGCTGCGAAGCCAGCACCACCGAGCACTGGACGCGATCGTGCGCCAGGACGTCCCGCGGGCCCACGGCCCCGACTACTGGGAGCGGCGCGCCGAGCTGCCGTCAGGACCCCGGGCCGTCGTCGTGCTCTACCTGGCCGCCAACGCCGCGGACGGCGACGGCTTCCCCGCCATCTACCTCGACCTCGACCTCGATGCCGAGGAACTGGTCGAGGCAGCCGCCCACGTGGGAGCCGCCGCCCACGCCGCCCTCTTCCGCCGCGTCGAGCAGGTGCTCCCCGCCGACGCGCGAGACGATCGCGAACGCCTGTGCGACTTCGTGCTCGAGCACGAAGAGCGCTTCGAGGCGTTCGACGCCGCCTACTACGCCCTGGAGGACCGCGGCGACGTCCTCATCGAGCACCTGATCCGCTACCTGCTGGCTCACCCGGACGAGTTCGCGCCGTATCGACGCGGCGGCTGAGCGGGCGCAGGGAACGCCACCACCTCACGGTCGTGCGGCGTCCAGCGGCCGGTGGACGCTGACGGCGTAGTCGGCGCCGGCCGCGAAGGGGGCACGGTCCCACGTGGCGTAGCGCTCGTGCAGTTCCAGACCCGCGGCGGCGGCCTCCTGGTCGTAGTGCTCGATGCCATAGCCGCGGTCGAGCGAGAAGCCGGCGACCAGGACGCCGTCCGGCGCGACGTGACGTGCGCAGCCGGCCACCAGCCGGCCGGTCGTGCCCGGCGGCGTGAACAGCGGCACGTTGCCGGCCATGACGACCACGTCGAAGGTCCGGCCGAGGTCGAGCTCGACCAGGTCGGACAGGACCCATCGGAGCCCGGGCTGGTGCTCCCGCGCGACCGCGAGCATGGACTCGTTGACGTCCGCGCCGACCACCTCGACACCGCGTCTGGCCAGTTCGGTGGCGACCCGGCCGGTTCCGCAGCCGGCGTCGAGCACCGACGACGGCGCGTACCGCAGGACGAACCGGACCTCACCGTGGGGGTCCTTCCCGGCCAGTTGAGCCTCCACCCGCCGCTGGTAGTCGGCCCCGTCCCAGTCCGTCATGGCGTCCTTCTCCACGGCACGCTCCTGGGTGCGCTGGTCGGTGTCCGCCGAGCACTTCTAGCACGCGGTCGACACGGTGGATCCCGGTGGCCCTGCGGTGCGGTGTCCGTCAGGCGCTCCCGGCGTCGACCGGCGGGGGACGTGACCCAGAATGTCGAAGTGGCGCACCGTCGTTCGTGGGGAGGACGAGGACCGGCACCGGGCCGGTCCCACACGAGGAGCACGGTTATGACGAGGTACCTGCTGTCCGTCTGCTATCCGGCCGACCGCCTGCCGCCCGCCCCGGAGGAACTGTCGAGGATCGCGACGGACACCGAACGCGTCCACGACGCCATGGTCGTGGCCGGCGTGTGGGTGTTCGGCGGCGCACTGCACGATCCCGGTACCGCCACGGTGGTGACGGTCCGCGGTGGTGACGTGCTGATCACCGACGGGCCGTTCGTGGAGACCAAGGAACAGATCGGCGGCTTCAGCGTCATCGAGGTGCCGGATCTCGACGCCGCCCTGCGGTGGGGCGAGCAGGTGTCGCTGGCCACCACCTGCCCGATCGAGGTCCGCCCCTTCCAGGACGTGTCGACGGAATGATCCGGGGCGGGCGTGAGGACGCCTCGACGGCCTGTCGAAAACGCCACCGGTCGTTCGTGGGGATGGTGAGGGCCGGGCCACGGCCCCGACGTGAGGAGCGAGAGACCATGAAGCAGTACCTGCTGTCGGTCCACTACGTGGCGGGCGAGCCGGAACCGGACGCCGACACGATGAAGCAGATGTACGCCGACGTCGAGGAACTGAACGGCGAGATGCGTTCCGCCGGCGCGTGGGTGTTCGCCGGGGGACTCGAGGAACCCCACCTCGCCACCGTCGTACGGGAACAGGACGGACGGGTCGTCACCACCGACGGCCCCTTCCCGGAAGCCAAGGAACACCTCGGTGGCTTCTGGGTGCTGAAGGTCGCGGACGAGGAGGAGGCACTCGACTGGGCGAGGAAGGCCACTCGCGCGTGTCGCGGGCCGGTCGAGGTGCGCCCGTTCCAGGACGAGCCCGAGGTGTGACGTGGTGTTCCACGCCGTCGGTCCCGGGCAGCACCGGTCCGTGGCGCCGACCGACGAGACCACGGTGGCCGGCGTGTTCCGGCGCGAGTACGGGCAGGTCGTGGCGAGCCTGGTCCGCGTGTTCGGCGAGATCGACGTCGCCGAGGACGCGGTCCAGGAGGCCTTCCTGGTCGCCCAGCGGACCTGGCCCGAGCGGGGGATCCCGCCAAACCCGGGTGGGTGGATCACCACCACGGCCAGACGCCGGGCGATCGACCGCCTGCGCCGCGAGAAGCGGCGTGACGAGCGGCAGGCGCAGGCAGCCGTGATCGAATCGCCGGCCGGGCCGCCGGAGCGCGTGGGATCCGTGCAGGACGACCGCTTGCGGCTGATCTTCACGTGTTGCCACCCGGCCCTGGCGACCCACGCACAGATCGCGCTGACCCTGCGGCTGTTGTGCGGCCTGGACACCGGCGAGATCGCACGCGCCTTCCTGATCCCCGAGCCGACGCTGGCCCAACGGATCGTCCGGGCCAAGCGCAAGATCCGCGCCGCCAACATCCCCTACCGCGTCCCCGAGGACCACGAACTGCCCGATCGCCTCGCCGGCGTCCTCGCGGTCGTCTATCTCGTCTTCAACGAGGGCCACATCGCCACCGGCGGCGACGCGCTGGTCCGCGAGGGACTGTGCGACGAGGCGCTCCGGCTCGGACGCCTGCTCGCGGCGCTCCTGCCCGACGAACCCGAGGTGATGGGCTTGCTGGCGCTGATGCTGCTGGTCGCCGCGCGATGGCCGGCCCGGGTCGGACCGGGCGGGACGCCGATCCTGCTGGCCGATCAGGACCGGTCCCGCTGGGACGCGGCCATGATCGCCGAAGGGCAGGCGCTCGTGCGGACGTGCCTGCGGCGGAACCGTCCCGGTCCCTATCAACTGCAGGCGGCCGTCAACGCCGTACACAGCGCCGCGCCGACGGCGGCCGACACCGACTGGGGGCAGATCGTCGCCCTCTACGACCAGCACCTGGCGATCGCGCCCACGCCGGTCGTGGAACTCAACCGGGCCGTCGCGCTGGCCGAGGTCCGCGGCCCCGGTGCGGGCCTGCACGCCATCGAGGGCCTGCCGCTCGACGGCTACCACCTCTTCCACGCCACACGGGCCGACCTGCTGCGTCGGCTCGGGCGAGCCGACGAGGCGGCGGCGGCCTACGCCACCGCCGCCGCCCTCACGACCAACGCTGCCGAGCGCCGCTTTCTCCTGGCCCGGCGTGACGCGGTGAGCAGCGCCTGACGAGCAGGCTGCCGGCGAGCCCTGCCGCGGCCGTCAGTGACTGCGTTTGACGGCGCCGTCGACGAGTGCGTCCGCCGCCTCGGCCAGTCGCAGCCCGGTGATGTCCAGGCGACGCAACAGTTCCCGGCGCCGCAGCAGGAGCGTGTCGACGTCGTCGCACCCGGTCAGCAGTTGGGCCATGGCGTGCTGGTAGCTGCGCCGCACGTCGTTCTTCTTCGACTCGGCGGCATGTCTGGCGGTGTCCTCGGGATGGTCGACCAGCACTTCCGTCGCCGTCCGCAGCATCGCGAGGCCGGTCGCCAGGTTGTCGACCCCCTCGAGGAGCAGCGGTTCCGCGGCGAACCCGTACAGGTGGAACTCGCGCGCGAGATCGCGCAGGTTGTCGAGCACGTCGTCCACGGACCGTGACAGGCGGTTGAGGTCCTCGCGGTCCATGGGTGCCGCCAGGGTCTGGCGCAACTCCACGATCAGTTCGCGGCGGGCGTCGTCGCCCTCGCTCTCGATGGCGTCCATCCGCCGGTCGCCCTCCGCGGCGTCGATCTCGCCGCCGGCCAGCGCGCGGACCAGGTCGACCGCCTTCGTGGTGGCGTCGAACTGGGCGAGCAGGTGCGACACCAGGACCGCGTCGCTGCGCCCGGTCAGGTTGCGGAAGAACCGGCGGACCCGCTCGGTCACGGGGACGCTCCTGTCGTCGAGGTCACGAGACGGCGAGGGCGACACCGGTCGCCGCACCGGCGACCACGAAGGCCGACGGCAGGGTGGCGACCCAGGCCAGCCCCAGTTGGGCCACCGTGCGCCACCGGACGCTGCCTTTGCCGCGGTCCAGCACGCTACCCACCAACCCGCCGGAGATGGCCTGCGTCATCGACACCGGGGAGCCCACCGCCCCCGTGGCCAGGACGACGGTCGCGGACGACATCTCGGTCACCACGGCCTCGTGCGGCCGCGACGGCACCACGCCGGCGCCGATGGTCCGCGCCACCCGGGGCAGACCCACCATCGCCCCCACGAGGAACGCCACGGCGACTGCGGTGAGCTGCCAGCCGACGACCGGCACCCCCGATGCGCCGACCGTGCCGACGGCGACCGCCAGCACCGCCAGCATCTTCTGTCCGTCGTTGGCGCCGTAGGCCAGGCACTGGAGCAGGAATCCGGCCCGGTGCCAGCGGCGGACACGACGGTGCAGCACGCCACGCGACGGCCAGGCCGTGACCACCCGGCCGAGCCCTCGGGCGACGAGCAGTCCGATCACCGGCGCGACCGCTGCCAGCAGCAGCACCAGCGCGACCGTGCCCCAGGTCACCGGTAACCGGGCGCCGACGCCGGCACCGGCGATCGCGCCGACGACAGCCAGGGTGAGGCTGGTGGGCAGGCCGCGGGCGGCCAGCAGCCAGGTGACGGCGACGGCCGCGACCACCGCGACCCCGAGCGCGACCTGTCCGTCCTGACCGTCGAAGGTGACCAGACGGTCCGCCAGCGTGGTCGCCACCGCGGTGCCGACGACGAGCGGGGCGACGGCGACCGCCCCGGCGGCGATGAACAACCCGGTCAATGGCCGGTGGCCCCGGACCGAGAGGCCGACCGACAGCAGCGCCCCGCCGTCGTTCACCCCGTTGACGAAGGCGAAGGCGATGGCGACGACCAGGAGCCAGGTCACCGGCCCAGACGACGGCGATCGGGCCCATATCGCCGGCAGAGGGGCGCAGGTCCGCGTCCCTCGGATGTCGTCGTCGATCCTCCGCAGGTCACCGATCGAGTCTATGCCCGAGTGCCAGGCCGCGCCGGTCCTGCCGCCCGGGGTGGCCGCCCGCCGGTGGCCGGCGGGGGACGGGTCCGGCGGCCATGGCACGAACTGCCACCAGCGCGCGGTGGCAGTCGCCGCCGCCGGAACGTCTCGGATGCCGCGATGCTTCCGATCTGCAATCCACGAGACTGCCGACCGAGACCCCCACCTGGAGGAGTGACCATGCATCTCGACGTCTGGGTCGTGACGCATGCGTCGCTGACCCACACGGAGAACGAGGACCGGGCCGTCGTGGCGGACACGGTCCTTGCCGAGGCAGCCAGCGTCGAACACCACCAGCTGTCGGCGCCGACCATGCTGGCGGCCCTGGACGGCCTCGGCGGCCACAGCGCCGGCAACGTCGCCAGCCACCTCGCGGCGAAGCTGCTGGCGGCTTCCGACGTCCCCCGGGACGAACCCGCGGCCGAAGCCCTGCTGCAACTCGCCGACCAGACCCTGCACGACGCGACGGCGACCGACCCCGCCCTGACCGGCATGGGCGCCACCGTCGCGATGCTCGCCGTCCTGGACGGCCACCTCGTCACGGCCAACGTCGGTGACACGACGGCGTGGCGGTACTCGGACGCGCAACTCGAGCCGCTCACCGTCAGTGACCGCATCGGCGGCTCACAGATCGGCCAGTGCCTGGGGGCGACCGGCGACCTCGCCCCCCACGTGCGCACGGTCGACCTCACCGCCGGGGATCGCCTGCTGCTGGCCAGCGACGGTCTGACGGACGTGGTCGACGCCGACACGATCGCGCAGGCCCTCCGCGGCCCGGCGGACCAGGCCGTCTCGCAGCTGTACGGCATGGTCGAGGCCGCCCGGTTCCCCGACGACGTCACCATCGTCCTGGCCGAGGTGCAGGCGGCCGACGTCAGCTGACCCGGCGGGCATCATGACGGGGGGCGCGCTCCGCCCCGTCGCGGGCGGTCGTCCGTATACGCTGGCCCATTCGCCGCCGTGCACGGCGGGAGGGTCCGGGTGGACGAAGCCAGCGACCTGCGTCTGGGCGTGCTGGGCGAGCTGAGCGGCTCGCTGAACGGATGCCCCATCGGCCTCGGTGGCCGGCGCCAGCGGGCGGTGCTCGCCGCGCTCGTGATCGCGCGTGGTGAGGCCGTGCCCGCGGACCGGCTGGCGGACTGCGTGTGGGGCGAGCACGCGCCCGGCAACCCGACTGGCGCGTTGCAGTCGTACGTCAGCCACCTCCGTCGGTGCCTGGAGCCGCAGGCCGCGGCACGGACCCGTGACGGGGTCATCGCCAAGGTCGGTCCGGGCTACGCCATCCGGCTCGGCCTGGACGCCGTCGACGCCTGGCGCTTCGAGCGTGCGGTGGCGTCGGGAGCCTCGCTGCCGTCGGTCGATGCCGTCGCCGTGCTGGACGACGCCCTGGGCCTGTGGCGGGGACCCGCCTATGCGGAGTACGCCGACGAGGACTGGGCCCGAGCCGAGGTGGTCCGCCTGAACGCGTTGCGGGCCGTCGCCCGTGAGCGGCTGCTCGGCGCCCGGCTCGAGCTCGGCGACGCGCCGCTGCTCGTGTCCGAGTTGGAGGCGCTCGTGGCCGAGGACCCGTTGCGGGAGGAGCGCTGGGCGCTGCTGGTGCTCGCCCTGTACCGCTCGCAGCGACAGGCCGACGCGCTGGCGGCGCTGCGCCGGGCGCGCGAGACGCTCGCAGAGGTGCTGGGGGTCGACCCCGGCCCGCGCCTGCGCATGCTGGAGCGCGACGTGCTCGCCCAGTCGCCCACGTTGGACCCGCCGCGGCCACCCGCACTCGTGCCCTCACGCGACACGGACGATGCCGCGATCAGGGCGACCGACGTCGACCGGGCGACGTCGCCGGTCCGCGTCGCACGTGCCGACCTCGTGGACCGGGCAACGGAGGCCGCCGAACTGTCGGCCGCACTGTCCGCCGCCCGGACGGGAACGGGCGGCGTCGTGCTGGTCGAGGGACCGGCCGGTATCGGCAAGACCCGCCTGCTGTCGGAGGCGGCACGGCTCGCGGCCGAGGCCGGCGTGCGGCTGCTTTCTGCGCGCTGCAGTCGGCTGGAGCGGACGTTCGGCTTCGGGGCCGTCCGCCAACTGTTCGAACCGGCGCTCCTCGACCCGGCCCGCCGCGCCGACCTCCTGGTCGGCGCCGCCGCCAGCGCCGCGGGCGTGTTCGACACCGTCGCCGAGGAGCGGCGGGCCGACGGCACCTTCGCGGTCCTGCACGGCCTGTACTGGCTGACGGTCGACCTGGCGGCCGAGAGCCCGCTGCTGATCACCGTCGACGACGTCCAGTGGTGCGACGCCGGCTCGCTGCGCTTCCTCGGCTACCTGGTGCGACGCCTGGAGGCGGTGCCGGCTCTGGTCGTGCTCGCGTCGCGGACGGGTGAGGCCGACGCGGACGAGATGCTGCTCGGCGAACTCGCGCTCGAGCCGTCCGTGTCGGTGCTGCGGCCGCGCCCGCTGTCCAGGGAGGCGACGGCCGTCGTCGTGCGCGACCGGCTGGGCAGCGACGCGGACGACGCCTTCGTCTCCGCGTGCCACCAGGTGACATCGGGCAATCCGCTGCTGCTGCATCAGCTGTCGCGGGCGCTGGAAGCCGACGGCATCCGGCCGGACGTGGTCCACGTCGACACCGTTCGCGCGGTCGGGTCGCGCGCCATCGCCGGCCTGGTCGCTCTGCGGCTGCGGCGTCTGCCGCCGACCGCCACCGCGGTCGCGCGGGCGGTGGCGGTCCTGGGCGAGGGCGCCGACCTGGTGACGGTGGCGCAGCTGGCCGGCCTCACCGAGGACGCCGCTGCCGCCGCCATGGACACGCTGCTGCGCTGTGACGTCCTCACCGATCGCGACGACCTCGGGTTCGCGCATCCGCTGGTGCGCGACGCCGTGTACGACGACCTGCCGCTGGGCGACCGTCAGCTGCTCCACGAGCACGCCGCCGAGATCCTGCAGCGTCGCGGCGGCGGGGTCGAGCAGGTCGCCGCACACCTGTTGCGTGCGCCGCGTCGTGGCCGGGCCGACCGTGTCGCGTCGCTGCGCGAGGCCGGGCGGACGGCGTTGCGCCGCGGTGCCCCGGACAGCGCGGTCGAGCTGCTGCGCCGGGCGCTCGCCGAGTCCGGCGAGGGACCCGAGCCCGTCGACGTGCTGGTCGAGCTCGGACTCGCGGAGACGTTCGTGGACGGCCCTGCGGCGACCGTGCACCTGGCCGAGGCCTTCGGCGCCCTGCCGGATGCCGACGCACGTGCCCGCGTGGCGGTCGCACTGGCGCGGACCCACGTGTTCGCGTCGCCGCCCGGCGTCGCGACCGCCTTCGCGGGCCAGGCGGCAGCCGGCCTGCCGGACGAGGTCGACGACGCACGCCAGGCGCTGGTGGCGCTGCAGCGCATCAGCGGCTCGATGGGCGGGCTCGCGCCGTCGTCGTACCGCGACGGCCCGACACCGACGCCGCGTGGTGACGGCGACGGCGCAAGGATGCTCGCGGCGACCTCGAGCTACGAGCGGCTCCTGGACGGCGAGGACCGCGTCGGCACGATCGACCTGGCGCGGTTCGCGCTGGCCGACGATCGTCTGCTCGAGGTGGACAACGGCCTGTTCTGGGTGTTCGCCGCGACCGTGCTGCTGGTGGCCGATGGCGACCTCACCGGGCACGGCCGCGACCTTCGCCCGGGGGAGGGGCTGGGGGCCTTCTGGGAACGCGCCCGCCAGCACGCCTATGCCACCGGCAGTCTGTTCGCCGCGCTGTCGGCCAACCTGTGGCGGGGCTACTTCCAGTGGCGAACCGGCGTGCTGGACGACGCCTTGCAGTCCTTCGCGGACGCGGCCGATCAGAACGACATGTGGGGTGGCTCACCGGTCGGCGCGACCTACGTCGCCGCCTTCACGGCCGGCGCGCATCTCGACCGGGGGGATCTCCGGGCGGCCCGCCACGTGATCGACGCCGCGCGCCGGCTGCCGCCGGTCGGCGAGGGGACACGGCTGCTGCACGAATCCGCGGTCCGCCTCCTGCTCGCCGAGGGCCGACCCGCCGACGCGCTGGCGGAGCTGGGCATGGCGACCGACCCCTTCGGGATCCGCAACCCCGCCTGGGCGCCCTGGCGCGGGCTGAAGGCACGCGCCCTCGCCGACATCGGCGACCACGCCGCGGCGGTGGCGCTGGCTCGGGAGGAGGTCGCGCTGCTGCGGCGCTGGGGTGCCCCGTCGGCGCTGGGCGCGTCCCTGCACCGGCTCGGCGAACTGGTCGGCGCGGGCGGCACGGGACACCTCCGGGAAGCGGTGCAGCACCTGCAGTCCGGCCACGCGCCGCTCGAACTGGCCCGTGCACGCCTCGCGCTCGGGCGCGCCGACGACGTCACCACCGCCGAGGCCCTGCCGCTGCTGCGGCAGGCGCTGCAGGTGGCGAGCGCCTGCGGTGCGGACGGGGTGCACCGTGAGACCGTCGCCGCCCTCGCGGCGCGGGGCGACGCGGCCGCGTCGGAACGGGCCCCGGTGCGCCGCACCAGCGCGCGGGACCAGCAGATCCGCGAGCTGGCCGCAGCGGGACTCGGGATCAACGAGGTGGCGCAGCGCCTGCTGCTGACCCCGGGAACCGTCCTGGCCGTCCTCGCCCCGACCACCGCCGCAGGCCCGTGACCCATCGCCGCGTTCAGGTGCCGGCCCCGGCCCGAATACGGCTCAAGTGAAACTCAAGTTCCCGGTGCACGATCGCCTCGTCGACGTCAGGACCCGCGATGGCCGCGACGCCACCCACCGCCGAGCGTGGCAGCCGGCTGGACCTGCTGCGGGGGTTGTGCGGGGGCGCCGTGCACCTGCCCGGCGATGCCGGCTACGACCGTGCGCGCCTGCCGTGGAACCTGCAGGTCGACGCCCGTCCCGCGGCCGTCGCATATCCCGCGTTCCCCGACGAGGTGGCGACCGTCGTGCGTGCCGCCGCGGCGGCGGGCCTCCGGGTCGCGCCGATGGGGACCGGACACGGCGCACCGCCGCTGTCCGGCCGCCTGGGTGACGCCGTCCTGCTGCGCACGTCGGCCCTCACCGAGCTGCACGTCGACACCGACCGGCAGACCGCACGGGTCGGCGCCGGTGTGCTGTGGGGGGACGTGGTCGAGCGGGCCGGGGAGGTCGGGCTCGCCGCCCGCCACATGTCCAGTCCCAGCGTGGGGGTCGTCGGTTCGTCCCTCGGCGGGGGGATCAGCTGGTACGCGCGACGCCACGGGCTGCAGTGCAGCGCGCTGACCGCCATCGAGGTCGTCCTGGCCGACGGCAGCTTCGTGCGTGCCACCGGGCACGACGACCTGCTGTGGGCGGCCCGCGGGGGCGGTGGTTTCGGCGTCGTGACGGCGGTCGAGTTCGACCTGCTGCCGATCGCCACGGCGTTCGCGGGGCTGCTGGCCTGGGACTGGCGGCATGCCGAGCGCGTGCTGCGGGCGTGGGCCGACTGGACCCGCGAGACACCCGAGGACGTGACCACGGTCGCCCGCCTGTTCCAGGCACCCGACCAGCCGGACCTGCCGGCCGGTCTGCGCGGTCGTCAGGTGGTCGTGGTGGACGGTGCCGTCCTCGGCCCGCCGGGACGGGCCGCCCAGCTCCTCGCACCGCTGCGGGCGCTGCGGCCCGAGCTGGACACCTTCCACGTCGCCCGCGCCGATTCCCTGCCGCGGTTGCACCTCGACCCGGAGGCGCCGACCGTCGCGCACGCCAGCAGCGTGCTCCTCGACGACCTGCCCGAGGAGGCCGTCGAGGCGCTGGTCGCGGCTGCCGGTCCCCGCTCCGGTTCCGGGCTGGTGGACCTCGAGGTGCGCCAGCTCGGCGGTGCCCTGGCCCGTCCGTCCCCGCGAGGCGGCGCTCTCGACCGGCTCGACGGCGCCTTCCTGGTGCTGGGCGTCGGCATCGCCGACGAGCCGGCCGGGCTCGCCTCGCTGCGCCGGGACACGACCCGCATCTTCGCCGCGCTGGCGCGGTGGGCCTCCAGCGGGCTCTACCTGCCGATGGTCGACCAGGCCAACGACGGGCGACGGGGCTTGTCGCCGACGGCCTGGGAGCGTCTGGCCGCCATCCGTGCCGCCGCCGATCCCGAGGGCCGCTTCGTCGTCCCGCACGAGGGTTCGGCGGCGCAGCCCGCCGACGCCTGACCGACCCGAGGAGACGGGCCGGCCGCGTGCTCGCCCCGACGCCGGGTCTCAAGTCCCGTCTCAGGTCGCTCACAACCGCCTCGCAAGTCCGCCGTCGCATCGTGCGCCCACATCGGCACCGATCACCACGGAGGACCTGAGATGAGCTTCATCGGACAACTGCTGGAACGGCCGCAGGGCGATCTCACGCCGACGCGCGTGCCCTTCGATGACCTCGACGCACGTACCACGGGCACGCTGGCCGTGCCGGGCGACGACGCCTACCAGGCACTCGTGTCGCCGTGGAACCTGGCGGTGGCCGTGCAACCGGCCGCCGTGCTGGCGGCCCGGACGGCACAGGACGTCGTCGAAGCCGTCCGCTTCGCGGGCGAGCACGGCCTGCTGGTCACCCCGCAGGCCACCGGGCACGGGGCGATCTCCGCCCTCGTGGGGCAGCTCCTGGTCACGACGAAGGACCTCGACGAGTGCACCGTCCACCCGGAGGGCTGGGCCCGGGTGGGCGCCGGGGTCAAGTGGATCCGCGTCGTCGAGGCTGCGGCGCCCTACGGTCTGGCCCCGCTGTCGGGTTCGATCACCGACGTCGGCATCGTCGGCTACACCACCGGCGGAGGCCTGGGTCCCATGGCCCGCACCTACGGCCTGGCGGCCGACCGCGTGCGTGCCTTCGAGGTCGTCACGGGCGACGGCGTGCTGCGCCGCGTGACGCCGTCAGAGCATCCCGAGCTGTACTTCGGCCTGCGCGGCGGCAAGGGCAGCCTCGGCATCGTCACCGCCGTCGAGTTCGACCTCGTCCACCAGCCGACCTTCTACGGCGGTTCGCTCTGGTTCGATGGTGAGGACGCCGCCGCCGTGATCGCCCGCTGGCGGGAGTGGTGCGCACGGCTCCCGGAAGAGGCGACGACCTCCTTCGCGCTGTTCCGCCTGCCGAACGGCCCGGACACGCCGCCGCAGCTGGCCGGCCGCCTCACGCTGTCCATCCGCTACGTGTGGACCGGCGACCCTGCGGAGGGCGCGCGCCGGTTCGCACCGATGCGTGCCGCCGCACCCGTCCTCCTCGACGACGTCGCCCACAAGCCGTTCACGGCCATCGACTCCGTGCACACCGACCCGCTGGACCCGATGCCCGTGCGCGAGGCCGCGGCGGTGCTGACCGACTTCCCGGCGCAGGCGGCGGCGGCCCTGCTGGACGCCACCGGGCCGGGGTCGGACTCGCCGCAGCTGCTGGTCGAGATCCGGCAGATGGGCGGCGCGACGGCGCGCGGCGGTGCCCACGAAGCCGCCTTCTCGTCGCGCTCCGCCGCCTACTGCCTGCTCACGGTCGGTCTCGACGAGCCCGACGTGACGGCCCATGCCACCGAGGTCCTGGTCGCGCTGGCGCCATGGATCGGCGGTCCCCGCATGCCGAACTTCACGTTCGACGCGGACGACCTGGTCCACGCGTTCGACGCGCGCGCCCTCGCGCGGATCCGTGCCGCCATCCGCAGCTACGACCCCGACGGGGTGATGGCGATCGGTCGCGCGCTCGCCTGAGCCCGGTGCCCGGACGGCAGGGGCAGCGCACGCCGGGTGCGCTGCCCCTGCTGCGTCCGCGCCGACGCGGGTTGCCGCCGCTTCTCAGCCCTTGAAGGTGGAGCGTCCCGCGTCACCGAACGGCTCGTCGCGTTCCCGGACGGCCTGCCGGAAACCGGCCTCGGCGGCGCGCCGGCGGAACGCGTACCCCTCCGCCGTGTGGCGGGTGATGCCGTCGAAGACCGTGCCGAGCAGCTGGGTGGCGTGCAGTCCCTGGCCGTACACCTGCTGGTTGACCAGCAACTTCATCATCTGCAGCTGGTTCAGCGGCATCCGGGCGATCCGGGCCGCCAGGGCGTCGGCACGCTCGTCGAGGCGGTCGGCCGGCGGCGCCTCGATGGCCAGTCCCCACTCCAGCGCCTCGGCGCCCGAGAGGCAGTCGCCGGTGAAGAGGAGCCGCTTCGCGCGCTGGGGGCCCAGCCGCGCCGCCCACATGGCGGTCGTCGGCGAGCCCCACACCCGTGCCGGCGGGTAGCCGATCTTGGCGTCCTCGGCGATCACGAGCAGGTCGGAGCACAGCGCCAAATCCGTCCCGCCGGCCACGCAGAACCCGTGCACCTTGCAGATCACCGGCGTGGCGACGTGGAACAGCGTCATGAAGGCGCGCACGTTGCGGCTCATCATCCCGTGGTCGACCATCGGGTCCCACGGCCGCGACGGATCGTGGTTGGCGGCCATGACCCGCGGGTCGGTGGGGGCGCCGTCCGGGACGGGCGGGGCACCGCGGGGGAGGGCGGAATCGTCGGGCGCGTCCTCGCCGAGCTCTTCCGCGGCGTCGACGAGGTCGTAGCCACCGCAGAAGCCGCTGCCGCTGCCCGCCAGCAGCACGACCCGCACCTCGGGGTCGAGGTCGGCGTACTCGACCGCGGCCGCCAACTCGTCGATCAGTCGCCGGGTCAGCCCGTTGCCCCGTTCCGGACGGTCCAGGGTGATGCGCGCCACGTGGCCGTCACGCTCGTAGCGGATCGTCTCCAGCCCGTCCATGGGCACTCCTCGTGTCCGGTCCGACGTGCCGGACGCACGCCGTCCGCGACCGAGGAAAGCAGCCCGGTCCGGCCGGCGGAGAACTCGCGAGCGCGGCGCCATCGCGCGCCCCGGACGTCGCCGAACGGCGCCGGCCGTAGAGTTCGGGCGTCTCCCGCAGGCTGGTGGCCCATGATCCCCACATCGCCGCGCGTCGTCCTGGTCCTGTCCGAGAACTGGACCCTGATCGACCCGCGTGAGCCGCGACGACTGGTCGAGGTGGCTCGCATCGCCGAGGACGCCGGCATCGACACCGTGATGCTGTCCGAACACGTCGTGCTCGGACCGTCCGCCGGGGCCGCCGGCGTGATGGGCAACCCGCGCGACTACGCGCTGCCCGGCAACCAGGACCCGGCGATGCCGTGGCCCGACTCGTTGGTGGTCGCGAGCGCCGTCGCCGCCGCCACCACGACCCTGCGGATCGCACTGGCAGCCATCATCGCGCCGCTTCGCCACCCGCTCCTGCTCGCCAAGCAGCTCGCGACCCTGGACCTGCTCAGTGGCGGGCGCCTGGTCGTGCAGCCGACCGTGAGCTGGCACGAGGACGAGTACCGGGCTCTCGACGTGCCGTTCCGGGAGCGCGGCGCGCGGCTGGACGAGCATCTCGCCGCCTGGCGCGCGTCGTGGCGCGAGTCGCCGGCCACGTTCCACGGCCGCCACTACCGCTTCGAGGACGTCTACCTCGAACCCAAGCCCGCGCGACCGACCGGGCCGTGGCTGTGGATCGGCGGCAGTTCGGTCCACCCGGCCGTGCGACGACGACTGGTCGAGCACGCCGACGGCTTCCACCCGCTCGGTCAGCCGTCCGACGACGCGTTGGCCGACCTGCGCGACGCCCTGCGCGCGGCGGGCCGCGACCCGGCGTCGCTGGAGTGGATCGGCGGCATCCGCGGCCGGTTCCCCGACGAGCACGCGCCGGCCGACCTCGACGAGGCCCTCGAGCAGGTGCCCGTCCAGATCGCGCGTGGCTTCGGGACGATCTGTGTGAAACCGTCGCAGTTCCTCGACGACCCGAGCCAGCTGCCGGCGTTCTGTCGCCGGGTCGTCAGCCGTGTGCAGGAGCTGATGGCATGACGGCACCGCTGGCAGGCCGGATCGCGATCGTCACCGGGGCAGGCAGCGGCATCGGCGCCGCGACGGCCAGGCGGCTGGCGGCCGACGGCGCCGCGGTGATCCTGACGGGCCGGCGTCCGGCACCGCTCGAGGCGGTGGCGGCATCGTGCGGCGGGATCGCCGTGGTCGCCGACGTCACCGAGCCGGGCGACTGGGCGCGCGTCACCGCGACGGCGCAGGACCGCTTCGGCGGCGCCGACGTGCTCGTGGCCAACGCGGGCGTCGAGGCATTCGGGTCGGTGGAGTCGGTCCGGCTCGACGACTGGCACGCCGTCCAGCGCACGAACGTCGACGGAGTGCTGCTGGGAATCCGTGCCGTCGCGCCCCTGCTGCGCCGGCGCGGTGGCGGCAGCATCGTCGTCGTGTCGTCGGTGGCCGGGCTGACCGCCGGCCCCGACTACGCGGCGTACGTCACCTCGAAGACCGCCGTGCTGGGCCTGGTGCGCTCGGCGGCCGTCGACCTCGGCCCCGACCGGATCCGCGTCAACGCCCTGTGCCCGGGATGGACCCGGACCGAGATGAGCGAACGCGAGACGGCGGCGATCGCTGCCGAGCAGGGCACGACCGCCGAGGCGCTGTGGACGCGACTGGTCGCGCCGCTGCCACTGGGGCGGGCCGCGGATCCCGACGAGATCGCTGCGTGCGTGCGGTTCCTCGCCGGTCCCGAGTCGTCGTTCGTCACCGGCTCCACGCTGGTCGCCGACGGCGGGGGCGGCGCGGTCGATGTCGGCACACTCGGCTCGCCGGTTGAGCGTGGCGGGTTGCGCGACCCTTCCGTGCCGAACGGTGATGGTCACCGGTGGCGGCGGTAGACCTGCACCACGTAGACCTTGCCCTGGCCGTTGACGGCCACCCCGACGCCGTACTGGGTCCAGCGCTTGTCGAGCACGTTGGCCCGGTGTCCGGGCGAGTCCATGAACGCCCGGTTGAGGCGGTCGATGGTCGTGCCGCGACCGACGTTCTCCCCGACCGAGCGCCAGTTCCTGACCTCCTTGGTCAGGTTGGGGTTGTGGTACAGGCGGTCCCTGGTGCACATGCGCATGGCGTGGTCGCGGGCCACGTCGCGAAGGTCGCCGGCGTGCTTGATCGCGCCGACCTTGGCCTTCTTGCGTTGGGCAGCGATGAAGTCGCGCGACGCCGCCTCGGGCTTGGCGACGACCTTGCAGCCGTTCTTCGCGGCGGCGTGGGCTTCGGCAGGTGCGACCGCCGCCGACGTGGCGGTCAGCGGCGCGGCCAGGAGCGCGGCGGCGAGCAGGGAGACGGTCATCCGGCGGAGCAGCACGGGCATCCTCGCGGTGTCGATCGGTGGGCGGCGGCGACCGTGCGGCGGCCGACCCCGTGGTGGCGGCCGGTCGGCGTCCGGCCCGTGCCCCTGGTTGACGGCCGAACGGCGGCCCGACTTGAGCCGTCACCCCCCGGCGGGCCGCACGTGAACACGGCGGTCCCGCCTGCGCACGCCGTGCGAGGGCGCCGGACGGCCGTGCCTACGGCGCCGCGTCCGGTGCGACGAGCGGGCCCGCCAGCGGCACGCCGGGGCGGTACGCGAGGTGGACGTGGCTGGGCGCGTCGAGCAGCGTCATGGCCGCCGGCGACCCGACGACGAGGTGACCGGCGTCGTCGCGCTGCAGTGCCCGGGCGGACCCGGCGGTGGCGGCCCACACCGCCTCGGCCGGGGTCAGGCCGCACTCGCGCACGGCCAGCGCGACGCAGAACGGCATGGAGGTCGTGAACGAGGTGCCCGGGTTGCAGTCCGTCGCCAGCGCGACCGTCGCGCCGGCGTCCCACAGGCGACGACCGTCGGGGTAGACGGGGGAGCGGGTCGAGAAGTCCGCGCCCGGCACCAGGGCCGCCACGGTGCCGCTGTCCGCCAGCGCCGTGACGTCGTCGTCGGTCAGGTGCGTGCAATGGTCGGCGCTGGCGGCGCCGAGCTCGCAGGCCAGTTGCACGCCCGGACCGTTCTGCAGCTGGTTGGCGTGGACCCGCAACCCCAGGCCCTTCTTCCGCCCGGCGAGCAGGATCTCGCGGGCCGCCTCGGCACCGAACGCGCCGTCCTCGACGAACACGTCGACCCACCTGGCGTGGGGGGCGCAGGCGTCCAGCATATGACCGCACACGAGGTCGACGTAGCCGTCCGGGTCGTGCTGCCACTCCGTGGGGACGACGTGGGCGCCGAGGAACGTCGTTTCGTCCGTGAGCTGCCGCGCGACCTGCAGCATCCGGGCCTCGGCCGCGACGTCGAGGCCGTAGCCGGACTTGATCTCGACCAGCCCGGTGCCCTGCCGGCGCGCCTCGTGCAGGCGCCGGCGGGCCCGGCTCAGCAGCGCGTCGGCGGAGGCGTCCCGCGTCGCGGCCACGGTGGTGCGGATCCCGCCCGCCGCGTACGGCCGACCCGCCATCCTGGCGGCGAACTCCTCGGAACGGTCGCCCGCGAAGACCAGGTGCGTGTGGCAGTCGACGAACGCGGGCAGTACGCACCGTCCGTCCAGGTCGACGCGCTGATCGGTGGCGGGCGCCGCTGCGCTGGCACCCAGCCAGGCCACGCGGCCGTGCTCGACCACGACGGCGGCGTCGTGCAGCCGTCCGAGAAGCGACCCGTCGCCCTGCGACGGGTCGTTGGTGACCAGCTCACCGATCCGGTCGTACAGCACGCTTCCCATCAGGTCTCCTCGACGACCGACGCGATCGCGTCGGCCAGCAGGCGACCGACGTCGCCCAGCACGTGCTGGCCGTCACGCACGACCTCGCGCCCGCCAACGACCACGTCGGTGACGTCCGGGGCGGCGGCGGCGTACAGGGCCGTGTCGAGGGCGCTGGCGGCGTCGGCGCCGGCCGTGCGCACCGAGTCCAGGCGCACCGCCACCAGGTCCGCGCGGGCGCCCTCGGCGATCCGGCCGGCGTCCGCCCACCCCAGGCAGGCGTGGCCGTCCACGGTCAGGGCGGTGGCGAGGTCCTCCACGGTCAGCACCCCACGTTGCAGGGTGAGCAGCCGCGTGTCCAGCTCTGCGGCGCGAGCCTCCTCGAACGGGTCCACGACCGCCCGGCTGTCCGAGCCGAACGCGAGACGGATCCCGGCCTCCAGCATCGCGCGGGCCGGGCCGATCCCGTCCGCGAGGTCGCGTTCGGTCGTGGGGCACAGGCACACCGTCGAGCGGGTCTGCCCCAGGACCGTCAGGTCCTCGGGCGTGACGTGAGTGGCGTGCACGGCCGTGAAGCGCTCGCCCAGCAGGCCGTGGTCGTACAACAGCTGGCTCGGTGTCGTCGCGTGGATGGCGTGGCAGGCCTCGTTCTCCGCCGGCTGCTCGGACACGTGGGCGTGCACCGGCGCGCCATGGTCCGCGGCCCACCCCGCGACGGCGCCCAGCGCGTCGACAGGGACCGCCCGTACGGAGTGCACGGCGGCACCGACCACCACGTCGTCCGCGGCGGCATGGGCGGACGCGAGCGCCTCGGCGCGCGTCGCCCAGCCGTCGGCGTCACCGTCGCCGAACCGGACCTGCGTGCCGGTGAGGGGCTGGACCAGCCCACCTCGCGACAGGTCGTCGGACACCCCGCCGGTCAGGTAGCAGGCGTCGAGCAGCGTGAGGCGGATGCCCGCCTCCCGGGCGGCCTGCACCAGGGCGTGGCCCATCGCGTTCGCGTCGTCGTACGGCGTGCCGTCGGGTGCGTGGTGCAGGTAGTGGAACTCGCCAACGGTGGTGAAGCCGGCCAGCACGCCCTCGGCGAAGGCGGCGCGCGCCAACGACAGGTACGTGTCCGGGGTGAGCCGGCCCGCGATCGCGTACATCTGCTCGCGCCAGGTCCAGAACGACCCGCGGCCGGTGTGGGTGCGCCCCCGCAGGGCCCGGTGGAACGCGTGGCTGTGCGCGTCCGCCAGGCCGGGCAGGACCAGGCCCGCCAGGCGACGCGCCCGCGCGGGGGCGTGCCCGCCGACGGCGACCCGGGTGAAGCGCCCGTCGGCCACCTCGACGACGACGTCGGACGCGACCTTGCCGCCCGGGAGCAGCGCCAGGTCGCACACGTAGGCGGTCATTCCCACGCGAGTTCCTCCAGCACGGTGGCCAGCGCGTCCACGCCGGCCAGGCAGTCGGCGGTCTCCGCGTGCTCGTCCGGGGCGTGCGACACCCCGGTCGGGTTGCGCACGAACACCATCGCCGACGGTACGCCGACGCTGGCCAGGATTCCCGCGTCGTGCCCTGCTCCGGTGGGCAGGACCGGTACGCCGCCCAACCGTTCGACCAGCCGATCGCGCAGCCCGGCAGCGAAGTCGACGCGTGGGGTCCAGGACTCCTCGACCGCCTCCACGCCGATCGCACCGGCGACCTCCGCCACGACGGCACGCACGACCTCGTCGTCGTCGGCGCGGGCGTCCAGCCACGCCTGCACCCGCGCCGGGACCGCGTTGACGGCGTTGGGTTCGACCAGCACCTTGCCGACGGTCGCCACGGCGTCGTGGCGGGCGGCGGCGTCGCGCGCCGCCAGCACCAGCCGGGCCTGCGTCAGCATCGGGTCGTCGCGGTCCTCCAACCGCGTGGTGCCGGCGTGGTCGGGCCGCCCGGCGAGGTCGAAACGCCACCGGCCGTGGCCGCGGATCGCCGAGGCCACCCCGACCGGCGCGTCGAGGTCGACCAGGCCGCGGCCCTGCTCGACGTGCAGTTCCACGAACGTGCCGACCGTCCGCAGCACCTCCGGATCGGCACCGAAGGCCGCCTCCGCGCGGCCGGACGCGCGCAACGCCTCGGCCTGCGTGACCCCGTCGTCGTCGCGCAGCGCGAGCGCGCGCTCCGCCGGCAGCAGCCCGGTCAGCACCCGCGAGCCGCCACAGGCGATCCCGTAGCGGCCGCCCTCCTCGTCGGAGAACGCCACCACCGCGATCGGCCGGTCCGGCATGGTGCCGGTCTCGAGCAGCCGGTCGACGGCGAGCAAGCCCGACACCACGCCCAGGGGACCGTCGAACGCCCCACCCGAGGGCACGGAGTCGAGGTGGCTGCCGGTCACGACGGCGTCGCCGGCCGTGGGATCGCCCCACCACGCCCACAGGTTGCCGGCCCGGTCCTCGTGGACGCCGAGCCCGCGGGCGTTGGCCTCGCCGACGAACCACTCGCGCAGGGTCAGGTCGGCGTCGGACCACACGAACCGGCGGTAGCCGCCGGCGTCGCCAGGGGCGCGGCCGATCCCGGCCAGGTCGGCCCACATCGCCTCGAACGTGTGCCCGCGTCGCGCCACCGGCTCAGCGCTCCGCGGCGGCGGGTGCGGGACCGGTCTCCTGCATGGGGACGCGGACGTCGCGTTCCCGGGCCACCTCGGCGGCGCGGTCGTAGCCGGCGTCGACGTGCCGGATCACGCCCATCGCGGGGTCGTTGGTCAGCACCCGCTCGAGCTTCTGGGCGGCGAGGTCGCTGCCGTCCGCGACCGTGACCTGCCCGGCGTGGATCGAGCGGCCCATGCCGACCCCGCCGCCGTGGTGGATGGACACCCAGGCGGCGCCGGAGGCCACGTTGACCATCGCGTTCAGCAGCGGCCAGTCCGCGATCGCGTCCGAGCCGTCGAGCATGCCCTCGGTCTCGCGCTGCGGCGAGGCGACCGAACCGCAGTCGAGGTGGTCGCGGCCGATCACGATCGGTGCCTCGACGTCGCCGCCGGCCACCAGCTCGTTGAACCGTTCGCCGGCGAGGTGGCGCTCGCCGTAGCCGAGCCAGCAGATCCGGGCCGGCAGCCCCTGGAACGCCACCTGGTCCTGGGCCGCGCGGATCCAGCGCTGCAGCTTGTCGTCGTCGGGGAACAGCTCCAGCACGGCCTCGTCGGTGGCGCGGATGTCCTCGGGGTCGCCGGACAGCGCCACCCACCGGAACGGGCCCTTGCCCTCGCAGAACAGCGGTCGGATGTAGGCGGGCACGAAACCGGGATAGGCGAAGGCGCGGTCGTAGCCGCCGGCCTCGGCCTCGCCCCGCAGTGCGTTGCCGTAGTCGAACACCTCGGCGCCCGCGTCGAGGAAGCCGACCATGCCCTCCACGTGCCGGGCCATCGACGCGCGGGCGCGCTTGGTGAACCCGACCGGGTCGGCCTGGCGCTCGCTGTGCCAGTCCTCGAACGCGCAGTCCACCGGCAGGTAGGCCAGCGGGTCGTGCGCCGAGGTCTGGTCCGTCACGACGTCCACGTGCACGCCGCGACGCAGGATCTCGGGCACCACCTCGGCCGCGTTGCCGAGCAGCCCGATCGACAGCGCCCGCCGCTCGGCGACGGCCGCCTCCGCCCGGCGCAGCGCGTCGTCGAGGTCGTTCGCCTCGACGTCGAGGTAGCGCGTCTCCAGCCGGCGGCGGATCCGCGACGGGTCGCACTCCACGACCAGCGCCACCCCGCCGTTGAGCGTCACCGCCAGCGGCTGCGCGCCGCCCATGCCGCCGAGGCCCGCGGTGAGGGTCAGGGTGCCGGCGAGCGTCCCGCCGAAGCGCTTGTCGGCGACGGCCGCGAACGTCTCGTAGGTGCCTTGCAGGATCCCCTGGGTGCCGATGTAGATCCAGGAGCCGGCCGTCATCTGGCCGTACATCGTCAGTCCGAGCGCGTCCAGCCGCCGGAACTCGTCCCACGTCGCCCAGTCCGGCACCAGGTTGCTGTTGGCCAGCAGCACGCGTGGTGCCCATTCGTGGGTGCGCAGCACCCCGACGGGCTTGCCGGACTGCACCAGCAGCGTCTCGTCGTCACGCAGGTCGGTCAGCGTGCGCACGATGGCGTCGAAGCTGGCCCAGTTGCGGGCGGCCTTGCCGGTGCCGCCGTAGACGACCAGCTCGTCGGGATGCTCGGCGACCTCGGGGTCGAGGTTGTTGTGCAGCATCCGTAGCGCCGCTTCCTGCGGCCAGGCACGGGCCGACCGCGAGGTGCCGCGGGCGGCGCGGACGGGGCGGGGGCCGGACGTGGTGGTCATGGCGCTTCCTCGCGGGTCGGGTCGGGCGCGTCGCGCCCGCAGCGGATTCAGTCCAGCGGGCCGGTCACGGCCTGTACGGCCTCGAGCAGCGCGCCGGAGCGCACCAGCTCGTACGCGGCCGCCACCTCGGGGGCGAGGTGGCGGTCCGGCCCCGGCCCGTCGACCCGCCGGCGCAGCAGGTCGCGGACGGCGCCGGTTGCGGGAGAGGGCGTCAACGGCGCGCGCAGGTCGATGGCACGGGCGGCGGTCAGGACCTCGACGGCCAGCACCCGCGCGAGCCCGTCGACGGCGCGCAGCAGCTTGCGGCCCGCCGACCAGCCCATCGACACGTGGTCCTCCTGCATCGCCGAGGACGGGATCGAGTCGACCGACGCGGGCGCGGCCAGGCGCTTGAGCTCGGACACGATGCCGGCCTGGGTGTACTGGGCGATCATGTGGCCCGAGTCGACACCCGGGTCGTCGGCCAGGAAGGGCGGCAGCCCGCCGTTGCGGGCCACGTCGAGGAAGCGGTCGGTGCGCCGCTCGGACATCGACGCGACGTCCGCCACCGGAATGGCGAGGAAGTCCAGCACGTAGGCGACCGGGGCGCCGTGGAAGTTGCCGTTGGACTCCACCCGGCCGTCGTCGGTCAGCACCGGGTTGTCGATGGCGGCGGCCAGTTCCCGCTCGGCCACCAGCCGGGCGTGGTCGAGCGTGTCGCGGGCCGCGCCGGCGACCTGCGGGGCACAGCGCAGCGAGTAGGCGTCCTGCACCCGGGTGCAGTCCGGCGTGCGGTGGCTGTCCATGATGGCCGAGCCGTCCAGCAGCCGGCGCAGGTTCCCGGCGCTGGCGGTCTGCCCGGGATGTGGCCGCAGCGCCTGCAGGTCGGCGGCGAACACCCGGTCGGTACCCAGCAGCGCCTCGACGCTCATGGCGGCGGCCACGTCGGCGACCCGCAGCAGCCGGGTCAGGTCGGCGATCGCCAGCGCCAGCATCCCCAGCATCCCGTCGGTGCCGTTGATGAGGGCCAGTCCCTCCTTCTCCGCCAGCTCGACCGGCGCGATGCCCGCCTCGGCCATCGCCTCGCCCGCGGGACGGCGAGCGCCGTCGGCGTCGTCGACCTCGCCTTCGCCCATCAGCGCGAGCGCCACGGCCGCCAGCGGCGCCAGGTCGCCGGAGCAGCCCAGCGAGCCGTACTCGTGCACGACCGGCGTGATCCCGGCCGACAGCAGCCCGGCCAGCGTCTCCGCCACCTCGGGGCGCACGCCGGTGTGGCCGGACGCGAGCGTCTTCAGCCGCAGCAGCATCATCGCGCGGACCACCTCGCGCTCCACCGCCGGCCCGCTGCCGGCGGCGTGCGAGCGGACCAGCGAGCGCTGCAGCTGTGCGCGCCGGTCGACGGGGATGTGGCGCGTCGCCAGAGCACCGAAGCCGGTGGACACCCCGTAGACGGGCGTGTCCCGGCTGGCGAGTCGGTCGACGTGGGCGCGTGCGGCCTTCAGACGTGCGCGCGCGTCCGCGTGCAGCTGCACGTCGGTGATCCCGCGGGCGACGGCCACGACGTCGTCGAGGCGCAGCGGGCGGGCTCCCAGCTCCAAGGTCTCCATGGGCACATCGGAGCACAGCGGCGGCCGGCCACGGACCTTCACCCACGACCGTCCGTCTGGGATGCGAGACAAGGGCGGTCAGCGGGGTCCGGGGTCGTCGCGCTCGCCCGCGAGGTAGGCCACGACCCCGGCGGCCGCGGCCCGGCACAGGCCGACCACCTCGTGGAAGCCCTGTTCGCCGCCGTAGTAGGGGTCGGGCACCTCGAGGTCGCCGCGCGCCAGGCTGTCGTCGTCGAACGCCCGGAACAGGCGGATGGGGGTGTCGGCGCCGGCGCGCGCGGCCAGGCGCTCGAGGTCGCCGAGGTTCGTGCGGTCCATCGCGACCACCAGGTCGGCGTCGGCCAGGTGGCGAGCGGTGACCTGCTCGGCCACGCCGTCGAGGACCAGGTCGACGGCCGCGGCGGCCGTCCGCATCCGCTCGTCGGGGGGCGAACCGACGTGCCAGTCGCCGGTCCCGGCGGAACGCACCTCGAGGTCCACGCCACGTTCGGCCGCGACCTCGCGGATGGCGGCCTCGGCCGTGGGCGAGCGGCAGATGTTGCCGAGGCAGACGGTCAGGACCACGGGGCGACGGTCGCCACGGTGTGCGTCACGGGCGTCGGCGGGCATGGGCACCTCGAACGGATCGGGGCGGGCGACGGTAGTCGGGTGCGCACCCGTCGACGTCGGCCCGGAGCTACGCTCCGATGTCTGGCATACGAGACCTCGAGGTGGTGCGGTGGCCGGCGAGCAGGTTCCCGGTGCCGCGCGCGCCCTCGCGGTCCTGCGCTATCTCGCCTCCCAGCCGCGGCCGGTGCCGGCGTCGGCGATCACACGCGCGCTCGGTCTGCCGCGGTCGACCACCTACCACCTGCTGGCCGCGCTGGAACGGGAACGGTTCGTGACCCATCTGCCCGAGGAGCGCCGCTACGCGCTGGGGGTGGCGGCGTTCGAGATCGGCTCGGCCTACCTGCGCCACGACGGTCTCGAGCGGCTGGCCCGCCCGCTGCTGGCCACGCTCGTCGACGAGGCGGGGGAGACCGGGCACCTCGGCGTCCTGGACGGGCGCGAGACCCTCTACCTGCTCGAGCACCGTTCACCCGTCGGTGACGTGCTGGTCACCGACGTCGGCGTACGCCTGCCGGCACACCTGACCGCGTCCGGCCGGGCGCTGCTGTCGTGGTTGCCGCGGCAGCAGTTGACGGCCCTGTTCCCGACCTCCGCGTCGCTGTCGCGCCGCACCGACCGCGGACCGACCTCGCTGACCGCGCTGCGACGCCTGCTGGCGGCCGACCGCACCCGCGGCTGGGCCGAGGAGGACGGCGAGGTGACGGCCGGTTTCGCCTCGGTCGCGGCGGCCGCGTTCGACCACGCGGGCCGGCCGGTGGCCGCGTTCGCGGTGACGTTCCGCGACCGCAAGCACGACGCCGCCTCCCGCCGCGACCTGGCGGACCTGGCGGTCGCGCGGGCCACGACGCTCACCGGCCGCCTCGGCGGGACGCTGCCCCGGGCGGCACGGTCGACGGCGGAGCGGTGGCCGCCACGCTGAGTCGCCGACGCCGGTCCGGACGCGGCGAGGCCGTAGTCTCGGCGTCCGGACCAGGAGGCCGACGTGTGGCGTGAGGGCTATGTCCTCGGAGGCAGCACCAGGTTCTTCGTGCGTGTGCTGGGCACGCCCGGCTGGGCGCCCGGGGAGGCGTCCGCGGAGCGTGACGACGAACTGATCGTGCTGTTGCACGGCTGGCCGCAGGACGGCACGAGCTGGCGGTACGTGGCGCCGGTGCTGGCCGATGCCGGCTACCGGGTCGCCTGCCCGGACCTCAAGGGCTTCGGACGCACGATGGCGCCGCGCGGCACCCGCTACGACCCGGAGACGCTCGGCGACGAGATCAGCCGCCTGATCCGCAACCTGCACGCCCGCAAGGCCGTGCTGGTCGGGCACGACTGGGGCGGCCCCGTGGCGGTCGCCACCGCGTTCCGGCATCCGGGCATGGTCCGTGCGCTGGTGGTGGCGTCGGCGCCGATCCGGCGGATCGACCTGCGGCGGGCGTGGCACATCCCCTTGCTGAACCTCCCGCTCGTGCCGGAACTGGCCTTCAAGCTGGCACCGAGACAACTCGTGGCCGCCGGCCTGCGGCACGCGTCGGCACGTCCCGAGGCGTTCACCTCCGAGGTGGTGGACCAGTACGCGGGCGCGATCGCCGGCCACCCGCGCGGCTGGCTGCCGTACTACCGCGAGCTGTCCCGGCGTGCCGTCCTGGAGGCGACGGTGCGGCGCGTGCGGCGGCGCACCGGATTCCTGCCCGACCCGCAGCCGCCCAACCGCCTCCGCGTGCCCGCGAGCGTGATCTGGGGCGAGGACGATCCCGTCACCCCGATCTCCCTGGCCGAGGGCGTGGCCCGCGACCTCGACGCCCCGCTGGTCGGCATCCCGGGCGCCGGTCACTTCGTGCAGGAGGAGGCACCGCTGGCCGTGGCCGAGGCGATCCTCGACCTCGCCGGCCCCGGCGCCTACGCCCGCGCGGGACAGGACACGACACGATGAGGATCGGCATCCACGTCTTCGACGGCGTCGAGGAACTCGACTGGGTCGGCCCCTGGGAGGTCTTCGGCATGTGGTCCCTGCTCGACCCGCAGGTCGAGCTGGTGTCCGTAGCCCGCGAGCCGGGGGTCGTGCGCTGCGCCAAGGGCGTCGAGGTCGTGCCCGCCACCGACTGGCGCGAGCTCGGCACGGTCGACCTGCTCGTCTACCCCGGCGGTCGCGGCACGCGGGACCACCTCGGCGACGAGGCGGTCCGCGGCTGGGTCCGTGATCTGCACGCCGGCGGGACGACGATGGCCAGCGTGTGCACCGGGTCGCTGGTGTACGCCGACGCCGGCCTGCTGGACGGGCGGCCGGCGACCACCCACTGGCGCTCGCTGGATCTGCTGGCGGAGCTGGGCCGCGACGTCGAGGTGCGCCCGGACGACCGGTTCGTCGACGACGGCGACGTCGTCACGGCCGCCGGTGTGTCCGCCGGCATCGACGTGGCGTTGCACCTGGTGGCACGCTTCGCCGGCGGCGACCGCGCCCGCGAGGTCCGGCGCAACATGCAGTACGACCCGCGACCGCCGGTTTGAGCCCCCGTCGCACCCGCCGGGTCGTGCCCGACCGGGCGGGCCGTCGGGGTGGCCGTCGGTACGTCGCCGGCTCCTAGACTCGCGGCATGGACCTCGAGCTGCCCCGCGACCTGCCCACCGCCGTCGTGTTCGACTGCGACGGCACCCTCGCCGACACCGAACGCCTGGCCGACCGGGCCTGGCAGCTGACGCTGCGCGAGCACGACTACGAACCCACCCGTGCGGACTTCGCCGCGGTCATCGGCCGGCCGTTCCCCTGGTGCTGGGACTACTTCGCGCAGCGCGCCGACCTCGGCGACCGCGACGACTTCATCGGCCGCCTGCGGGGCCGTTTCCAACGTCTGTTCGAGGAGGACCTCGACCTCCACGACGACACGGTGACGACGATGCGGGCACTCGCGGCGGCAGGCGTCGCGCTGGCGATGGCCTCGTCCTCCAGCCACGAGCACGTGGAGAAGGTGCTGCGCCGCGGCGACCTGCTCGACCTGGTGCCGGTGATCGTGGGCGCCGACGACGTACCGCTGCACAAGCCGGATCCGACCCCGTACGTGGCCGCCGCCCGGGGCCTGGGGCTGCCGGCCGACGCCTGCACCGCCGTGGAGGACACCGGTGTCGGGGTGGCGGCGGGTCGGGCGGCCGGCATGTTCACCGTCGCCGTCGTGCGTCACGGCGTCGAGCCGGCGAGCCTGCGCGAGGCCCACCGCGTCGTCCACGAGGTGACCGTGGAGGCGCTGGTCCCGACCCGTGAGGAGCTCGCCTCGTGACCGACCCGAACGCCGAGGACCGCGACGTCGACCACGCCGGCGGCTTCATGAACCGCATCGCCCAGGGCGGGCCGGTCGCGGCCGTCGCGATCGTGCTGGTCGCCCTGCTGATCGCCGGGTGGCTGATCGGCTTGCTGCGCTGATGGAAGCCGATGCCGCCGCCGTCGACGCGGGCCTGCTCCTGCTCCGCGTGCTCGTCGGGGTGGTGTTCGCCGCCCACGGGTTCCAGAAGCTGTTCGGCTGGTTCCGGGGTGGCGGGTTCGAGGGCACCGCGGGCTGGTTCCGCTCCCTGGGGTTCGGCGACGGGCGCGTCGCCGCCGCGATGGCCGGTACGACGGAGATCTGCGGCGGCCTCGGGCTCGCCGCCGGCCTGTTGACGCCGTTCGCCGCCGCCGGCGTCATCGGGGTGATGACCGTCGCGGCACACGTCAACGCCCGCGAGAAGGGGTTCTGGTCGGTACGCAACGGCTGGGAGCTCAACTACTACCTGATGGCCGTCGCGTTCGGCCTGGCCGTGACCGGGCCGGGCCGCTGGTCCCTCGACGCCGCGTTGGGGCTGCAGTTGCGCGGCCTCGCGGTCGGTCTTGGAGCGCTGCTGGTCGGCACGGGACTCGGCACCCTGCGCTGGGTCACGCGACGCCGCGACGAGGCCACCGCGTAGGCGCACACCGGACACTTCGGGCGCCGGGTAGGGCACGTCCGCGCCGGACTGTGTGAGACTTCGCGCGGCCGCCGCGGAAGCGGCCCTCTTCATGTCCGGAGTGCCTCGCCATGCTCAAGACCATCCCGACGCGGACCGGCACCGTGAAGGTCACGTTCGCCCTGCCCGCCGACACCCCGCCCACCTCGGTGGTCGGCGACTTCAACGACTGGGACCCGTACGCGACGCCGATGCGCCGCCGCAGCAACGGCACCCGGTCTGCCGTGGTCGAGGTCCCCGCGGGCACGTCGCTGCGCTTCCGGTACCTCGCCGACGGCGGGCAATGGCTGACCGAGCCGGACGCCGAGCAGATCACGGGTGCCTACGCCGACGCGCCCGACGCCGTGCTGAGCGTCTGAGCGGCCCCGAGGCCAGGGTCGTTGTTCCCTGGACGTCGGTCGTCGCCGTCGCCATCCTCGTGGCATGGATGCGGTGACGATCTTCGTCGTGGTGCTGATGGTGCTGGCAGCGGCTGCCATCGGCATCTTCGTCTGGCGGCGCCCGGACCGCCCGCCCCCACGCCGAGAGCCGTGGAGCGCGACGCCCACGGCCACCGGCGCGCGGGTCGTCCTGGACGTCACCGGGGTGGACCCCGACGACCCGGCCGTGGAACGTCTCGTCCACGACGCCGCACTGCGGGCGCTACGTGCGGACGCGTCCGTGGACCACGTCGAGGTGGTGGACCGGGACGGCCGCGTGCTCGGTCGTGAGGAGCGGCCCAAACCCCTGGATGAGGTCGCCATCCCCGAGGAGCTGCACGAGCCCCACGTGCGCCGCAGCCGCGGCCCCTCGGTGGTGCAGCGGCCCGAACCGCACCACCCGCACCCGGTCGGCGACGGCGGTGAGGACGTCAGCGTGAGCGCGCTGCCGCTGGCCGACCGGCTCGAGCTGTCGCCGGCGATCCGGTCCCGCGTCCGGGAGCCCGACCGGGTCACCGACGTCCTGCGTGCGATCCTGGAGGCCGGCGGTCGCACGGTGCAGGTCGACGGTGACCTGCTTATGACCGACGACGTCGCGATCGCGGTCGTGGATGCCCGCCAGGAGCCCGAGCGGGCGCTCACCCACGGCTTCCTGCGCATCCAGAGCACCTCGGCACCGCGTGGCATCGTGGTGCGGCTGGGTCACGTCGACCCATCGGTCGTGCGGCGACGTGAAGCGGCGGCACCGCACGTTCGGCACGTGGCCGTCGACGCCCTGCAGCGCATGGCCGACGCCGTGGCCGTCGGCGCCGACCCGATCGCCTTCGCCGCCGCGCCGCCCGTCCGGCGCCGCTGACCGCGCGACCGGCTGATCGTGGTCCGCTCGCGGTCAGCTGGGGGCCGGTAGTGGCAGGTCCTGCTCGACGAGGCGGGCGCCGTGCCGGCAGACGGTGCGGTGGGCGAAGCTGTCCCAGTGGGCCGTGTGCACGGTGAACAGGCTGTACGCGCCCGGCTCGACCTCGAAGGTCGTGACCGGGTCGGCGTCGAACACCTCGTGGCGTTGCAGGCCGATCACCGCCCCGACGCCCGCCGCGAAGACCGCCGCCCCGGCCACGAGCAGCAGCGTCGCGCCGCCGGCGAACACGCCGAGTACGGCCGCGAGCACACCCAGCGCCAGACCCACGAGGGCACCCAGCGCGGCGCCGCGCCGAGCGGCCGTCGCGTCGTCGTAGAAGCGGTCGTCGCGCACGAGGTACGTGCCGGGTGGCGCGTCGCGCACGACGAGATCCCTGGCGAAGATCCTGACGCGCAGCGCCGCTTCGCAGGCATCGCGCCTGCCCGCGGGCACGAGCGCGTGCAGGTCGGCGACGTTGTCCATCGCACACCTCCCATCGTGCGATTCACAGCATGACAAACGGGCTCGCGCGCGACCAGACCGGAACGCGCACACCGTCCCGTCACGCGCACGGGCGAGACGCATCCGGGTCCGACGACGCCACCGGGTGGGGCCGAACGCCCCGGGCGGCTGCAGGCCCGCGGGCGCACGCTGAAGTGTCGCGATCCAGCGACACGGTCCTCACATGGAGGGCGACACGATGCGAGCGCTGGTGGTGTACGAGTCGTTGTTCGGCAACACCCGCGAGGTGGCGGGCGCGATCGCCGACGGGCCGCGGGGACGTCTGAGTGTGGAGACGGTGGACGTCGTCGAGGCCCCCACTGCCCTGGCGGTCACGTGGGACCTCGTCGTGGTCGGCGGGCCGACCCATGCGTTCGGGCTGACCCGTCCCTCGACGCGGGAGTCGGCGCAGCAGCAGGGCGCTCCCGCGGGTGCGTCGCTCCGCCGCCGCGGCCTGCGCGAATGGCTGGCCGACGTCTCGGGGCCCAAGGGCCTGCCGGTGGCCGTGTTCGACACCCGGATCGCGCGGCCGCGTCTGCCCGGCTCGGCGGCCAGGGCGGCCGCGCGCCGCTTGCGGGCCCTGGAGTTCCGGCTGCAGGAGCCGCCGGAGAGCTTCTGGGTCGAGGGCACCGGCGGGCCGCTGGTCGAGGGCGAACTCGAGCGCGCCCGGGCCTGGGGCGCGCTGCTGGTCGCCGACGTGTCGGGGCTGGCGTCCGCCTCCAGTCCCGCCTGACCGGCGAGGCCGCCGCGGGGGGCGGTCGGGACGGTCGCCACCCGCGAGGAACTGGTCGAGGAGGAGGTACTCGGCCTGGTCGACGTCGTGGGTGAGCTGGTCGGCCGGTGACGGACACGCGCACCCGTCACCGGCCGGGTCTCAGCTGGCCCGACGGCGCCACCGCGCCGCCTCGCTGCTCCCCGCCTCGCGCCGGCGGCGACGGCCGCGCCGTGAGGTGAGCAGCGCGATGCAGAGGACGGTGGCGACGGTGCCGAGCAGTCGGTTCACGTCCACGGCGGGCTGCCAGGTCAACCGACCCTGCGAGATCACGAAGGCGCCGACCGGCTTGGCAGCCATTCCGAAGCCGCCACCTTCTCCCTCCTGACCCTCGTTGTCGTGGCCACCGCCTCCGCCGCCACCTCCGGCGACGGCCGCAGCCGGGATCACCGTCAACCCGTCCTGTTGGAGCGGCTCGCCGTAGACGCGGCGGACGGTCAGCGTGTCCTGGGCGGCGTGCAGTACCTCGTCGACCTTCATGTCGGCCTCGTTGCTCATCGTCGATCACGGTGCCTCGACGGGCGAGGCACATGCGTGCAGTCAACCCGCGCCGCCCGCCCCGGGCACGGGGCGAACGCCCCACGGTGAAGGCCCATCGCCCCTTCCCGGCCGACCCTGGCCGCGGTGTACTGACAGCAGGAGGACGACCCCCCATGCGGCGGCCGCCGACCGGCGACGCCGTCATGTGTGGCTGCGGCCGACGAGTCGGAGGCGAGGACGATGAAGGCGCACGTGGGCGACCGACTCCTGATCCAGGGCCACCACACCCACCGGGTCGTGCGTGAGGCCGAGATCCTCGAGGTCCATGGCCGCGACGGCGAGCCGCCCTACCTGGTGCGTTGGTCCGACGGACACGAGAGCATCATCTCGCCCGGAGCGGACGCGGAGATCCGGCACGACGCCACCCCGCCGACCGGTCGCTGATCGCCGCCGATCCGGGAAACCGGCGTCCCGGGGGAGCGGCGTCCCGGGGCCGTCGAGCCGGTGGACACGGCGAAAGGACGCGACGTGCGGGCCTGGATCGTCGATCACGAGGAGGCCGACACCCGCCGCGGGTTGCGGCTGGTCGAGCGGCCGGACCCCGAGCCGGGTCCCGGCCAGGTGCGCGTCCGCGTCGACGCGTGCGGGGTGTGCCGCACGGACCTGCACGTCGTCGACGGCGACCTGCCGACCGTGCATCCGCACGTCGTGCCCGGGCACGAGGTCGTCGGACACGTCGACCGGCTGGGACCGGGAGCGGAGCGGTTCGCGATCGGCGATCGCGTCGGCGTCGCGTGGCTGCGCCACACGTGCGGGTCGTGCCGGCCCTGCCGCCGCGGCGCGGAGAACCTGTGCGTCGTCCCGCAGTTCACCGGTTGGACCCATGACGGCGGGTACGCCGAGCAGGTGCTGGCCCCACAGGGATGGGCCTACCGGTTGTCGCGTGAGCGTCCGGACGAGCAGACGGCGCCGCTGCTCTGTGCGGGCATCATCGGCTACCGGGCACTGCGGCGTTCGGGCTTCCGTCCCGGTGACCGCCTCGGGATGTGGGGGTTCGGCGGCTCCGCGCACCTGACCGCCCAGGTCGCCCTGGCGATGGGCGCGGAGCTGTACGTCGTCACCCGCGGTGCGGCGGCGCGACAGCTGGCCACGGAGCTCGGCGCCATCTGGGTCGGCGAGGCCGGGGAGCACCCGCCGGTGTCGCTCGACGCCGCGATCTCCTTCGCGCCGGCCGGTGACCTGGTCCCCCAGGCGCTCGCCAGCCTCGACCGTGGTGGGGTGCTCTCCCTTGCTGGCATCCACGTCACCGAAATCCCGCCGCTCGACTATCAACGGCACCTGTTCCAGGAACGCGAGCTTCGTTCCGTGACGGCGAACACCCGCGCCGATGGCGAGGCGTTCCTCGCGTTGGCGGAGCGCATCGGGGTGCACGCGACCGTGCGCCCGTACCCCTTCGAGGCTGCCGACGTCGCGTTGGACGACCTCGCCAACGACCGGTTCGCCGGCGCGGCCGTCCTGCAGGTGCGGCCATGACCTTCGCCTCTGGGTGGGTTCCGGTGCGCTCCGGAACGTGGGAGGCGAGCCCCGAGGAGGTGCCGCGATGTCGATGGTGACCGAACACCTGGAACGTCTGGGCGTGCGGTTCGAGTTCCTCCCACATGCGCCGGCCGCGAGCGCGCTCGCCGAGGCGCGCTCGCTCGCCCTGGACGCCGACGAGGTCCTGAAGGTGCTCGTCCTCGAACTGGAGACCGGGCCGGCCCTGGCCGTGATCCCCGCGACCCGCCGCCTCGACCTCGACCTCGTGCGTGACGCGCTGGACGAGAAGCACGCCCGCCTGGCCAGCGAGGACGAGGTCCTGGCACACTTCCCGGAGTTCGAGCCCGGCGCATTGCCGGCCCTGCCGTCGCTTCTGCACGTGCCCGTGGTCGTCGACCCGGCCGTGTTCGAGCATGCCAGGGTCACCTTCGCGGCCGGCAGCCAACGGCAGTCCGTACGCACGGAGGCCGAGCCGTTGCTGCACGGTGCCACCGTCACCGTCGCTCCCGTCAGCCGGGTGCCGGTCGGCGAGCCATGGTGACCGCCGGCACCGGGACCACCGGGCGCGCATCCACGAGCCCGGACGACGCCGCACCGACCTGGCACGCGCGGTCACCGGAAGAGGTGGAGGTCGCACTGGCCACGTCCATGACGGCCGGCCTCGACGACGACGAGGTCGGGCGACGTCTTGCCAGCGGCGGCCGCAAGGAACTTCCCGCCGCCGAGGGGCGCAGCATCGCAGCCCTGCTGGCGGACCAGTTCCGCAGCCCGCTGATCGCGATCCTCGTCGTCGCCGCGATCGTCACCGTGATCATCGAGGAGTACGCCGACGCGGCCGTCATCGCGGCGGTGCTGATCATCAACGCCGTCATCGGGTTCGTGCAGGAGTACCGCGCCGACCGCGCCGTCACCTCGCTGATGGAACTGGCCGCTCCCCGGTCCACCGTCGTCCGTGGCGGCAGGACACGCGAGGTGGACGCCGCCGAACTCGTCCCCGGCGACGTCGTGCTGTTGACCTCGGGCACCCGGGTGCCCGCCGACCTGCGCCTCGTCCGGACCGAAGCCCTGGAGGTCGACGAGTCGCTCCTCACCGGCGAGAGCCTGCCGGCCCGAAAGCGGCCGGACGTCGTCGACGGGGCGGCGCTGACCGGCGATCGCACCTGCATGGCGTTCATGGGCACCGTCGTCGCGAGTGGGCGGGGCCGCGGACTCGTGACGGCGACCGGTAGCGGGACGCAGCTGGGCGCCATCGCGGAGAGCATCCGTGACGAGGCCGAGCCGCAGACACCGTTGCAGCGCCGACTGCGACGATTCGCCAACCTCATCGGCGTCGTCGTCCTCGCCTCGACGGCGGTGGCCTTCGCCCTCGGGGTGGCGCTCGGTGAGCCAGCGACGACGATGTTCCGGACCGCCGTCGCGTTGGCCGTGGCCGTCGTCCCCGAGGGGCTGCCCGTCGCCTTCACGGTCGCCATGGCCCTCGGCGTGCGGCGCATGGCCCGCCGCCGGGCGATCGTCCGGTCGCTCCCGGCCGTGGAGACGTTGGGCAGCACGGACGTGATCGGGTCGGACAAGACCGGCACGCTCACACAGAACCGGATGACGGTCCTCCGGGCCTGGACCGCCGACGGCACCGTCGTCTTCGGCGGCGCCGCCATGCATGATCCCGTCACGGTGGCCGGTACAACGGCGGACGCCGGTGACGACCCAGCGGTCCGGACCGCGGCAGAGGTGGTCGCCGAGGCGGCCGACGGCAGCTTCGCCGCCGCGCTGCGTACCGCGGTGCTGAGCAACGAGGCCGACCTCGTCGTCCACGACGCGGCGATCGTCGAGCACGTCGGGGACCCCACCGAGTCGGCCTTGCTCGAGGCAGCGTTCGTAGCCGGTCTGCCGCCCGAGGACGTACGGGCCACCGCCCCGCTGCTCGCCACGGTTCCCTTCGAACCCGATCGCCAGTACGCCTACGTGGTGGTCGACGAGCACGGACCCGTGCTGCGCTGCAAGGGTGCGCCTGAGCGCGTACTGGAGCGGTGTGCGGGCGTACGGGCCGCCGGAGGTGTGGCGCCACTCGTGGCGGAGGAGGTCCTCGCCGCTGCGGACGCGCTGGCGCGCCGCGGGCTACGGGTGCTCGCCACCGCAGAGCGTCGCCTCGACGTCGATGCCGGGGCCATCGACCCGGACGCGCCTCCCGCCGCCGAGGAACTCCTGCTCACCGGCCTGGTGGGCATGCAGGATCCGCCGCGTGACGGTGTCCGCGAAGCCGTCGCGCGTTGCCGGCAGGCCGGTGTCCGCGTCGTCATGGTGACCGGCGACCATGCGGCCACGGCTCGTGCCATCGCTGCGGACGTCGGAATCGGCGGCGCGACCCCGGCCGGCCGGGCGCGGCCGGTCGATGGCGCGCTCGGGGCCGGCGACGCGCCCGCAGCCGAGATGACTCCGGCCGTCGAGGTGGTCACCGGCCAGGAGCTCGCGGTGATGGACGACGACACGCTCGCGGCTCGTGTCGGCGACGTCGACGTGTTCGCCCGTGTCACGCCGGAGCACAAGCTGCGGGTGGTGCGAGCGCTGCGTTCGCACGGTCACGTGGTCGCCGTCACCGGTGATGGGGTGAACGACGGCCCGGCCCTGAAGGCGGCCGACATCGGGGTGGCGATGGGCCGTAGCGGCACGGACGTGGCGCGAGAGGCCAGCGACATGGTGCTGACCGACGACGACTTCGTGTCGATCGCCGATGCCGTCGAAGAGGGGCGCGTCGTCTTCGACAACCTGCGCAAGGTGACCTACTTCTTGCTGTCGACCGGTGTGGCGGCCATCGTGGCCATCATCACCTCCATCGCACTCGGGCTGCCGCTGCCGTACGCGCCGGCCGCGCTGCTGTGGCTGAACCTCGTCACCAACGGCGTCCAGGACGTCGCGCTGGCATTCGAGCCCGGGGAGCCGGACGTGCTCGACCGGCCACCACGCCCGCGGGCCGAGGGGCTGGTCACGCGGGTGCTGTGGGTACGCACCGTGTTGACCGGGGTCACGATGGCGGCCGGCAGCCTCTGGGTGTTCACGTGGGCACGAGGCATCGCGGCCGAGCCGGACGCCGCGCGGGGCGCGGCCTTGACCGCTCTGGTGGTCGCGATGGCGGCCCACGTCTACAACGTGCGGTCGGAACGTCGATCGATCCTGCGCAGCGGCCTGCGCGGCAACCCGTTCCTGCTCGTCGCGACCGCCGTCGCGCTGGTGGTCCATCTCGCCGCGACGTACTGGGGCCCGACGCAGCGTCTGCTGCAGATCGCCCCCGTCCCGGGCGCCGGGTGGCCGCGGATCGTGCTGGTGGCGGTGCTGGTGATCCTGGTGAGCGAGGCGCACAAGCGCTGGCGGCTAGTCCGTGCCACGACGAGCTGACGATGGCGCCTCGTCCGCCGTCGCAGCCCGGCGGGCGCGCGCGTGGCAGCCGGCGAGGACGCCCGGGGTGGTGACCCGGTGGGCGCACGTCGAGCCCACCACGCGACGTCCCGCTGGAGGCGGGTTCGGCGTGGTGGGCAGTCGACGTAGGAGATGCGGTTCTGGCCGCGCTGCGGTTGGCACGCGTCAGAACGGGATGGTGTCGCCAGAGTCATCGACGACCGGCGTGAGCCCGGAAACGGCGGGTGGATCGCAGCCGGCGCTGGGCGTGTCGCCGGGCACGGCGGGCGGGTCGGCACCGCCGATGCGCGGCTTGCCAGATGGGGCCGGCGGGTCCGTACCACCGGGCACGGCGGGCGGGTCGGCACCGCCGGCTGGCCCGCCGCGAGGTGGGGTGGGCGGGTCTGTGCCGCCGGACGCGCTGCGGTCGACAGTTGTGGGTGGGAGCGGGATGCGGGTGGTGCCGGGCAGGGTCCGGATCCGCAGTCCGCTGCGGGGGTGGTGCCAGACCCGGATGCCGTCGGCGGTCTGGGTGACGGTCCAGCCGGCAGCATCTTTGGTGTGGTTGGTGGGCCGGCACAGCGGCGCGAGCTGGTCGATATCCGTCCGTCCCGGTAGGTCACCGGGCCGGACGGGGCGCCAGGGGCGGGCGTGGTCGATGTCGCAGGCCAGCGCGGCGGTGTGGCAGCCGGGTTCGCTACAGGTGTCGTGGACTGCGAGCACGGCGTCGGACAGCCAACCGGGCGGGAACCGGCGGGCACGGCCGACCCCGAGCACCTGGCCGGCGTCGTCGACGATCACGGTCCGCAGGTCGGCGCCGCGTTCGTCGAGCAGCCGCCGCGCCGCCCCAGACGTGAGCCGCAGCTTGCCGCCAGCCAACCGGGTCAACACCTCGGCCGGCAACCTGCCCGCCTCCAGCAGCGTGTCGAACGGGATGCGGACCAGCACCTTGACCCCCGCCCGCCCGTCTTGACCGCCGGCGGCGGTGTCGAGCAGGTCGATGAGCTTGGCGAACCGGCGCTGCCCACGATCCTTGGCGGCCTGTCGGACCGTCTTGGGATCCGGGTCATGCCCGATCCCGGGTTTGGTGGCCGGGCCGGCCTTTCCCGGGTCGGTGGCGGCCTCGAGCAGCGCGAAGTTGGCCGCGTTGGCCTGTCCGAAGAACTTCCCGCCGGTGCCGTCGAGCCGCGGCTGGAGCACCAGCATCTCCGCCGGTTCCTCGTCAGGCTCGTCGGGGGTGTCGGCGGCGGTGAGGTCGGCGGCCAGCCACCGAACCAGCCCCGATACGGCATCCGGGTCCGTGCGGTCCAGCCGGTCGACCAGCTCGTCGACGGCAGCGTCCAGCTGGGGGTCGAGCCGGCGGGGCAGCCGCTGCACTTCGAGCGCGATGATGCGCAGCTGTGCCCACGAGATCCGGGCTTGGTCGAATGCGGCCTTGAGGCCGGGCAGCCGGCGCAGGACGTCGGCGGCGGTCAGCAGCATCCGCCGATCCGCGGACGTGCGGCGGGCCTCGCTCAGCAGCCACTGCTCCAACGGCACCCCGGTGACGGTTTCGACTGCGGAGCTGTCCTGGAGCTGGATGATCGTGTCCAGCACCGACGCGAGCAGCCGATCGACCAGGCGCAGCTCGTCGAGCATCCCGGCCAGCCCCGGCACCTCCGCCAACACCGGAAACGCATCCGCACCGTCGGCGACGTCCACCGGCTCGACGGGTGCGGGGCGGGTGGCAGGCGCCGAGCCGTCGGTCGCGGTGGAGTAGCCGGCACCGTGATCGGCCGCCAGCACCCGCCCGACCGTGTGCGGCCGCGCCCCCCGACGCGCGGCCCCACCGGCAGCCCGGTAGCGGCCGGCCGGAGCGGCCGACAGCGACGGAGTGGGGACGGTGCGAAGCATCGGCCCAGTATCGGCGATGCGTGTGACATGGCCCGGATGGGTTGCTCGTGAGCTGTGGAGAAACGTCGACGAAAGCCGTCTTCGAGGTCCAGCCCGGCGACGGCCGTCAGCAACGCGGTGACCGCGACGACAGACCATCGGTTTCGCCCGACGAGGCTCCAGCGCTGTCGTGAGTGGTAGGGCTTGCAGCGGTCGGGTGCGACCCTGGCGGCGCTCACCGTTCGCCGCAGCGCCCACGCACTCGCGTTGGGCGCGACTACGCTGCGGCGGCGGAGAGGCGTGAGGGAAAGCCGATGCGGGTGCTCCAGGCCCCGAGCAACATCGCCAACATCGCCTGGGCCATGGCTCGAGGTCTGCGCGGTCGGGGGCACCACGTCGAGGTGTGGAACCACGGGCCGAGCCCGAATGGGTTCCCGCTCGACCGGGTCTTCGACGTCGGACGCGAGCCCGGCCCCTACCTCGACTGCCTGAACGAGGCGCTCGAAGCCGGCTTCGAGATCTTCCACTTCCATGGTCCGAGGACGCTGGTCGCCGGCCGGCGCCAGCTACCCGCGATGTGGGACCTGCCGCTGCTCAGCAGCCTCGGGAAACGGCTCGTCTTCACGTTCCACGGTTCCGACATCCGGCTCGCCAGCCACCACGCCGCGGATGATCGTTGGTCGTTCTACAACCACGCCGACATCCCGTGTGACGAAGCCCGGATCAAGGCCCGGCTCGAGTTGGTGTCCGCCTACGCCGACCACATGACCGTCGGCAGCGTGCTCGACCTGCCCTACGCGCCCGACGCGATCTACGTGCCGAAGCCGGTCGATCCGGACGCCTACCGGCATGTCGGGTTGCGGCGGCGACGTCGGCCAGTGGTCCTCCATGCGACCCGGCGGCGGGCCACCAAGGGGACCGCCTTCATCGAACAGGGCGTCGAGGTCGCCCGCCGATCGGGTCGGTTCGAGTTCCGCCTGGTCGAGAATGCCTCGCACGGCCAACTGCTCGAGGCGATGGCGGACGCGGACATCGTCGTCGAGAAGGTGCTGGGCGGCGACGCTGGCGTGTTGTCGCTCGAGGCGATGGCGATGGGCAAGGTCGCCGTCGCACGGATACGCGACGAGGTTCGCGAGCGGCATCCGAACCTGCCGGTCGTGTCCGCGGACCCGGAGACGTTCGGTGACGTCCTGGCCGAACTGGTCTCGGACCGACGGCGGCGGGAATGGGTGGCTGAGCGCGGGCGAGCCTACGTAGAAGCGGAGCACGCGCCCCCGGTCGTGGCCGCACGGCTCGAGGAGTTGTACGCGACGCCCCGCCGGCGACGGCCGCAACTCCCTGACGCCTGGCGCGCCTTCTAGCGGCTGACGGCTCGGCCGCTCCGGGCGGCCTCGAACGCACGAACGAGGGCCGAGCGCGGTCCGCGATGGACGCCGCGCTCGGCCCTCGTGTCGGACCGATGTCGGAGCAGCAGGCAGCGGGAGGCTCCCGAACCCGGTCCGAAGCCTGCTCCTGACGTGCTGGTCAGATGTCGTAGTAGAGCTCGAACTCGTGGGGGTGCGGGCGGAGTGCGACCGCCGCCACCTCGCTGTCGAGCTTGTACTCGATCCAGGTCTCGATGAGGTCCTCGGTGAAGACCCCGCCCTCGAGCAGGAACTCGTGGTCCTCCTCGAGACCGGCCAGCGCCTCCTCCAGCGACCGCGGGACCGACGGCAGGTTGCGCAGTTCCTCGGGCGGCAGGTCGTAGATGTCCTTGTCGACCGGGTCCGGCGGCTCGATCTTGTTGCGGATCCCGTCGAGGCCGGCCATGAGCATCGCGGCGAACGCCAGGTACGGGTTGCACGACGGGTCCGGCACGCGGAACTCGATGCGCTTGGCCTTGGGGCTGTCGCCCGACACCGGGATGCGGACGGCGGCCGAGCGGTTGCGGGCCGAGTACACGAGGTTGACGGGCGCCTCGTAGCCGGGCACCAGGCGTCGGTAGGAGTTGGTGGTCGGGTTGGTGAAGGCGAGCACGGAGTGGGCGTGCGCGAGCAGGCCGCCGATGTACCAGCGGGCCGTGTCGGAGAGCTGGCCGTAGCCGGATTCGTCGAAGAACAGCGGCTCGCCGTCCTTCCACAGCGACTGGTGGGTGTGCATGCCGGAGCCGTTGTCGCCGAAGATCGGCTTGGGCATGAACGTGACGGTCCTGCCGTGGGTGTGCGCGGTGTTCTTCACCACGTACTTGAAGGTCATGAGCTTGTCGGCGATCTTGGCCAGCGTGTCGAACTCGATGCCGATCTCGCCCTGCCCGCCGGAGCCGACCTCGTGGTGGTGCAGCTGGGTCTGGATGCCGAACGCCTCGAGGTTGTGAACCATCTCGGAGCGCAGGTCGGTGAAGTGATCCATCGGCGGGACGGGGAAGTAGCCACCCTTCGTGCGCGGCTTGTAGCCCTTGTTGCCGCCGTCCTCGTGTCGGCCGGTGTTCCAGGCGCCCTCGACGGAGTCGACCTCGTAGAACGACGTGTGACCCTGCGAGTCGAAGCGCACCGAGTCGAAGATGAAGAACTCGGCCTCCGGGCCCATGAAGGAGGTGTCGGCGATGCCGGTGGAGGCGAGGAAGGCCTCGGCCTTGCGGGCGACGTTGCGCGGGTCGCGGGAGTAGGCCTCGCCCGTGATCGGGTCGTGGATGTGGCAGTACATCACCAGCGTCTTGCGGGCCCGGAACCGGTCCTCGAAGGCGGTCGAGGGATCCGGCAGCAGGAGCATGTCGGACTCCTGGATGCCCTGGAAACCGCGCACGGACGACCCGTCGAAGTAGATGCCGTTCTCGAAGGTGTCCGCGTCGATGTTGGTGACGGGGAACGTCGTGTGCTGCGTGACGCCCGGCAGGTCGATGAAACGCAGGTCGACGAACTCGTAGCCGTCGTTCATCAACAGGTCCAGGACGTCCTGGGGGGATTGCGGTGAGCTACCCAACTTCTCGCTCCTTGGCTGATCGGTCTGCGGTGGACGGTCACCGGTGCCAGCGGCCGGACACGGCGTCGCTCGCGGCGTTCGGAAGGGGGCGGGGCGCCCCCGACCGACACGGCCGGTCCGCGACGCGCAGCGGCCGCGGTTGGGCTCGGCGAGGGCGCCCCGCCCGGTGCGGATCGCGAACGGTCCGCGCTTCCTTCCGGATGGAGACGCTACGAAGTAGCTGCGTCACCGCCGTGTCCCGGACGTTACGCGGGTGTTAACTGCTCGCGGGCGATCGGCGCTCGTCCGGTCGGCCGTCCGGTGCCGCTGCGCAGTGACGTGCCGGCGGCGCACGGGTCGGGGGCGGGCACGGTCGCGCAGGCGACGGTTCCGGCCGCGCGGGCGTCGGTTCCGTCCGCGCGCCTGTCTCCGTCGCTGGAGGTTGGTGGGAAGCCCGGCAGTAGCCTGCCGGGCCGATCCCCGAAGGAGCCGCGCACATGGACGACCGGCTGCTGCTCGCCCAGGACCCGGCCACGGACGCCGTCACGGGCGGTGACACCGGCGCCGAGCCTGCCGAGGTGCCGCTACGCGACCCGGACGCGGTGGAGCGCCCGATGGCCGAGTGGCTCGGCGAGAACACCGACCTGCCGGACTGGGCAATCGGCGTCATCGAGAATGCCGTCGAGCCTGCCATCCAGATCACGCTCATCCTGGTCTTCGCCTGGGCCCTGCTGTGGTTCCTGCGCCGCGGCCTGCGGCGTGCGATCGCCCGCGCGAAGCGGCCGGACGAGCCGCGGAGCCGACGCCGAGGTGGAGCGGTCGCACCGCAGGAGGGCCGCGCCCACTATTCCCTGCGCCGCGCGCAGCGGGCCGACGCACTCGGCGCGCTGGCCAACAGCGTCATCGGCGTGGTCGTCTGGGTGGTGGCGATCACCATGGCGCTCGGCACGTTCGGTATCAGCCTCGGCCCACTGATCGCCGGCGCCGGGATCATCGGCATCGCGTTGGGCTTCGGTGCACAGGACCTGGTGAAGGACTTCCTGTCGGGCGTCTTCATGCTCATCGAGGACCAGTACGGCGTCGGCGACGTCGTGAACGTCGGCGAGGCGACCGGGGTGGTCGAGGGCGTGACGCTTCGCAGCACCCGCATCCGCGACGTCGAGGGCACGCTCTGGCACGTACCCAACGGCGAGATCCGGCGGGTCGGGAACATGAGCCAGGAGTGGGCGCGGGCGCTGCTGGACGTCAGCGTCGCCTACGGCACCGACATCGACGTCGCCCGCGAGCTCATCCAGCGGGTCGCCCGCGAGATGGCGCACGAGCCGGACTACCAGGAGATCTTCCTCGACGAGCCCGAAGTGTGGGGCGTGCAGGCATTGGGCACCGACAGCGTGGACCTGCGGCTGGTGATCAAGACCAAGCCGGGGGAGCAGTGGGCCATCGGCCGCGAGTTGCGCCGACGGATCAAGAACGCGTTCGATGCCGCCGAGGTGGAGATCCCGTTCGCGCAGCGGACCGTCTGGCTCCGCACCGAGCAGCCGGTCGCGGTGGGGACCGCCGACGCCGCGCCCTACCGGATGCCGGTACCGCCGGAGAGCAAGCTCGAGCGGGCGGTCCGGGCCTCCAAGCAGGGCGACACGGGGGCGCCCAACGAGCTGGCCGAGCTGCTGCCGACCGACGAGGCCGACCGTCCGCTGGTGGAAGCCGACGGGGACGGTCGCGCCTGAGGGCCACGTCCGCACGCGGCCGGCATGGGCCGCGGAGCGGCCGGGCGCAAGGCGCCGGCCGCTCCGGGCGGTCTGACAGCATCACCGGTCGCGGTCGGCGTCGGCCTCCGTGAACGCGGCGTGGGCGGCCGCCAGCCGGGCGACGAGCACCCGGCCCGGCGAGCACGACACCTCGTCGAGGCCGTACCGGTGGAAGTGCGCGATGGAGTCCGGGTCACCGCCGTGCTCGCCGCAGACCCCCAGCTCCACGGACGGAGCGGCCTGCTTGGTCTGCTCGGCCGCCAGCCGCACCAGCTCGCCGACCCCCGAGGCGTCCAGCGTGCGGAACGGGTCGGCGGCCAGCAGGCCGTGCTCCAGGTAGTAGGGCATGAGGCGCGCCTCGACGTCGTCACGCGACAACCCCAGCGTCATCTGGGTGAGGTCGTTCGTGCCGAAGGAGAAGAAGTCGACCAGCGGGGCGAGCTCGCCGGCCAGCAGCGCGGCGCGCGGGGTCTCCAGCATGGCGCCGACCTCGAAGGGGATCTCCTCGCCCATCTCCGCGGTGACGGCCGCGGCCGCCTCCCGGACCAGCGCGATGGCGGCCGACAGCTCGCCGGTACCGATCACCAGCGGGATCATGATGCGTACCCGAGGGTCGCCGCCCGCGCGCCGGCGCGCTGCGGCCGCGCGCAGCAGTGCCCGGACCTGGGTCGCGTACAGCCCCGGTAGCAGCAGCCCGAGCCGGACCCCGCGGATGCCGAGCATCGGGTCGACCTCGCGCCAGTCGAGGGCGGCCTCCAGCAGCCGACGTTCCGTGCCGCGCAGCTCGCCCCTGGCGTCGGCGACGAGCAGTTCCTCGACGTTCGGGAGGAACTCGTGCAGCGGCGGGTCGAGCAGGCGCACGGTCACGGGCAGGCCGTCCATCGCCGCCAGCAGCTCGACGAAGTCGCGCTCCTGCACCTCCTCCAGAGCCGCGAGCGCTGGCCGGCGGGCCGCCTCGTCGTCGGCGAGGATCACCGCCTGCACGAGGTGCAGCCGGTCGCCGAGGAACTGGTGCTCGGTACGGCACAGCCCGACGCCCGCGGCCCCCGCCGCGCGCGCCGTGGCCGCGTCGGCCGCGGTGTCGGCATTGGCGAACACGGCCATGCGACGCAGCTCGTCCGCCCAGCCGAGCAGCCGGTCGAGCTCCGGCGGGGCCGCCGGTGGCAGCACCGGGACCCGGCCGAGCACGACTTCGCCGGTGGTGCCGTCGATGGAGAGCAGGTCGCCCGGCTCGATGTGCACGCCGTTGATGGTCGCGTACCGGCCGTGCCAGTCGATGACGAGGTCTTCGGCGCCGCACACGGCCGGCTTGCCCATGCCGCGGGCCACCACCGCGGCGTGGCTGACGAGGCCGCCGCGGCTGGTGAGGATGCCCTTGGCGCCGACCATGCCGTGGAAGTCGGCCGGGGAGGTGTTGGTCCGCACGAGCAGGACGTCCTCACCGGCGTTGGCCAGCGCCTCGGCCCGGTCGGCGTCGAACACGACGCGGCCGGACGCGGCGCCCGGCGACGCCGGGAGCCCCTTGGTGAGCACCTGCACGTCGGCCGCCGGGTCGAAGCGCGGGTGCAGCAGCCGCTCGAGCTCGTCCGGACGGAAGCGGCGCACGGCCGTCGCCCGGTCGATCAGGCCCTCGTCGGCCATCTCGACGGCCATGCGCAGCGAGGCGAGCGCCGTGCGCTTGCCGACGCGGGTCTGCAGCATGAACAGCCGGCCGTGCTGGATGGTGAACTCGACGTCGCACATGTCGAGGTAGTGCTGTTCGAGGCGTTCCATGACCTCGTGCAGCTGCGCGGCGCAGTCCGGGAAGTGGGTCGCGAGCTGGTGCAGCGGTTCGGTGTTGCGCACGCCCGCGACGACGTCCTCGCCCTGGGCGTTGAGCAGGAAGTCGCCGACGGCCTGCCGCTCGCCGGTGGCGGGGTCGCGGGTGAACGCGACACCCGTGCCGGAGTCGATGCCGGCGTTGCCGAACACCATGACCTGCACGTTGACGGCCGTGCCGAGATCGTCCGAGATCCCCTCGACGCGGCGGTAGTCCCGCGCCCGCCGGCCGTTCCAGGAGCGGAACACGGCCGCGATGGCCTGCTCCAACTGGATCCACGGGTCGGCGGGGAACGACGCGCCGGTCTGGTCGGCGATGGTGACCTCCAGCACGCCGACCAGGTCCTGCAGGCCGATCAGGTCCAGTGCGCTGGCGTCCTTGGCCCCGTACAGGTCCAGCACGCCGCGCATCGCGCGGTGCAGGACGTCCTCGTCGACGTCCAGCACGATGTGGGCGTACAGCTCCAGCAGCCGGCGGTAGGCGTCGGCGGCGAACCAGGGGTCGCCGGTCCTGGCGGCCAGGCCCTTCAGCGAGTCGCGGCTCAACCCCAGGTTGAGCACGGTGTCCATCATGCCCGGCATGGAGAAGGCGGCGCCGGAGCGCACGGAGAACAGCAGCGGCGCCCCGACGGCGCCGAACGCGAGCTCCATCTCCTCCTCGAGCTCGGCGACCACGACGCGCAGCTCGTCGAGGAGCCCGTCCGGGAACCCGCCGGTCTTCAGATACGCCAGGCACGCCTCGGTCGTGATCGTGAACCCGGGCGGGACCGGCAGGCCCATGCGGGTCATCTCGGCGAGGTTGGCACCCTTGCCACCGAGCAGGAAGCGCTGGTCCGCGCTGCCCTCGGTGAAGCGGCGGATCCAGCGCAGCGGCGGGCCCGCTGACCGGGGCGCCGAGCGACGTGGGGCAGCGGTCGTGGTCATACGTCGATCCTCCTGCGTGGGTCGGTCGGTGCGGTGCGCCGGCCCGGCTCCGCGCCGTCGGTGCGCCCGCGGCGGCGGTCGGCGTCGGTGCGCGGTCGGCGTTCCTCGAACAGCACGATGGCGGTGCATGCGCTGGCGAACACGACGAACAGCAGCGCCAGCACGACCGCGCGGGCGGGGTGGAGGTGTGCGGCGTCGAGCAACGCGAAGGCGCCCACGCCCAGCACGAGCGTCGTGACGGCGATGCCGAAGGCGACGGTGGTGCGGTGCGACTCCCACAGTGATCGCATGGCGGGCCTCCTCTCGCGCCGCCGGTGCCGGGTCGCCGGTGCCGGCCGGTGTCGCGGCCCGGCCCGCGGCGCACTCACAAGGTCCGTCCGCGCGCGTCGTCGACACAGGGGCGGAAGGCCCGAGCACATCGGCCGGCCGACCCGTGTGACAGTTGTCACGGCCGGTACCTGACGACGGCGACTGCCGCCGTCGCGCGCCAGCGGCGATGGTCCTCAGCGACGAGGAACGAATGGAGTCACCGACGTGGAACCCGTCCTGGACATCACCGCCGCGCGGCACCGCTACGGCACCACGCTCGCGGTCGACGGCGTCGACCTGCGGGTCCAACCCGGCGAGTGCGTGGCGCTGCTCGGCCCAAACGGCGCCGGCAAGACGACGCTGATCGGCCTGGCGACCGGCCTGCTGGCCGTGCAGGCCGGTGGCGTCCGCGTAGCGGGCGGCGACCCGCGGCGGGCCGCCACCCGCCGTCGACTCGGGGTGGTGCAGCAGTCGATCGGCTTCCCCCGGACCCTTACGGTCGGCGAGTTGGTGCGTGGTGCCGCCGTACGCGCTGCCGTGCCGGCGTCCGCGGCCGACGCGGTCCTCGAGGAGGTTGAGCTGACCGGGTTGCACGGACGGCGCGCCGGCAAGCTGTCGGGCGGCCAGCAGCAACGTCTGCAGCTCGCGATGGGCCTGGTCGCCGACCCTGACCTGCTGCTGCTCGACGAGCCGACCGTCGGTCTGGACGTGTGTGCGCGTCGCGCCTTCTGGCGCACCCTGCAGTCACGGCGTGACCGCGGCACCGGGATCCTCGTCACCACCCACCTCGTCGAGGAGGCCGCCGCGGTCGCGGACCGCGTCGTCGTCCTCGGCGGCGGCCGGGTCGTCGGCGAGGGGGCGCCTGCCGAACTGGCCGCCCTGTTGCCCGACCGCACCGTCACCGCGCGGACCAGCCTCGACGCGGAACGACTGCGCAGCCTGCGCGGGGTGACCGACGTCCGACACACCGGTGACCTCGTGCGGCTGACCGGCACCGACATGGAGGACCTGGTCCGGGACCTCCTCGCGGCCGATCCCGGGCTGCGCGACCTGCGCGTCGAGGGCGCCAGCCTCGAGCAGGCCCTGCTCCACCTCACCGGCACGACCGACAACCCACGCGAACTGGACCTCGAGGAGACGCCCGCATGACCGCCACCCACGTCACCGCCCGCCCGCGGACGGGCAGCGAGCTCCGTCAGCTCGCCCGGCTGCTGCGCGTCGAGGTCCGCGACGAACTGCTGAGCATCCTGCGCGAGCCGACCGGCCTGTTCTTCTCCATCGCGATGCCGGTCGGGTTCTTCGCCCTCTTCGCCGGCCTCTACGGCGGCGAGGAGGCCGGCGGCGTCACGGTCGGTACGCGCATGCTGGCCACGTTCGGCACCTTCGGGGTGCTGGGCGTCACGCTGCTCAACCCCGGCATCGGGGTCGCTGACGACCGTGAGCGGGGATGGCTGCGGCACAAGCGGGTCACGGCGACGCCCCTGCCGGTGACCCTGCTGGCCAAGGTGCTGGCCACCATGCCGTACTCCCTGGGGGTGCTGCTGGCGATGACCGGCGTGGCGGCGGCACTCGGCTCGCTCGACATGGCGGCAGGGACGTGGCTGCGGCTGTCGGCGGTCCTGGTCGCCGCGGCCTGGCCGTTCGCGTTGGTGGCGCTGGCGGTCGGCTTCCTCGCGACGCCCAACGCCACGACCGCGATCCTGAACGCGATCTACATCCCGGCGGCGGTCGCCTCGGGGCTGTGGATCCCGCTGGAGCAGCTGCCGGCGTTCGTGGGCGAGTACCTGGCGCCGGTCCTGCCGACCTACCACCTGTCGCAGCTCGCGCTGGCGCAGATCGATGTCGGGTCCGCGTCGGGCCACGTCTGGCCGCTGGTCGCCTTCACGGTGCTGGGCGCGGTGGCGGCGGGGGTGGCGTATCGTTCGGCGAAGCCATGAGCAGCCCCCCACCGCAGCCGCGCCAACGGCGTAGCGCCTCCAACTACTGGTACCTCGTGTACCTGTTGTCGCTGGCGTGGCAGCCCGCGTTCGATCCTGGGACACGCTGGTGGCACTGGGCGCTCGCCGGCACGGCGGCGGTCGCGTTCGCCGTGGTGTTCGTGCGCGCGGCGTGCCGACCGGGCCGCCTGCAACGGTGGCTGCCCACGATCGCCACTGGATTCGCCGTCACGCTGCTCACCATCAACGTGGGCGCCTCGGTGTTCCTGGTGTACGCCGCCGCCGCGGCCGGCAGCACGCGGCCACGGCGTCAGGCGCTGCGGTGGCTGACGGGGCTCAGCCTGCTGAGCATCGTGCTCGCGCTGATCAGTCCGGCCGACGTGATCTTCCGCCTGGTGACGTTCCTGCCGGTGGTCGTGCTCGTGTGGATCGTCGGGATGGCCTGCATCGAGGACCGCGAGCGCGACGTCGAGGCGGCCCGCCTCCGGGTGGAGAACGCCCGCATCGAGCACCTGGCCACCGCGACCGAACGCGAACGCATCGCCCGTGACCTGCACGACCTGACCGGCCACTCGTTGACCAGCATCGTGGTGCGCGCCCAGTTGGTGCAGCGGCTCGCCGCGACGGACCCGGAGCGCGCCGCCGTCGAGGCGTCGGAGATCGAGCGGGTCGGCCGGGCCGCCCTGGGAGAGATCCGCGACACCCTCGCCGGGTGGAGACAGATCGTCCTGGACGAGGAGGCGGAGGTCGCACGGCAGGCGCTCGAGCGGGTCGGTGTCGACCTGGTCGTCGACCTGGACCCAGACGTCCGGCTCGCACCGTCGGTCGAGCAGGCTCTGGGCCTCGCCCTGCGCGAAGGCGTCACCAACGTCGTGCGGCACGCAGGGGCCCACCGGTGCGCGATCCGGCTCACGGAACAGGACGGCGAGGTGCGCCTCGAAGTGCTCGACGACGGCACCGGCGCGCCGGGCGAGGACGGCAACGGGTTGCGGGGCATGCGCGAGCGGATGACCGCGATCGGCGGCCGCGTGCAGCGTGAGGCGGGCGCCGGGACGCGCCTGGTCGTCACCGTCCCGCAGGACGTCGCCGGATGACGGCCGGGACGCCGACGGCCGCCGTCCGGCCGGAGCCGGCCGCGCGGCTGCGGGTCGTTCTCGCCGAGGACCAGGCGATGGTCCTGGGCGCGTTCGCGTCGCTGCTGGACCTCGAACCCGACGTCGAGGTGGTGGCGACGGTCGCGGACGGCGAGGCCGCGCTGACCGCCGTGCGTGAGCACGCGCCGGACGTGCTGCTGACCGACATCGAGATGCCGCGACGCACTGGCCTGGACGTCGCCGCCGAACTGCGCCGGATCGGGAGCCCGACCCGGGTGCTGATCGTCACCACGTTCGCGCGATCGGGCTACCTGCGGCGGGCCATGGAGGCAGGGGTGATGGGCTACGTGCTCAAGGACGCGCCCATCGCCGACCTGGTCGGTGCACTGCGCAAGGTGGCGGCGGGGGAGCGGGTGATCGATCCGCAACTGGCCGTGGCGGTGTGGGACGCCCAGGACCCGCTGACCGACCGGGAACGTGACGTGCTGCGCCTGGCCGGCGACGGGCGGCCCAACAGCGAGATCGCCGCGGCGCTGCACCTCGCCGACGGCACCGTGCGCAACTACCTGTCCCGCGCCATCGCCAAGCTGCACGCCCGCAACCGGGTCGAGGCCGCCAACCTGGCGCGCGAACGCGGCTGGCTCTGAGCTGCGTCCGCCCGCGTCAGACGACGGGGAGGGGCGCGCCGGGCTGGCCGGGGGAGGGCGCCCAGGCGTTGGCGTCCATCGCCTGCTGACCGGCGTGGTAGCTCGAGCGCACCATCGGGCCCGACTCGACGTGGTCGAAGCCGAGCTCCTGCTCGCCGTACTCCCGGAAGCCGGCGAACTGCGCCGGCGTGACGTAACGGTCGAGGTGCAGGTGCTGGGCGGAGGGCTGCAGGTACTGCCCGATGGTGAGCGTGTTGACGCCGACGGCCCGCAGGTCGCGCATGCACTCGCGGATCTCGTCGTCGGTCTCGCCCATGCCGGCGATGATGTTCGACTTGACCGCGGTGGTGGCGGGGAAGCGCTCGCGCGCCAGCCCGAGGAACGCCAGGCCGCGGTCGTAGTCGAACGCGGGCCGGATCACCGGGAAGAGCCGGCGGGTCGTCTCCAGGTTGAACGCGAAGACGTCCGGCTCCGCGTCGACGACCTGCTCGAGGGCGGCGGCGCCCTTCATCGGGTCGTGGCCGTAGCCGAAGTCGCTGGGCAGCACCTCGACCCCCACGTCGGGGGTGCGGGCACGGATCTGGCGGATGGTCTCCGCCACCAGCCACGCGCCGCCGTCGTCGAGGTCGTCGCGGGCCACCATGGTGACGACCGCGAACCGCAGGCCGAGGTGCTGGACCGCCTCGGCGACGCGGCGGGGCTCGTCGACGTCGTAGCCCTTGGGCTTGCCGGTCTTGATCTGGCAGAACCCGCAGCGGCGGGTGCAGTCCTCACCACCGATCAGGAACGTCGCCTCGCGCATCTCCCAGCACTCGTAGATGTTGGGGCAGCGCGCCTGGGCGCAGACGGTGTTGAGCTCCAGGCCCTCCATGAGCTTGGTGACGTCCTTGAAGTTGTCACCGAAGCTGGCCTTGACCTTCAGCCACTCGGGCTTGCGCCCGCCGGGCAGGGAGGTGTCGATCGTCTTGCGCACCACGCCGGCCCGCTGGATCTGCTCGCGTCCGAGGACGGCGAGCGTCTTCGCGCCGGGTGGGATGACGGGACGGTCGGTCACGAGGCGACCTTCGACGAGAGGGGAGAAAGGGCGTCCAGGGACGCCGGTTCGAGGGTAGCGCCGAGCACCTCGGCCATCGCCGCCTCGACCCGGTCTGCCATGTCGGCGACGGTCACGTCGACACCGAGGCTGGCCAGCGAGCACACGCCGCGGTCGCTGATGCCGCACGGCACGATGCCGGTGAAGTCCGCCAGGTCGGGGTGCACGTTCAGCGCGAAGCCGTGGGTGGTCACCCGGCCCGAGGAGACCCGGACCCCGATGGCGGCCACCTTCTGATCGCCGACCCAGACGCCGGTGTAGCCCGTCGAGCGTTCGCCGGTCACGCCCACGTCGGCGAGCGCCCGGATGAGGATCTCCTCCAGGGCCCGGACGTAGTCGACCACCCGCATGCCGGACAGTCGCAGGATCGGGTAGCCGACCAGCTGGCCGGGCCCGTGATAGGTCACGTCGCCGCCGCGGTCGACGGGCACGACCTCGATGCCGCGCTGCCGCAGCGTGGCGTCGTCGAACAGCACGTTGGAGCGGTCCGCCCGCCGCCCCAGCGTGTAGACCGGCGGGTGCTCGAGCAGGAACACCAGGTCGCGCGCCAGCGAACCGTCCGCCCGCGCGCTCGCGAGCCGGCGTTGCCAGTCCCAGGCCGTCGGGTAGGGGACCGTCCCGGGCCGCACGACCGACAGCGGCGCCCCGCCGTCGGCCCGCAGGTCGTGCGGGTCGAGGGCGGGGCGCCGGGAGACGTGAACGTCGTCCACGAGGGCTCCTAGAGCCCGAGCTCCGACGCGAAGTCGTGGGTCTCGAGCGTGTACTTGAGGTCCTGTAGGAACCGGGCCGTGTCCGCGCCGTCCACCATCCGGTGGTCGTAGGACAGGCACAGGTAGGACATCCAGCGGATCGCGATGGAGTCGCCGTAGTGGTCGGAGATCACCACCGCACGCTTCTCGATCGCGCAGGTGGCCAGGATGGCGACCTGCGGCGGCGTGAAGATCGGCGTGTCCCACAGGGTGCCGCGCGAGCCGGTGTTGGTGATCGTGAACGTCGCGCCCTGGATGTCGTCGGGCTGCAGTTTCTTCGAGCGGGCCCGGCTGGCGATGTCACCGATGCGGCGGGCCAGCCCCGGGACGGTGAGGTCCTGGGCGTCCTTGATGTTGGGGACCAGCAGCCCGGCCTCGGTGTCCACGGCCATGCCGAGGTTGATGTAGTTGCGGAACGTGGCCGTCCCGGCGTCGGTGTCGATGGAGCTGTTGAGCGCCGGGTGGCGCGGCAGCACCATGCAGACCGCCCGCGAGATGATCGGCAGCGGGGAGAGGCTGACGCCTTCCTTGGCCTTGAACGCGTCCTTGTAGGCGGCGCGCAGGTTCATGATGTTGGTGACGTCGACCTCGACCGCGGCCGTCAGCTGCGCGGTGGTCTGCATCGCCGTCATCATGGCCTTCGCGGTCGCCTTGCGGACCCGCGACAGGTCCTGGGTGACCTCGCGCTGGCCGCCGAAGTCGACCGTCAGCGGCGAGGCCTCGGGACGCTTGCGGCCGGGTGCGGCGGCCGGCAGCGGTGGTGGCGGCACCGGTGCGGCAGCGGGTTGCGGCGCCGCCGCCGGCGGCGCGGCCTGGCCGTCGGCCGGCGCGGCCTGGCCGGCGGCGGGCTGCCCCTCACCGCCGCTGGCGATGGCGCGCTCGGCATCTTCGCGGGTGATGCGACCGCCCGGTCCGGATCCCCGCACCTGCTTCGTCGAGAGCCCGGCCTCGCGCAGCAGCTTGCGCACCAGCGGCGAGGTCAGCGCCTTCTCACCGCGGACCTCGCCGTTGCCCCCCTGCGCGGACGGGGCCGGCTGCGCGGCCTGCGCCGGGGCCGGCTGCGCCGACTCGTCTGCTGCGGTGTCCTCGTCGGACGTCTCCGAGGCGTCCGCCTCCTCGGCCGGCGAAGGAGCCTCGGCCTCCGCGGTGTCCTCGCCGGCGTCGTCCGCGCCGGCGTCGTCACCACCGGTCGACGCGCCCTCGCCGATCACGGCGATGACCTGCCCGACCTCGATGGTGTCGTCGACCTCGGCCCGCAGTTCCTGGACGGTGCCGGCCACAGGCGTGGGGATCTCCGTGTCGACCTTGTCGGTCGAGATCTCCACGATCGCCTGGTCGACGTCGACCTCGTCGCCGACCTCGACCAGCCAGGCGGTGATGACGCCCTCGGTGACGGACTCGCCCAGCTGGGGCAGCTCCACCTCGGCCACGGGTGCTCTCCTGTGCGGTATGGGGTCCGCCGTCGTCGCAGTGGGCGGCGGACGTTGGTCGATCGGTGTCAGCCGTGGAGCGCGCGACCGGCCAGCGCGAGGTGCGCCTCGCCGATCGCCTCGCTGAACGACGGGTGTGCGTGGATGAGGTGCGCCACGTCGGTGGGCAGCGCCTCCCAGTTGTAGATCAGTTGGCCCTCGCCGATCAGGTCGGTCGCACGCGGACCGACGATGTGCACGCCGAGGACCCGGCCGGCGCCGCCCTCGGCGTCGTCGTCCTTTTCCGCGATCAGCTTCACCATGCCGGTCGCCTTGGCCATGGCGGCCCGGCCGAGGGCCTGGAACGGGTACTTCTCCGTCACGACCTCGAAGCCCGCGTCCTCGGCCTGCTGCTGGGTGTAGCCGACCGATGCGACCTCGGGGTGCGAGTACGTCACCCGCGGCACGCCCTTGTAGTCGACCGGCAGCACCTCGAGCCCCGCGAGCTGGTCGGCGACGAGGAAGCCCTCGGCGAACGACGCGTGGGCGAGCCCGAGCGTCGGGATGACGTCACCCACGGCCCAGATGCCGTCCACGCTGGTGCGGCAGTACTCGTCGACGGCCACGAACCCGCGGTCGTCCAGCTTGACGCCGACGTCCTCGAGCCCGGCGTTCTCCGTGACCGTGCGCCGGCCGACGGCGACCAGCAGCAGGTCGGCCTTGAGTTCCTCGACGCCCTTCTTGGTCTCCACCTTGCACTTGACCGTGCGCGAGGTGGTCTCCACGTCCGAGAGCTTGGCGCCGGTCAGCGCGGTGATCCCGCGCTTGCGGAACGCCCGCTCGATCTCCTTGGAGGAGTCGGCGTCCTCGAGCGGGAGCAGGCGGTTCTCCAGTTCCACGATCGTGACGTCGACGCCGAAGGCGTTCCAGGCGGTGGCGAACTCCATGCCGACGGCGCCCGAGCCCAGCACGATGGCCTTCTTCGGCAGCTTCGTCAGGTGCAGCGCGTGGTCCGAGGAGATGATCCGCTTGCCGTCGAACGGGGCGAACGGCAGCTCACGCGGCGCCGAGCCGGTCGCGACCACGATCGCCGGGGCCTTGATGGTGCGGGTGTCGCCCTCGTCGAGCGCCACCTCGACCGTGTCCTGGGCGGTGAGCTTGCCGGTGCCGTGCAGCGTCTCGACCTGGCGGCCCTTCAGCGCGCCCTGCAGGCCACGCCACATCTTGTCGACCACGGCGTCCTTGTGCTCGTTGAGGGCCTTGACCTCGATGCCCTGGTAGTCGAGCGTCACGCCGAAGTCGGCCGCCTCCTGGGCGAACTCCGCGACCTCGGCGGTCTGCAGGACGGCCTTGGTGGGGATGCAGCCCCAGTGCAGGCAGGTACCGCCGACCTTGTCCTTCTCCACCAGCGCGACCGACAGCCCGAGCTGCGCGGCGCGCAGGGCCGTCGAGTAGCCGCCGGTGCCGCCACCGAGCACGATCACGTCGAAGTCGTGGTCGTCGCCACGCTGGATCCGCTGCCCGGACGGCTGCTCGCCGCCGGTGGGGCCCGACGGCGAGCCCTCGGCGCCGCCGACGTACTCCGCACCCCCGGACGCGGGCGCGCCCTGGGCGGCGGCGTCCTGCCCGCTGCCGGAGGGTTCCGGGGTCGGCGCGACCCGTTCGTCGTCCGACGCCTGCTCACCGCTGTCCTGGTCGCCCGCGTCGTCACCACCGGCGGCGGCGCCCTCGCCGATCACGGCGATGACCTGGCCGACCTCGATGGTGTCGTCCACCTCGGCGCGCAGTTCCTGGACGGTGCCGGCGACGGGGGAGGGGATCTCCGTGTCGACCTTGTCGGTGGAGATCTCCACGATCGGCTGGTCGACCTGGATCTCGTCACCGACCTCGACGAGCCAGGCGGTGATGACACCTTCGGTCACGGACTCGCCCAGCTGGGGCAGTTCGACCTCAGTGGCCACGTGACGGGTCTCCTCGTGTTCGCGGCGACGGGGGTGTGCCGCAGGGACGGGCGGCGGGAGAAGCGGCGGGCTCCCCCCGGGTGGGAGCTTCGAACACCTCGCGAGCACGTGTCGCGTGGCGACCGGTGGCGCCCGTGGGACGTCGTCGTGGGACGTCGTCGCGGGCACGCGCGTGGGCCCGAACCTAGCGGACACCGGCAGGGACCTGCAGACGACCGACCGACCGTCCGCCGGACTACGGTGGCCGGCCCGAGTTGCGCCGCCAGGAGTCCGGATGAGCGACCCCCGCCCGACCCCGCTGACCGCCCGCCACCGCGCCGCCGGCGCGAAGCTGGCGCCGTTCGCCGGCTGGGACATGCCGCTGCAGTTCGCGGGCACCGTCGCCGAGCACGAGGCCGTGCGCCGCGAGGTCGGGGTCTTCGACGTGTCGCACCTCGGCACCGTCTGGGTCGAGGGTCCGGACGCACAGCCCACCGTCGCGGCGAGCTTCACCAACGATCCCCGCCGGCTCGGCGACGGCGCATCGCAGTACACGCTGTGCTGCGACCAGCGCGGCGGCATCGTCGACGACCTGATCGTCTACCGCTTGGCGGCCGACCGGTGGCTCGCGATCCCGAACGCCGCCAACACCGCCGCCGTCGTGCAGCGCCTGCGCGAACGCGGCGCGGACCGGGACGTGCGGATCACGGACGAGAGCGCCGACTGGGCGATCTTGGCCGTGCAGGGACCCGACTCACTGGACGCCGTCCGCGTGGCATTCGAGTCCCTCGGCAACGACCTCGACCCGGCCGACGTGCCCCACCTCGGCATCCTGGAGGTGCCCATGGGCGATGCACCGGTGCTGGTCTGCCGGACCGGCTACACCGGTGAGGTCGGCGCCGAGCTGCTGGTGCCGGCGGCCCGTGCGGAAGGGCTCTGGGACGCTCTGCTGACCGCCGGGGCGACCCCCTGCGGCCTGGGCGCGCGCGACACGCTGCGCCTGGAGATGGGCTACCCGCTGCACGGCAACGACCTGTCCGTCGACGTGCTGCCGGGCGAGGCCCGGCTGGGCTGGGCCGTGAAGCTCGACCGCGACGACTTCGTCGGCCGGGACGCGCTGGTCGCGGCGAAGGCGGCCGGCCCCGCCCGGCGGCTGTGGGGGCTCCGCGGCAGCGGGCGGCGACCGCCGCGCGCCGGGATGACGGTGCTGGACGGCGACCGCGCGGTGGGTCGGGTGACCTCGGGGTCGTTCTCGCCGACTGCGGGCATCGGGATCGGCCTGGCGCTGCTGGACGCCGAGGTGGAGCCCGGTGCGGAGGTCGTGGTCGACGTGCGCGGCACCGCCGTGCCGTTCGAGGTGGTTCGCCCGCCGTTCGTGGACCGCGACCCGAAGGCGTGACGCCGCTCAGGTCCAGTGCTGGATGAGGCCGACCAGCTTCTGCGGCGCCCACCGCGCCGGGGAGCGGTCGTTCCAGTTCTCCGGGTCCACCGGCTCGCAGCGCTCGAGGTCCTGGTCGGTGTGGGCGTCCAGCTGCGCGGTGATCTGCTCGTCGAACATGACCACGTCCACCTCCTCGTCGTGGGACAGCGAACGGGTGTTGAGGTTCGACGAGCCGACGACCGAGAGCAGGCCGTCCACGGTCAGGACCTTGGCGTGCAGCATGGTGGGCTGGAACTCGTGCAGCTCGACGCCGCCCTCCAGCAGGTCGTCGTAGACGTGCTCGGCGGCCAGGCGGGCGATCTCCTTGTCCGTCTGCGGCCCGGGGTGGAGGATCTGGACCTGCACGCCCCGCCCGGCCGCACGCGTCAGTGCCTCGATCATGGCCGGGTCGGGCGCCAGGTACGCCGTCGTGATCCGGACCCGCCGCTCCGCGAGGTCCAGGAGCGCGCGCCGCAGCAGCGCACCGTCGGACCAGCCGTGCTCGGACTCACCCCGGACCACCATGGCGGTGGTGGTGCCGTCCTGCGGCTGGTCGGGGAAGCGGTCGTGGTCGTCGAAGAGCAGGTGATCGGCGTCCAGCCAGTCGTCGACGAACGCGGCGCGCAGGCCGTCGACCACGGGACCGCGCAGGCGGATCTGCGTCTCGCGCCAGCCGGTGCCGTCGTCGGAGGACCCGTCCCATTCGTCGGCGATGCCGATGCCGCCGGTGAAGGCCACCTGCTCGTCGCAGATCAGCACCTTGCGGTGCGTGCGGTGACCGGGGTCCGACCCGGGCAGCAACGGCCGGAACCAGTGCAGCAGGACGCCGGCCTCCTCCATGGCCTCGACGAGGTCGTTCTGCACGTGCCTCGCGCCGAGGGAGTCGAGGATGACCCGGCAGCGCACGCCGGCCTTGGCCCGGTCGCACAGGGAGCGGGCGAAGCGTTCCGCGATCTCGCCCTGCCAGTACACGAACGTGAGCAGGTCGACGGTCCGCTCCGCGGCGTCGATCGCCTCGAGCATGGAGGGGAAGATCTCCACGCCGTCGCGCAGGACCTCGACGACGTTGCCCTCGGTGGCGGGCACGCCCAGCAGGCCCTCCAGCGCTCGCCGGTACCGGCTGATCGACTCCACCCGCGTTCCTTGTCGCCCGGCGGCCCGACGGCGGCGGCGACCGGCGCACGCTACTGCGCAAACGCTCGTCCGTCGCGCGATCACCCGACCGGATCGACCGTCGTACCCTGTCCGGTGTCGAAGGGGACGCACGTGTACGAGCAGGTCCAGCGGCAGGAACACCGGCCGGTCGTGGCGCTCGGCTCGCAGCCGGCCGCCGAGTTGCTGGTGACGACGCTGCGGGTGCACGGCATCGAGGCGATGACCGCCCCGGCGTCGGTCTACCCCTCCATCGACTGGGTCGAGGGGCACGTCGTCGCGGTGGCGGAGGCCGACCTGGAGCGGGCCCGCGAACTCCTGCGCGATCTGGGTCACGAGCCTCTGCCGACCGGGTGACTCACGCCGTGGCCGACGGGTCGCGTCGGGTGTCCAGGGCCAGCACCGCGTGGTAGCCCGCGAGCAGCAGCATGTTCGCGACGAAGAGCCACACGCCGAGCAGCACGACGAGGGCGATCGTGCCGCCACCGAAGCGTTCCTCGGTCTCTGCGACGTTGAGGTAGATCACGAACGCCACCGAGAACACCGCCGTGCTCACGGCGGTCCACAGCGCGCCGGTGAGCGTGTCGCGCCAGCCGAGGTCGCCCGGCGCGAACGCGCGGTAGAGCGCCGTCGTGGCCACGCCGCCGAGCCCGGTTGCGGCGGCCAGCGCGAGCAGCCAGCCCAGCACCGTGGTCAGGACGCCGTCGCCGGACAGACCGGTCAGCACGAACGCCAGCGGCAGGCCGGCGAGCAGCAGGACGGGCAGCAGCAGCACGAGCCCGACCGCCCGCAGCCGTCCGCGCAGACCGGGTGCCGTCTCCTGCTCGCCGCTGGCCCGCAGCAGGGCGCGACGGAGGCCGGCGCCGTAGGCGGTCGCGGGCCACAGCGTGAGCACGAGCGTCACGAACGTGAACGAACCGCCGTGCTCGGCGAGCTGCTCGAGGAACTGGCGGCTGCCCTCGGGTCCGGAACTGCTGGCCTGCTCCAGGAACGTCGTCAACGCCTGCTCGCCGGCGACCGCCTCGACCAGGGCGAGCCCCAGCAGCAGCAGCGGCAGGGCCGACACGAGGCCGAAGAACGCCAGGCTGCTGGCCTGCTGGACCAGGTCGCGGTCGGCGATGCGGACGGCGAGGTCGCGCACCCGGCGGGGGAGCCGTGCCATGGTCGTCGTGGCCAGGTCCCGGACGCGGCGACGCGCCCCGTCCCACGCGTCCGCGCCGAGCATGGCCCCTCCTGCCGCCCGGCCCGGGAGCGGGCCGTCGCCCCGGTCGGCGGCCCGGTCGACGCCCTCCGGACGGTCGGGCGCCGCGTTCGTGACGCTAGGCGGTGGCGGCACCGGCCGGTTGCCGCCGCCCCTCACCGGGCGGTCACCCCCGCTCGCGGCGCGGCCACGTCCAGGCCGGGCTCGTCGTCGTCGTCGCCCTCGGCGACCGGCTCGATGACCCAGGCGTAGAAGCCCATCACCGCCCACACCACACCCAGTGCGATGAGCCACGGCGTCGGGCCGAGCAGCCCGAACCCGAGGGGCAGGAACCCGAGTGCGGCCACCAACGGCCAGTACGACGGGTCTGGCATGTGGATGTGCTCGCCGCGGTCGTCGTGGCCGTCGCCGTCCTCGGTGTGGCCGCTGGCGTCGACGCTGGCACCGGCGGGCACCGCGAGCGGCCGGCCCGCCTCGTCCTCGGCGTACTTGCGGTGCCAGAACTCGTCGCGGTGGTTGACCGTGGGGATGACGTCGAAGTTGTGGTGCTTCGGCGGGGCGGCGGACAGCCACTCCAGCGTGCGCGCGTCCCAGGGATCTGGGCCCGACGCGACACCGTGGCGCACGGACACCACGAGGTTGTAGAGGAAGATCAGCGAGGAGATGACCAGCACGCCGACGCCGACCGTGCTGAGGAAGTTGTAGAACTCCACGCTGCCGCCGAGCTCCGCGGGCAGGACGGCGGTCCGTCGTGGCTGGCCCAGCAGGCCGGACATGTGCATCGGGCCGAACGTGAGGTTGAAGCCCAGCAGCCAGGTCCAGAAGTGGGCCTTGCCGAGCCGTTCGGACATCAGCCGGCCGGTGACCTTCGGGAACCAGTAGTAGATCCCACCGACCAGCCCGAACAGTGCGCCACCGAAGAGCACGTAGTGGAAGTGGGCCACGACGTAGTAGGTGTCGGTCTGCTGCCAGTTGTGGGGCACGATCGAGTGCGTGACGCCGGACAGCCCGCCGATGGTGAACATCGACACGAACCCGATCCCGAACAGCATCGGCGTCGTGAAGCGCAGCTTGCCGCCCCACATCGTGAACACCCAGTTGAAGATCTTGATGCCGGTGGGGATGGCGATGAACATCGTCGACAGCGCGAACGCCGAACGGGCGACCGGTCCGACCGACGAGCTGAACATGTGGTGGGCCCACACCCCGAAGCCGATGAAACCGATGGCGGCGCCGGCGAAGGCCACGGCGGCGTAGCCGAACAGCGGCTTGCGGCTGAACACCGGCAGGATCTCGGACACCATGCCCATCGCGGGCAGGATCATGATGTAGACCTCGGGATGCCCGAACAGCCAGAACAGGTGCTGCCACAGGATCGGGTCGCCCCCCGTCGCCGGGTTGAAGAACTGCGCGCCGATGGCCAGCTCCAGGTACAGCATGAACAGCGCCACGGCGATGATCGGCAGCGCGAACAGCAGCAGGAAGTTCGTGACCAGCGACATCCAGATGAACATCGGCAGCCGCATGAAGGTCATGCCCGGCGCGCGCATGTTCAGGATGGTGGTGATGAAGTTGACCGCCGCGGCCAGCGAGCTGACGCCCAGCAGTTGCAGCCCGACCGCGTAGAACGACATGTTCGACACGTCGTCGATCGACAGCGGCGCGTACCCGAACCAGCCTCCGTTCGGGGCACCGCCGAGGAAGAAGCTGGCGTACAACACCACTCCGCCGACGACGTACATCCAGTAGCTGAACGCGTTGAGCCGGGGGAAGGCGACGTCGCGGGCACCGATCTGCAGCGGGATGAGGTAGTTGAAGAACGCCGCCGACAGTGGCATCACGACCAGGAAGACCATCGTCAGGCCGTGCATGGTGAACAGCTGGTTGTAGACCTCGGCGGTGACCAGCGTCTGCTCGGCCTGGGCCAGCTGCAGCCGGATGATGGTCGCCTCGAGCCCGCCCAGGAAGAAGAACACCAGGACGGTCACGAAGTACATGATGCCGATCTTCTTGTGATCGGTCGTCGTCAGCCAGCTGCTCCAGCCCGTCAGCCTCGTCGGGCGCGAGAAGACGGTCCGCGGTGCCGGTGCCTGGGTGGTCATCGTTCGCCTGCTCCTCCACCGCCGGTCACGGCCGGGACGTCCAGGGCGTGGACGTCGAGCGGCCCGGTCGGGTAGTCGTCGAGGTGGTCGATCGTGGTGACGCGCTGCGCGCCGCTGCGGGACAGCGCCGAGCGAGCGCGGGCGAGCCGTGTCGTCCCGCGGCACTGCACCCCGACGGCGACGCCGCCGGGGACCAGCGGCGCGAAGGTGCGCTCCCAGCCGGCCACCATGGTCGGGGTGGCCATCAGCGTGGTCGTGAGTCCGAGACTCGCGCCGAACACCGCGCCGCCGCCAGCGCCACAGCACAGCGTCCAGCCGGTGGGGTCGCCGTACACGGCGAGCAGCACGAGGCCGAACACGGCGCCGGGTGGGAGCCCCAGGACCACACCACGCACGGCGCGCCGGCCCACGGCCAGGGCGCTGCCGAGGTCGGTCTGGCGATCGCCGTAGCGGCCGGCCGCCACCACCTCGACGGCGCCGAGCAGGCGGATGTCCGCCCCGTCGACACCGGCGCGGGACAGCCGTTCGATGGCCCGGCGGGCGGCGGCGCCGTCGGGGAAGGACGCGACCAGCGAGGTCGTTCCCGCATCCGTGTCTGACACGACCCCACTCCGGGTGCCGCGTGGCCTGCCGGCCGGCCGTGGGACGCTCCGTGCGCCGGCCCGGTTCGGTCCGCAGTGGCGAATACCGCGAAGCTCACCACCGCAGCTGCCGTCGCGACAGTGACGAACGCCCCCCGCGTCGTGGCGGGGGGCGTTCGAGGGCGGTGCGGCCGTGCGGCGGATCCGCCGCTGGTGGCCGCGGCCCGGTCAGGCGGGGGCGGCGGCCGTCGCGGTCAGGGAGGCACCGTCGCCGGGCAGCGCCAGCATGCGCTCGAGGGCGACGCGGGCCCAGTGCCGGGTCGTCGGGTCGACGCGCACCTCGTTCAGGACCTCGCCGTCGACCAGTGCCTCCAGCACCCAGACCAGGTGCGGGAGGTCGATCCGGTTCATCGTCGCGCAGAAGCAGACCGTGTCGTCGAGGAAGACGACCTCCTTGTCGGGGTGCTCCTGCGCGAGCCGCTTGACGAGGTTGAGTTCGGTCGCGATGGCGATGCGCGCGCCGGCCGGGGCTTCGTCGACCCAGCGGATGATCTGCCCGGTGGAGCCGACCCGGTCGGCGTGCAGGACCACCTCGTGGCGGCACTCGGGGTGCACCAGCACCTCGACGCCGGGCAGTTCGGCCCGGACGCGATCGACCATGTGCGGCTGGAAGCGGGCGTGGACGGAGCAGTGCCCCTTCCACAGGATCACCGTCGCGTCGCGAAGCTGCTGGTCCGTGAGCCCGCCGTCGGGCTGCCACGGGTCGTAGACGACGCAGTCGTCCAGCGACAGCCCGAGCGACAGCACCGCGGTGTTGCGTCCGAGGTGCTGGTCGGGCAGGAAGAGCACCTTGCCGCCGGTCTCCGGAGCCTGCTCGAACGCCCAGCGCATCGCGGCGGGGGCGTTGGACGACGTGCAGATCGCGCCGCCGTGCTCGCCACAGAACGACTTGATCGCGGCGGTCGAGTTCATGTAGGTCAGCGGCACCGTCGCGCCGGCGACGCCGGCGCGCTCCAGCCGCGCCCAGGCGTCGACGAGCTGGTGCTGCTCGGCCATGTCCGCCATGGAGCAGCCGGCCGCCAGGTCCGGCAGGATCACGGTCTGGTCGTCGCGGCCCAGGATCGAGGCCGACTCCGCCATGAAGTGCACGCCGCAGAAGACGATGTAGGGCGCGGCGGCCGTCGACGCCTGCCGGGACAGCTCGAAGGAGTCTCCCCGGGCGTCGGCGAACTCGATGACCTGGTCGCGCTGGTAGTGGTGGCCCAGGATCATGACGCGCTCACCCAGCGCGGCCTTGGCGCGCCGGGCGCGGTCCCGCAGCGACGGGTCGTCGGGTGCCGGCAGGTCGCCCGGGCAGACCACGCCGCGTTCGGTGCTGCCGTCCGTGCCGCGGCCGAGCAGCAGCAGCGGCGAGCCCAGCGGGATGGTGGGCACGTCGGTCGTGTTGCGGGCGGGCGCGGCAGAAGGACGGGCAGCGCTCAAGGGGGAGTCCTCTCGTCCTCGGGCGGGCTTCGGCACGGCCCGGGCAGTTGTGGTCAGGGTGACCATTACTGGGCAGGGTACCGGAACATGCCGCGACGGCCACGCGAACCGCGTCCCCTAGGCTCCAGCGCTGGGACACGGACGTCTCCAGAGACCGCGGAAAGGACGCCTCGTGCGGGTGCTCGTCGTTGCCGAGCGCGCCGACGGTCGCTCGGCGCCGCAAGTCGCCGCGGAGGTCGCGCGAGCCTGGCACGAGCACCGCCCGCAGGACGCGCTGGCCGCGCTGCCGCTGTCCGACGGTGGGCCGGGGCTCCTCGACGTCGTCGGCGATGCCCGCGACACCTGGGTCACGACGGAGGTCGCGGGCCCACACGGGCATCCCGTCGAGGCGGCCTTCCTGCTGCGCCCGGACGGCACGGCGATCATCGAGGCGGCCCGAGCGGCGGCCCCCTCGCTGGCGCCCGGCGGGCAGGCCGACCTCACGCTGACGACCTCGTTCGGCGCCGGCGAACTGGTCCAGGCGGCGCTCGACACGGGCGCGCGACGCCTGGTGGTCGGTGTGGCCGGCCTGGCGGCCGCCGACGGGGGCGCGGGCGCGCTCACCGGGCTCGGGTTCCGCCTGCGCGTCGAGGACGGCTCGGGGCTGAAGATCGGGGGCGGGGATCTGCACCGGATCCGCCGGGTCGAGCGCGGCTGGGCCCAGGTGCCCGACGGCGTCGAGGTGGTCGTCCTGGCGGACACCGAGGCGGACCTCACCGGCGCCCCGGCGACGCTGCCTGCCGAGGTCGTCGTCGCCGACGAGCAACGAGCGGCGGCGACCGCGGCGCTGGCGACGTGGCGCACCGTCGTGGAACGGGACCTCGACTGCCCCGGACTGGGCGCGAGCCCGGGCGCGGGCGCCGGCGGGGGGCTGGCCTTCGGTCTGGCCGCCGCCCTCCGAGCGGCGATCCGTCCCGCCGCCGTCGGCGTGTGGGACCTGCAGGGTGGCGACGGGCGCCTGCAGGACTGCGACGGCATGGTCGTCGTGGCCGACCCCGGTGGGGCGGTGCATCGTCACGCCGCCGCCCGCGCGTCCGAGTCGGACCGGCACCTGTGGACGGTGACGCCGCCGGCCGACGGTGTCGGCGAAGGTGACGGGCCGGCGGACTGGGCCGAGCGGGTCGCGTCGGTACTCGCCTCCTGACGCGCCGCTGACGCCGACCGCTGTCAGTCCGTGCGTCGACGGGTCGGTCCTGCACCGAGTAGCTCGCTCGTGAGCATCGGCCAGTCTCCCGCATGCGCCGGGATGACACGAAGGGCGTGCATGGACCGCCCGAACGCTTACGTGTGGGCGACGATTCCGGGACGAACGTCCTCCGTCGAGGTGTCGCGGCATAGGGTCCGGTCTGCCCCGCCCGTCCTCTGGCTTCGTGGTGGGGTGCGGCCGTGACGGCCGCAACGTCCACGAGGAGAGGTGGCGCGCATGATGCGCAGATTGGCCGTCTCGACGTTGGTGACGGGGCTCGTGCTGGGCACGGCCGTGGTCCCCGCGTCGGGGCAACAGGAAAGCGGGGCGGCGACCGCCGCCGCCGACACACGGGGAGCGGCCTGTCCGGGCGCGCCCGGCACCGAGTTCGGGGACGTCCCCGACGTCAACGTGCACAAGGACAACATCGAGCTGGGCGTGCTGCTCGGCATCGTGCGGGGTACGGCCCCCAACACCTTCGCGCCGGCGGCGCCGATCCGCCGCGGACAGGTCGCGTCGTTGCTGGCCCGCACGCTCGAGGCAGGACACATCGAGCTGCCGTCGCTGGATGGCGCGCCGACCTTCCCCGACCAGGGTGTGGTGCACGCCGACAACATCCGCCGGCTGGCTGCGGCCGGCATCGTGGAAGGTCGTGAGGACGGCCAGTTCCGCACCAACCGCCCCGTCCGCCGTGACCAGCTCGCCTCGATGCTGGTGCGCACGGTCGAGTGGCTGGTCGACGACGACCTCGAGCCCGAGGAGCGCGGCCACTTCCCGGACGTCAGGACCGGCGTCCACGCGGAGAACGTCGACCTCGCCTTCGAGCTCGAGCTCATGGAGGGCAAGCGCAACGGCCGGTTCGCGCCCGCCGACAGCACCCGCCGTGACCAGGCCGCTTCGGTCGTCATCCGCTTCCTCGACCTCGTGAACGGCGAGCACGAGGGTGTGAACGAGGTCACCTTCCTGCACGACACGCACTTCCACGGCAAGTACGTGCAGACCGTGTCCGGCACCGACCTCGACATCGGCCGGTACTTCGCGCTCGTCGAGCAGCGGCTCGATGACCTCGACGGCACCGGGCTGTTCCTGGCCAACGGTGACGACATCGCCCCGTCGGTGTACTCGGGTCTCTTCGAGCCCAAGGGCATCCACATGATCGACGCCCTCAACGAGGCGCCGGTCGACGTCAACACCTTCGGCAACCACGAGTTCGACTACGGCCCGGACAACCTGCGCGAGATCATCCAGGCCGCGGACTTCCCGTACGTCACCGCCAACGTCCGCGACGTCGACACCTGCGAGGTCTTCGGTGCCGACCTGGGCGTCGAGGAGTTCCTGGTCTTCGAGGTGGACGGCCTGAACGTCGGTGTGACCGGTCTGGCTCCCGAGGGCATGGCCAGCATCACCACGATGGGCCCGGACACCGAGCAGGTCCCGGCGCAGCAGGCGCTGGAGTTCGTCGTGCCGCGGATGCGCGCGGCCGGGGCGGACCTGATCGTCGTCAGCTCGCACCTGTGCGGACCCGACGCGCTGGCCCTCGCCGACCTGGACCTCGGTGTGCACCTGTACGCCGGTGACCACTGCGCGATCAACCCGCAGTTCTACGTCTCCGACCAGCCGGGCGGCGCCATCGTGTCGCTGGTGAGCGACGAGTACGAGTTCCTCGGCGAGGTGACCCTCGAGGTGACCGACGGCGAGGTGAGCGACTCGTCCCGCACCCTGCACGCGCTGCGCGACCTCGTCGGCGGCCTGACGCCGTTGCCGGCCATCCAGGACGTGGTCGACGACTACGACGAGCGGTTGTCCGCCGAACTCGACGTCGTCATCGGCGAGCGGACGGTCGCCTGGGACACCCGCAACGAGAACCTGCGCAACCAGGAGAACGCGGCCGGGAACTTCTTCACCGACCAGATGCGGGCCTACACCGGCCCGAACGTCAGCAACATCGACATCGCGGTGACCAACTCCGGTGGCATCCGGGGCAACCAGGTCTACCCGGCCGGTGAGATCACGCGCCGCCACATCGCGGAGATCTTCCCGTTCGGCAACCGCCTGGTCGTGGCCGAGATCTCGGGTGCGACGCTGCTCGAGGCGCTCGAACACTCGGTCGCCGCAGCGCCTGGACTCAACGGTCGGTTCCTGCAGGTCAGCGGCATCGAGTTCACCTACGACTCGAGCCTCGCTGCCGGCGCTCGGGTGCAGACGGTGACCATCAACGGTGCGCCGCTGGACCCGTCGCGGACCTACGTCATGGCGACCAACGACTTCACCCTCGGCGGTGGGGACGGGTTCACCATGTTCCAGGGTCTGAACGTCCTGGTCGACGGCAACGCCGGCCCGGTGCTCGACTCGTACCTGATCGACCGCATCGAGGGCCTCGACGCGCCGGTCAGCACGGAGGTCGAGGGCCGCATCGTCGACGTCGCCTGACGCTCGACGGATCGACCCGAACACGCACCGGGGGTGGGCCGCGACGGCCCACCCCCGGTCCGCGTCTCAGCCGGCTGCCGGCAGCCGACGCCGGCGGCGCACCGCCGCGACGACGAGTGCACCGAGGCCGGCCAGCGCCAGCCCGAACGCGGGCAGCCTACGCCCGAGCACGTTCGACTCCACGACCGGGTCGGTCACCAACCCCTGCTCACGGTCGATCTCGACCAGGTTCGACAGGTCGCTCGGCGCCGAGTTCTCGTTCAGGAACAGCCGCAGGGCGGGGACGGCGTCGCCGCCGCGGATCTCGCCCTCCTCGGTCCACGACAGCTGTTCGCCGCCCACGCAGTCCTGCACGATGGGCAGCCACAGTTGCGTGCCGCTGGGACCGTCGGGAAGGGTGACGGAGAACGGCAGGGCGACCGTCTCGGTGGTGCCGGCCGGGTCCTCGAGCTCCCACCGGATGGTCTCGATGCGCTGGTCGTCGCCATCGACGGTCACCTGCCAACCCTCGATCGCGTAGGGCGCGGCCTGGACCCCGGGTGGTACCTGCAGCGTCACGCCCGTCGTCGGTGGGTCGTCCTGCGGCTCCGACGACAGCCACTCGTCGTCGTCCCCACATCCGTGGCTCAGCACGATCGCGATGTCGGAGGTCGTGCCGGGCGGCAGCTGATAGGGGATCAATTCCGCATGACCCAGGGCGGGGGACGCCGGAAGCAACAGCGCACCGGTGACGACGAGCGGCAGACAGGTTCGACGCACCGGATCCATGCTCCGAGGGCTCGGGGACGGCGCAGGGTACGGTCAGGGCCTCGGCCCGTCGGCGTCGCGCGTCGATACACTGCCGACTCCGGACGCCCGCCCATCGCTGTGGCCGGTGTCCCACCAGTCTTCGAGCACAGGAGCATCGCCGTGAGCGCCGACACCGTCGAGAGCTCGATCGTCCTCACCGAGACGGCTGCCGAGAAGGTGCGCAGCTTCCTCGCCGACCAGCCGGACGTCGACGACATCGCCCTGCGCGTCGCGGTCCAGGCCGGCGGCTGCGCGGGCTTCCGCTACGCGCTGTTCTTCGACGACCGCCAGCTCGACGGGGACGTCGAGGAGCAGCAGCACGGCATCCGCATCCGGATCGACAAGATGTCGACGCCCTACCTCGCGGGCGCGGTCATCGACTGGAAGGAGTCCCTGGAGGCGTCGGGCTTCTCCATCGAGAACCCCAACGCGTCCGGCTCCTGCGCCTGCGGCGACAGCGCCACGTTCTGAATTCCCGGCGCCCGGTGCGAACTTCGGGCGTCGACGCGACTTCACGCCACCCGGCCGACATGGCCGGGTGCCGTCGTTTTCCCAGCGGTGGTCGTCCGGACGCTCGCCGCACGGAGCGCCGCGCGCCCGCGCCTAGGGTCGAGGCACGCGACCGCGACCACGGCGCGAGCGGAGGTCACTCGTGGGCAGTCCCGTCGGCAGTCCCCGGACCTTCGTCGCCGGCGCCGTGACCTTCGGGTTCGGTCTGGGCGGCCTGGCCGACGGCATCGTCCTGCACCAGGTCCTGCAGTGGCACAACCTCGTCAGCGCCCGGGTCCCGCCCGACGACCTGGCCGCCTTGGAGCGGAACCTGTTCTGGGACGGGGTGTTCCACCTCTCGACGACGATCGTGCTGGTTATCGGGGTGCTGCTGCTTTGGCGCGGTTGGGAGCGTCACGACCGCGCGACGGGCAACCTCGCCGCCCTCGTCGGCCTCACGCTCGTCGGCTGGGGTGCGTTCCACGTCGTCGACCAGCTGGTCTTCCACGAGGCCCTCGGCCTGCACGACATCCGCCAGGACGTGGCCAACACCTCGGTGTACAACTGGGGGTTCTTCGCCATCGGCCTGGTGCTGGCCGCGGCCGGCTGGTTGCTGGTGCGCACGCGGGGCCGCATCGGCGTCGCGGCCCGGTCCTGAGCGGCGGCGCGGTACCGTTCGCCCGACCGATGGCTCGCGGAGGAGCACGGGATGGACGGCAGGGCCCTCACGCGCGGGCTGCGGATGCGGTGCCCGATCTGCGGGACCGGCAAGCTCTTCACCGGCTACTTCACACTGCCGCCGCGGTGCCCGACCTGTGACCTCGAGTTCGAACGGGAAGAGGGCTACTGGCTGGGCGCCATGGTCGTCGCGATCGGGATCACCGAGGCGATCTTCGGCCTGGTGTTCGTCGGCGGGATGCTGCTGACCTGGCCCGACGTGCCGTGGACGGCGTTCCTGATCACCGGTCTGGCGCTCAACGCGATCGTCCCGGTCGCGCTGTACCCGTGGTCGAAGACGACGTGGATGGGACTCCATCACGCGTTCGTCACCAGCAACCGCGACGAGACCACACGACCCCGCTGAGCGGCCCGCCATCGGCCACTACGGGCGGCGTCAGTGACGCCAGGTGAGCAGGGCGGCCGTGAGCCGGCCGTTGCGCGCCACGAGTCGGTGACGCGTCTCGGCCGGCCCGTCGCGCGACTGCAGGCGCCGCAGCTGCAGCACGTTGCGCTCGAGTTCGCGTCGGGCCGCGCGCACGCAGGCGAACGAACAGCACCCGAAGCCGGGCAGGGCGACCCCGCAGGCCACACACCGGGCCGGGTCGTCCACGGCGGCGTCGCTCGTGGCGGTGACGTGCTCCCCGGCGCTCATGTGCGTGGGCCTCCGACTGGTCTTCGACCGGTCAGGCCCCGCGGTCTTGACGCCTGTGCGCGGCAACCTAGGGCACGTCCTGGTCACGAGACCACGTCCGGACGTCCAGATGCCGTCGGTGACCGGTAGGGTGTCGAGCGGGAGCAGCGTGCAGGACCGGGTGGGTGCGCGCGTGGACGACGAGACCGGCTGGAACGACGTGCTGACCGGGGGGTGGCACGCCGGGGTGCGTGATGCCGTCGTCACGCGCGTCGAGCGGCTGAGCCAGTGCCGCCACGGCCAGCTCGTGCGCACCCTCAGCGACCTGGAGGCCGCCCGCTACGCCTGGGTCGAGGACCTGCACCGCCTGGTGGTCGTCGCGATCCGCGACGAGACCGGCGCCGATCTGGACGAGCTGGGCTCCCAGGCGGCGTGGGCCTGCTACGAGGACGTCTGGGAGCGGCTGCGGGTCCGCTGGTCGCGCGGTGGCCGGCTCGCCCGCGTGCCCCTGGGTGCCGAACCCGAGGTGGTCCGCCTGCTGCAGTCGCTGCCCGTCGCCGCGGCCGAGGCGGCGGGCACGGACGTCTCCACGTGCCCGCCCGATCCCCTGTGGCTGGGCGGGCGCCTGCTCGTGGATCTCGAGGGACTGCGCGCCCACCTCGACGGTCCCGCGCGGGGCGACGACGACCTGCGCATCCTCGTCGGACTCATCACCGGCGCGTGCCGCCGGCGTCAGTGAACGCGGCGCACCTCGAAGCGCCACACGCCGTCCACCTCCACCTGGCCGGCCAGCTGCTGGCGCTGCATACGGCACCAGACCGGCACGTCGACCTTGGCGGCGGGGTCGGTCGCCAGCAGGAGCACGACCTGGCCGACCTCGACGTCCTTGACCGCCTTGGCCAGCTCGATCACCGGCATCGGGCAGCTCAGACCGGTCGCGTCGACCTCGACGACCGGTGCGGTCGACGCGGTGGGGTCGGACGCCTGCGGCATCGCGGGGCTCCTGGACGGCGGCACCGGCAGGCTAACGGACCCCGACCCGACCACCGCCGCCGGGCGGTCAGCCGCCCGAGCGGCTGCGGTCCACGTCGTAGGTGATCTCCGCGCCGAGGAAGGCGGGGGCCTCGTGGACGGCGACCATGACGCTGGCGATGGCGGCGTTGACGCTGGGCGCGGCCACCGTGACCGTCGCGCGCACGTGCGGGTGAGGGTCGCTCGCGGGCCACCAGGCCATGACCTGATCGGTGGTCCCGGCGGTCTGCAGCACACGGTCGAGGTCGTCGGGGCGGACGTCGCCGGCCTCGGGCAGCCGAGCCGTGACGACGATCCGGACCGGTCGCTCAGCACCCGCGCCATCGTGTGACGGTGCCGGCCGCCCGGCGTGGTCGACGGCGTCGGCCAGGCCCTCCTCCCGGGTCGGTCCGACGTCGATCGCGACCAGCAGCGTCGCGTCCGGTGCCGCCCAGGCGAGATGGGTCGTGGCGGCACGCAGCCCGCTGACGGTCGGCGCGACGGCGGCCACGATCACGTCCTCCGGGCGCGCGAAGGCCCCCACGGCCTGGTCGGTGCGGCGCGGGTCGTGGTGGACACGGTCGCCGACGCGCTCGAGGTGGTGGGGCAGGTGCATCTCGCGCTCGCCGGTGCGCAGCACCGTCGCCGGCTCCGGCGTCGCGGCGTCCAGCCGCTGGGCCAGGCTCACGGCGAGGTCGAGCCCGCGGTTGCCGCCGGGCAGCAGGTGGTCGGCGCTGATCGGCAGCAATACGCGCCGGAACGGGACCGTCCCGAGGCGGACCACGGCCAGGGGGGCGACGGAGCGTCCCACGATCGTGTCGAGCAGCCGCCCGAACACGTTGGTGGTGGAGCTGCGGCCGCGCCAGCCCATGACCACCAGTGAGGTCGGGTTCCCGGCGACCGCCGCCAGCACCCCCTCGGCGACGTCCTCGGCCTCCACGACCCGGCCCTGGATCGGCGTCGACAGCTCCTGGCCGGCCTCCTCGGCGGCCGCGATGGAGTTCCAGGCGTGGGCACGTTCGTCCGCCGTCGCGTTCGGCTTGACGACGGTCAGGGGCACGAGCGTGTCGGCGTCGGTGGCCAGCGACGCCGCCAGGCCCAACAGCGGCCGGACCGATGCCGGGTTGGCGATCGGGACCAGGATCGTGCGTTCGCCCACGGGTTCGGACACGTCAGCAACTCCTCGCTGCCTACGGGGTTAGCTGACGGGCTCGGGCCGGAGCAGCCCTACCCGACGTGGCTGTCGGGACTCGCCCCACGAACTCGGTTCCCCCGTCCCGGGCGGACCCGGGTTCGGCGCGCGCTCAGCGTACCCCCGAGGACTGCCGGAGGCGCTGCACCACCTCGGCGTATGCGTCGAGGAAGGCGTCGGCATCCGTCAGGGAGGTCTCCGGCCCGATCGAGACGCGCACGTGGCCGTGCGTGAGCACGCCCATGGCGACCAGCACGTGCGACGGCTCGCCCGAGGTGGAGGCGCACGACGAGCCCGAGTGCACGGCGAACCCCGCCTCGTCCAGGCGGGACACCAGCGCCTCGCCGTCGACGTACAGGGCGCTGACCGCCACGATCCCGGGATGCGCGTCGGCGAGGGGACCGTGCACCTGCACGTCCTCGACGAGCTCGGGCAGGCGGCGCCGCAGGTGGCGTCGCACGATCTCCCGGGCGGAGAACTCGGTCTGCAGGCTGGCCCGCGCGACCTCCAGGGCGACCGCGGTCGCGGCGATCCCGGGCACGTCCTCCAGCCCCGCCCGCCGGCGACGCTGGCGTTCGTCGCCCTCCTGCAGCGCGTGGACGCGCCCACGCGGGCCCAGCGCGAGGAACCCGGTGCCGCGCGGACCGCCGAACTTGGCCGCCGACGCCGTCAGCAGGTCGGCGCCGAGACCCTCCAGACTCAGACCGACCTGCCCGACGGTCTGGCAGGCGTCGACGTGCAGCAGCGCACCGTGTCGCGCGCACGCCTCTGCGACCGCATGGACGGGCTGGATCGCGCCGACCTCGTGGTTGGCGTGCTGGACGTGCACGGCCAGCGTCCGGTCGTCGACGAGCGCGGCGACCGCGTCGGGGTCCACCACGCCCGCGCCGTCGACGCCGACGACGTCGAGGTGGTAGCCGTGCTCGTCGCGCAGCCGTTCGCAGGCGCGGAGCACCGACGAGTGCTCCACCGCGGAACAGACGAGGTGGCGTCGCACCACGCCCCGCCGCTGAGCGGCGCGGGCGGCTCCGAGGACCGCCAGGTGGACCGCTTCGGTGCCGCCCGACGTCCACACGAGCGAGCGCTCGTCGACGCCCACGGCCGCCGCAGCGGTGGCGGTCGCCCGGTCGAGCAGGTCGCGTGCGGCCCGCCCCTCGCGGTGCCCGCGCGACGGGTCGGCCCAGGCCACGGCGGACGCGTCGGCCCATGCCTGGCGCGCCTCCGGGCGCAACGGCCAGGCGGAGGCGTGGTCGAGGTAGACGCGAGCGGCCATCGCGGCAACCGTAGGCGGCTGTCGGGGGGGCGGGGAACCGGGGGCCGGGCGCGCGCGGTACGGTTCGCGCGAGAACCCGTCGGTCGAGTCGAGAGAATCACGCGTGCGCGTCCTGGTGGTTGCGGAGAACCTGTCGGAGCGGCTGCGGGCCGTCAGTGCCCTGAAGCTGCACGCCGATGCGGAGGTCACCGAGGCCGAGAGCGGCGAGCAGGCACGCCAGGCCCTGCTGCGTGAGCCGGACGCGTACGACGTCGTCGTCGTCGACGGTGACCTGCAGCCGCGCGGCGGGTTCGCGATCCTCTACGACCTGCGCCAGAACGCGACGCTGAACGACCTCACGCCCCTGCCGTCGCTGGTGCTGATCAGCCGGACCCAGGACGCGTGGCTGGCCGACTGGGCCGGCGCCAACGACACCATGCTCAAGCCGGTGGATCCGTTCCAGCTCTCCGCGAAGGTGAAGGAACTGCTCGGGCAGCCGGCGCCGCCGTACGGTGGCTCGGGCGGCACCGCCAAGCAGGTCGCCGCGGCGCTGGGCGAGACCCCCGACCGCGACTGAGACCCCGACGTCGTCGTCTCAGCCGTGCAGGCCGAGTTCCTTGGCCGTGCGTCCCACCGCCTCCGGCGGCACGCCGAGGTGGTGCGCGATGCGCTTGCGAGCCGCGTAGACGTTGCTGCGTGAGGTGCCCAACTGCTCCGCGATGGCGCGGGCCTCGACGCCGTCGGCCAGCATGGTCGCGATCTGCCGTTGCCGGGGGGTCAGGCTCGCCAGCAGGGTCCGGCCCCGCTCACGCTCGTCCGTGGGACGTCGCGGCGCCTCGAGCCGAGACAGCGTGACGCGCGGGCCGGCTGCCTGACGCCCGGCGTCGAGCTCCGCCAGCCGCTGCACGAAGCCGCGCAGCTGCCGGCGCCGGTCCTGGCGCTGCTCCGCCGTCGCCGGCTGCAGCGCCTCGCGGATCGTGCTCAGCAGTGCCTCGAGGTCGAAGGGTTTGGTGAGGTAGTGGACGGCGCCGGACAGGTGCGCGCGGATCACGTCACGTTCGCCGGACAGCGCCGTCAGCATGACCACGGGCACGTCCGCCAGCCCGTCGAGGCGCTGCAGGGCAGCGAGCACGTCCCAGCCGTCCATGCGCGGCATCATCACGTCGAGGAGCAGCAGGTCGGGCCGGCTCTCCTGCAGCAGCGCCAGTGCCTCCTCGCCGTCGTGCGCGGACCTGACCCGGAAACCGGCACGTTCCAGATTGGCACGGACCAGCGCGAGGAGTTCGCGCTCGTCGTCGACGACCAGCAGATGCGCCCCGTCCACGGTGCCCTCCCCGGCTCTCCCGGCACGGCCGCCCCGGCGCGCCGAGGACGTCGTGACGCTAGCAGCGTCGCGACGCGCCGGTTCCGAGGGTCGGGCGGGCAGCGCTACCGTCGCGCACCAAGACGTCTCCCGAAAGGCGGGCACGCCGTGACCCACGAGCCGTTCCGCTGGTCCGTCGTGTTGACCCGACTGCTGCACGGCGAGGACCTCGACGAGGACCTGGCCGCCGAGGTGATGGGCACGCTCATGCGTGGCGAGGCGGAGCCCGCGCAGGTCTCCGCGTTGCTCATCGCCCTGCGCGCCAAGGGCGAGGCACCCTCGGAGGTCGCCGGCTTCGTGCGTGCCATGCTCGCCGAGGCGGAGCCCATCGATCTGGACCAGCACGTCGTCGACCAGCTGGTCGACACGTGCGGCACCGGCGGCGACGGCGCCAACACCTTCAACATCTCGACCGTCGCGGCGGTCGTGACGGCTGCCGCCGGCCAGCCGGTGGCCAAGCACGGCAACCGGGCCGCGTCCGGCGTCTGCGGCAGCGCCGACCTGCTCGAGGCATGGGGGGTGGCCATCGACCTGCCGCCGCTCGCCGTCGCCGCCTGCGTCCGTGAGCTCGGCATCGGCTTCCTGTACGCCCGCTCGTTCCACCCGGCGATGCGGCACGTCGCGCCGGTCCGGGCCCAGCTCGGCATCCGCACCGCCTTCAACGTGCTCGGCCCGCTGTCGAACCCCGCCGGCGCCCCGCACCAGGTCGTCGGTGTCAGCGACGCACGGCTCGCCCCGGTCATGGCCGAGGCGCTCGGCCGCCTGGGCAAGCACCACGCACTGGTCTTCCGCGGCGACGACGGCCTCGACGAGTTGACGACGACCGGCCCGAGCCACGTGTGGGAGGTCCGCGACGGGCACGTCGAGCAGTGGGTCCTGGAGCCCGCGGACCACGGCATCGACCGCGCCGAGTTGGCCGACCTGCGGGGCGGCGAGGTGGCGGAGAACGTCGCCATCGCCGATGCCGTGCTGGCCGGCGAACCGGGCGCGCCCACCGACATCGTCGTGCTCAACGCCGCCGCGGCGCTGTACGCCGCCGACGCGGTCCCCGACCTGGCGCGCGGCATCGCGACGGCCCGCGAGACGCTGGCCTCCGGCGCCGCGCGCGACCTGCGCGACCGCTGGGTCCAGCGCAGCAAGGAACTCGCCCTGGAGCCACGTCGACATGGCTGACGGACCCGACACGAACACCGCGACCGGCCCCCGGGACGGGGCGTCGCACCCACGGCAGCACCGGATCGACCCGAAGACCACCCCCTACGACCCGGCGCTGCTACCGCCCAAGGGCGAGGTGGGCATCGAGGGCTTCCTGGCGCTCGACCTGCGGGTCGGGCGCGTGATCGCCGTCGACCCCTTCCCCGAGGCCCGCCAACCGGCCTGGAAGCTCTCGGTCGACTTCGGCCCCCACCTCGGCACGCTGCGCACCAGCGCGAAGATCACCAACTACGCCGCGGACGACCTGCTCGGCCGCCAGGTGGTCGGTGCGGTCAACCTCGGTCGCAAGCGCATCGCCGGGTTCGTCAGCGAGTTCCTCGTGCTCGGTGGTCTGGAAGCGGACGGCACGGTGCGGCTGCTGGAGGTCGACGGCGAACTCGCGCCCGGCTCCGTGGTCGCCTGAGCCCATGACGGACCCCACGGACCAGGAGCGCCCGTTCCGGATCGACCTCGAACCGTTCGCCGGGTTCGAGGTCGGTGTGCTGGTCGAACGCGCCGCCTATGCGCCCGGCGAGACGGTCCGCATCACCGTCACGGCCGCCAACACCGGCGACCGGTTCGTCGAGCACCGCTACCCGGGCTGGCAGCGTTGCGTCGTCAGCGTCCGCGACGAGTACCACCGCGTCGTGGCCGACGACGCCGTCACGCGCGCGGCCGAGGCGCCGGCCGTCGACCGCTGGCTGCCCGGGCAGATGCTGGTCATGCCGACGTACTGGAACCAGACGACTGGACCGCTCGTGCCCGCGTGGAGCGACCAGCCGCCGGGGCCGCGAGCGGAGCCGGGCCGCTACCGCGTGCGGGTCAGCTGGCTGGGTCGCGAGCCCGGTGTGCCGACCGAGCCGACGGACGCCTGGAGCCGCTGGTTCTCGCTGGCCTGACGCCGCACGGCCGGCGAGGTCCCCTCGGCGGCACGCGCGGGCGCCTCGGTGTGTGCGGCCCGATGGTCCGCGCGGCGCACCACCTTCGCGCCCGACAGCACCTGGCGGTCACGGCGGAGTTGGCGTCCCAGCCGGCGCGCCTCCTCGACCGCCGACGACAGCGCCGCGCCGCCGGCGGTCGGCAGGACCCAGTCGCCCGTCACGGCGACGACGCGCCCGCCGGCGCGGTCGAGCCAGGCGAGCACCAGCGCCATCTCCTCGGCGTCGTCCCGGCCGGGGGGGCCGGCGCAGGGCTCCAGCGCCGCCTGCGCGTGCCACGCCAGCACCTCGGCATCGCTGCTCCGACGTGACAGGCGCCCCGTGCCGGCCAGGCGCCCACGCCGCACGACCACCACCTCGCAGCCGTCGCGGTCCTCGCGGGCGACCACCAGTTCGTCGACGGTGGCCAGGGCCGCACGCGCCCGGGCCGTGTGCACCGCCCGGGCCGCCGCGTGCAGGCGGGCGCGCACCTCGCCGGCCCGCTCGAACCGGCCGTCGCGGCCGAAGCGCAGCATCCGTGCCCGCAGCCGTCCGAGGAGGTCCGTCGGGTCCTCCCAGGCGGTCTCCACCGCGGCCACCACCCGGGCGTAGTCGTCCGCCGACTGCGTGCCGTCGCAGGGCGCGCCACACCGACCGAGCTCCTTCAGCACGCAGGCGGGATGGTCCTGCGCGCGGCGGAGCCGGGGCGAGCAGGTACGCAGCGGGAAGGCGTCGTGCAGCGCGTCCACCAGCTGCTGGGCCGCCGCCCGCGACGGCAGCGGCCCCAGCGTCCGCAAGTGGCTCGGGCCCGGCGTGCGCACCACCGACAGCCGCGGGAACGCCTCGCGGGTCAGCGCCACGTGGACGGCGGCCTCCGGACGCGTCGAGCGACGGTTGTAGCGCGGCCGGTGGGCGTGGATCTCGCGCAGTTCGCGGACCTCGGCCTCCAGCAGCGTCGCCGTCGGCGTCCAGGTGACCCGCTCCGTCTCGCGCACCAGGTCGGCCATCCGCCGGCGCCGGTCCTGCCCGAAGTAGGTGCGCAGCCGCGAGCGGAGGTCGGTCGCCTTGCCGACGTAGAGCACCTCGCTGCGGGCGTCGAGGAACCGGTAGACCCCGCAGGTCGCCGGCGCCTCGCGCACCAGGTCGATGCGGCGGAACGCCTTGTCCGAGGTGGAGCGGCACAGGTCGCGCAGATCCTCCAACGTCGTGGCGCCGAGCGCACCGGCGCGCTCGATCAGCCCGTGCAGCACGTCCACGGTCGCGCGCGCATCGGTCAGCGCGCGGTGCTCCGGCAGCGTGCGCGCGCGCAGGTGCCGGGCCAGCGTGTCCAGCCGGCAGTTGCGCACCTCGTCACGCAGCAGCCGGCGGCCGAGCCGTGCGGTGTCGACGACGACCGGGTCGAAGGTGCCGTGACCGGTGGCCTCCCACGCCGCGCGCAGGAACGACAGGTCGAACGTGGCGTTGTGGGCGACGAACACGGCCGAGCCGAGGAACTCCCGCAGGATCGGCACCACGCTGCCGATCGGTGGCGCGTCGCGGACCATGGCGTCGGTGATGCCGGTGACGGCCGTGATCGCCGGGGGGATCGGCCGCTGCGGGTGCACGAACGTGCGCAACTCGCCGAGCACCTCGCCGCCGCGGACCTTGACCGCACCGACCTCGGTGATGCGGTCGTGGCCCGGCTGCAGACCCGTGGTCTCCAGGTCGAGGACCACGAACGTGGTGTCGAAGAGCGCGGTCCCGAGCTCCTCGAACCCGAACTGCGTCGCCGTCGCGGCCACCCGGTATCTCCCGGTAGGGAACACGTGTTCGTACGAACATGCGTTCTACCAGGTCCGTGCGACAACGCCACGGTGATCGTCACCGCGGCGACGTCAGTGCCGCGACGAGTCAGCGCGCGCGTGACTGCGCGCGGACATGACGCTGCGCGGACGTGACTGCGCGCGAGCGGGACATCGCGGCCCGTGGCGGTTCGTAGCTCGCCGCGGTCCGCTCTGCGCCGAGCCGGCAAGGAGCGGGGCGCAGACCGATCAGGCGGCGTAGCGGCGCCGGTCCCGCATCAGGCGGCGGCGCTCCTGCTCACGGGTGCCGCCCCAGATGCCGTACTGCTCGCGGTTGACGACCGCGTACTCGAGGCACTGGGCGCGGACCGGGCAGGCGTGGCAGCGTGCCAGGGCCTCGCGCTGGTCCTCCTCGTCCAGGGAGAAGAAGACGTCGACCTCGACGTCCTTGCAGTTGGCCTCCTCGTGCCAGGAGCCGGGAACGACCAGGGGGAGCGGCGCGGACACGGTGCCTCCGTCTTTGGGTTCGGGTGCGGCGCGGGGAGCCGCGGGGATGGGCCGACGCGGCAGCCGTGACCTGGGGTCCGGTGCCGCTACGGTGTGCCTTTCAGCGGGCAGGTGCAGCGTGGTCGTCGCCGGCCCGCTACCGGCACCGTCGTCCGGACGGGGTCGGACAACCGACGGTCCGGACGAGGTGACGACGGCGTGCGCAGCACCGACACTGACGGCGGCGGTGCCGCACACGAGGACGACGAGGCCGGTCGTCGGCGCGACCGCCGCGAGGACCTGCTCGCCGCCGCCGCCCGCCGGTTCGTGGCCGTGGGCATCCGCAAGACCACCATGGAGGACGTCGCCCGCGAGGCCCGGGCCGGCAAGGCGACGCTCTACCGGCACTTCGCGAACAAGGACGCCCTGCTCGACGCGCTGCTCGAGCGCGAGGCCGACCGCCTCGACCGGCGCCTGCGCGCGGCCGTCGAGGAACACGACGACGCTCCCTCGCGGATCGAGGCGGCGTTCGTGGCCGGTGTCAGCTTCTTCGTCAACCATCCGGTCATGACCCGCGGCCGCGACGAGGAGCCGGGCATCCTGTTGCCGCGGATCACGGCCAACGGTGGGCCGCTCGTACGCCGCGGGCTGGAGCTGTTCACCGACCTGCTCCGCACGGGCGTTCAGCGCGGCGAGCTGCGGCCGGTCGACCCGCCCGCAGCGGCCGAGGTCATCATGCGGTTGATGCTGTCGTACTTCAGCATCCCGCCGCTGTACGTCCGGGTGGAGGACGAGGCCGAGGCGCGGGCCTTCGCGCACGCGCTGGTCGCCGGCGGCTTCCGGGCCTGACCTCGCACCCGGATGCCCCGTGGGGGTGGCTCAGCGGCGCTGGCAGGTGGGGCAGTGGGTGGTGCCTCGCTGGGCGACGACCGAGCGGACCATCGGCGTGCCGCACCGCGTGCACGGCAGCTCGCCCTGCCCGTAGGCCATGAGGAAGTCGGCGTTGCGGCCCGACTCGCCGTTGACCATCTGGTAGTCGCGGAAGGTCGTCCCCTCGCGCTCGATCGCGGCGGCCAGCACCGAGCGGATCGCGGCGTGCAGCCGCCGGGCACGCTCGCGGCCGACCCGCCGGCTGGCCGGATGGATGCGCGCGAGCCACAGCGCCTCGTCGGCGTAGATGTTGCCGACGCCGGCCACCACACGCTGGTCGAGCAGCAGCGCCTTCACCGGGGCGCGGCTACGTGCCAACGCCGCCGCGAACACGTCCGGGTCGAACTCGTCGGACAGCGGCTCGGGCCCGAACCGCGCCAGCGTCGGCACCACGCGCGCATAGTCACCCGCGGGGACCACAGACGCCCGCCCGAAGCGCCGCGGGTCGCGGAACAGCAGCGCCTGCCCGTCGTCCAGCTCGGCGCGCACCCGCACGTGGGTGAGGTCGCCGAAGCCCGCCGCCGCCGGCACGAACCGGAACGAGCCCGTCATCCCCAGGTGCAGCACCAGCTCGTAGGCGTGGCCGTCCTCGTCGAGGTCCAGCGGGCACAACAGGAACTTCCCGCGCCGCCGCACCGCCTCGATGCGGCGACCGGTCAGCAGGTCCAGGTCCGACAGCCGGGCGTGGGGGTGCGCGTCCCACCACACGTCCACGACCCGTCGCCCCGTCAGCTCCGGCGCGAGCTGCCGGCGCACCGACTCGACCTCGGGCAGCTCTGGCATGGCGAACCTACGTGCGGGCGGGTGGGTCCGAGCTGCCGCGCCCCGAGCACGAGGCGACCTCGGGCAGCTCTGGCATGGCGAACCTACGTGCGGGCGGGTGGGTCCGAGCTGCCGCGCCCCGAGCACGAGGCGACCTCGGGCAGCTCTGGCATGGCGGGGACGATATCGGTGGGACGGACGTCGAGGTGCGGCCGGTTACGCTCGCGACGCACCCGAACGAGGACGGGACGCCGACGTGAGCGACGACCAGCGCGACCGGCGCGAGGACGGCCGACCGGAGCAGGCCCGGCCGCGCGACCGGACGGGACGCCCCCTGCCCTACGGCACGACGGACGTCCCGCTGGCCGAGGAGCACGAACCCTCCTCGGTGGAGGAGGCGTTGCGGCTCGGGGTGGCGCTCTGGAACGACGAGCGCTTCTTCGAGGCCCACGAATGCCTCGAGCACGTCTGGCACGCCGCCCCCGAGGCCGATGCCGACTTCTGGCAGGGGGTCATCCAGGTCGCCGTCGCCGGGGTGCACCTGCAGCGGGGCAACCTGTCCGGTGCGATCTCGCTGTTCCGCCGGGCGGCCGAGCGCCTCGACCCCTACCCGGACGTGCACCGCGGCGTCGACGTGGAACAGCTCCGCGTGGCCTGCACCGGCGCCGTCGCCGCGCTCGAGGACGCCGGCGCGGTCATCGAGGTCGGCTTCCCGCGGTTCCCGGCGATGGACGACGGGCCCTGGTTCACGCCGGACCCCGCGGCGCTCGAGCCGCCGACCGCGCCCACCCCCATCCCCGACGAGCCGGTGTGGCTCGCGGCGGGCCGTGCCCGCGAACCGCGCCGCCGCGACGCCTGAGCCGTGAAGGAGCCGTCCGTGACCGACGATCTCGCCCGGGGCCTGGAGGCCGGCGGGCGCTTCCGCTGCGACGGCTGCGGCAACGTCACCCGCTTCGACGTGGTGGCCACCACCCGGACCCGTCGCTTCCACCACTTCGACCTCGGCGGTGACCGACGCGTCGAGGAGGAGGAGATCCTCGAGCAGACGATCGAGTCGGTGACCTGCCGCTGGTGCGGACGGGCCGACGCGGTGCACGTGGAGTCGGCTCCGGCCGGCGCCTAGTGCCCACCGACGACGCCGCGACCGAGGTCCCGCCGCCGCCCGCCGCGTCGGCGCTGCTCGACCTGCCGGCCGACGTGTGGGCGTCGTTGCTGCCGAGCATCCGAGCCGCCCTGCACGACGTCGACGAGGCGGCGGCCAGCCCCGTCCTGCGGCGGCTGCGGTCCGCCCCGACCGGTCGACTCGCCGGCGGGCGGGTACGCCGCGACCTGTGCACGTTGCTCGCCGACGACGGGCCCGCGTGGCGGGCGCTGCACCGCCGGCTGGTCGACGAGGGCCTCCTCGACACGTGGACCCGAGCGCTCACGACGGCGCCGCCACCGGCTCCACCGGCACCGGCACCGGCGCCTCCGCCGCCGGCCACCGACCGCCGCGCCCTCGAGCGGGCCCGGGAGCGGCTCCGCGAGGCCCGGGACGAACGCGACGCGCTGCGGCGCCGCCTCGACGCGGCCGAGGTGCGTGCGAAGCGGGCCGAGGAGGCCGCGGCGACCGCCGAGGCGGCACTCGCCGACGCGCGGACGCGACTGGCCGCCGCGCAGGAGGAGCTCACCGCGGCGGAGGCTGCACGGGAGGCGGCGGTGGCACGCGAGCGCCGGCGAGGTGAGTCCGCCCAGGCGCGGCTGCGCGAGGAACTCGCCGCGCTGCGCCGTGCAGACGAGGAACGGCGGGCCGAGCGCCGCCGCGCGGACGAACGGCGCCGAGCCCAGGTGGCCGAGGCACGCGACTCACAGCGACGCCGTGAGCGGCAACGACGCGACCGGCCGCCGCGGGTGGTGCCGGGGCGGCCCAGCCGCCTGCCCGAGGGCGTGCGCTCCGGCACCGCCGAGGCCGTGGCGCTGCTGCTGCACCCTGGCCGGCTCGTCCTGGTCGACGGCTACAACCTGACCCGCCAGCACCGCGACCACCTCGACCTGGAGACCCAGCGTGCCTGGCTGGTCCAACTGCTGGCCACGGCGGCGCTGCAGCGCCGCATCCGGCCGGTCGCGATCTTCGACGGCGAGCGCGCGAGCCGTGCCCGTCCCGCGCTGGCGAGCCGGGAGGTCGAGGTGCGTTTCACCCCGGAGGGCGTCACCGCCGACGACGAGTTGGTGCTCAGCGTCGAGGGCACCGACGAGCCGGTGCTGGTGGTGACCGACGACCGCGAACTGCAGGCACGGGTGCGCATGTCCGGAGCGGACGTGGCGGGCACGCGCGAGTTCCTGTGGGCACTCGGATGACCGCGAGGCTCCCCGGAGGGGTGCAGATGAGGCGCGGAGCCCTCCACGTGGGTGGCCGCCGCGACCGTGCCGGGGTGTGGGCCTGGGTGGCCGTCGTGCTGGCGGTCGCCGGGATCGTGGCCTCGGTATGGCGCCCGCTCGCGCCACCTGTCCCGGCCACGGACGGTGGGCTCGCCCGGTTCTCCGTCGAGGTGCTCGACGCCGTCCGCGAGTACCGCACGCCGCGCTACGTCGTGGCGGGACTGGCCACCGCGCTCGGCGTCCTCGTCCCGTCGGTCTTCGTCGTGACCCGCTGGGGCCGACGCCACGTCGACCGTTGGGCCCGCGGGGCCGGCAACGCGCCCCTGCGGGCGGCACTGATCGCGCTGCGCATCAGCGTGCTCACCTCGCTCACGCTGCTGCCGCTGGCGATCTTCGTCGGCATCGTCCACGACGGCCGCTGGGGCTTCCGTACCCGCTCGGTCGCCGGCTGGTTCGGTGACTGGCTGCTGCGGGCGGGAGGGCGGTGGCTGGCGGTGGCGGTGCTCGCGGCGCTGCTGCTCGCCGCCGTGCGCCGGTGGCCGACGTCGTGGCCGTACCGCGTGACGGTGGCCGGCACCTTCCTGGCCGCCGGGTTCGTGTTGCTGCACCCGCTGGTCGTACAGCCACTGTTCCTGCCCACCTCGCCGATGCCGGCCGGACCGGCACGCGCGGCCGTCGAGGATGTCCTCGCGCGGGCCGGGGACCCCGACGTCGACCTGCGCGTCGGTGCCGCCAGCCTGCGGACGACCCGGGTCAACGCGCTCGTGACCGGGCTCGGACCGACCGAGCGGGTGGTCGTCTACGACAACCTCCTCGAGCTGCCCCCGGAGCAGATCGCCAGCGTCGTCGCCCACGAGCTGGCCCACCAGGAGCACGCCGACCTGCTGCGCGGCGTCGCCCTGTCCGCGGCCGCGCTGCTGGCCGGCGGCCTGACGCTGCGCTGGGTGTTGGCCCGACCCGGCCTACGCGGGGCGATGAATGCCCGTGGTGCGGGCGACCCGCGCATGATCGCGGTCGTCCTGGCCGCCACCGCGGTGCTGGAACTGGTCGGCACCCCCATCGGCAACGCGGTCAGCCGACGGGCCGAGGCCGCCGCCGACGCACGTGCCGTCGAGCTGACCCGCGATCCCACCACCCTGCTCGCGACGACCCGCGTCTTCACCGTCCGCGACCTGTCGGCACCGCAGCCGCCGGCCTGGACGCGCGTGCTCTACGGCACCCACCCCACCGTGGCCGAGCGGATCCGTTACCTCGACGGGTGGGCCCGTGCGGCCGGCGTCGAACTGCCGTCCCTGGCCGAGCTGGAGGCCCTGGAAGCCGACCAGCGGCATCCCGCGATCGCCGGGCCACCCCCCGCGGAGCCCGGAGGCGCGCGCCCGTGAGAGTGCTGTGGCTCACCAACGACCTGCCGCCCCGGGCGGGCGGCATCCAGCAGTTCGTCGGGAACCTCCTCGACCGCGTCCACCCCGACGACACCCTGGTGGTCGGGCCGGCCGGCGACGACGAGGCAGCGGCGCATGACGCCCGCCAGCGCTACCGCACCGTCCGCCTTCCCGGCCCGGTGTTCCCCACGCCGCGCACGCTGCGCAGCACCCTGACCGTCGGCCGGTCGCACCGGCCCGACGTGGTGGTGCTCGGCGCGTCGTGGCCACTGGGGGAGCTGGCCGGACGACTCGGGGACGGGCTCGGCGTGCCGGTCGTGTCGCTCTCGCACGGACTGGAGGCCGGCCTGCCCGGCGTGGGTCTCGGCCGACTGGTCCGCCGCGCGACCCGGGACCTGGCCGCGCTGACCACCATCAGCGACTGGACCGAGGATCGGCTGCGGCCCCACGTCGCCGCACCTCGGCTCGTCCGCGTCCCGCCCGGTGTCGACGAGGAGCGGTTCACCCCCGACGTCGACGGCGGACGTCTGCGCGAACGATGGGGGGTGCCGCCCGACGCGCCGCTCGTCGGCTGTGTGTCGCGGCTGGTGCCGCGCAAGGGACAGGACCGGCTGGTCCGACTGTGGCCGCGCGTCCGGGCGGCGCACCCGGACGCGTGGCTCGTCGTGGTGGGAGAGGGGCCGCTGGCGTCGAGGCTGGCCAGGGCGGCGGCGGACGCCGGCGGCCGGCAGGCCGGCATCGTGCTCGCCGGCCGGGCGCCGTGGGAGGACCTGCCGGCCTGCTACGCGGCGCTCGACGTGTTCGCCATGCCCTGCCGCACCCGCCTGGCCGGCACCGACGTCGAGGGGCTCGGGATCGTCTACCTCGAGGCACAGGCCTGCGGGGTCCCCGTCGTCGCCGGCGACTCCGGTGGTGCGCCGGAGGCGGTCCGCCCGGGAGAGACCGGCACGGTCGTGGACGGCCGCGACGACGACGCCATCGTGGCCGCCATCGACGGCTGGCTCGCTGACGACCGCGGCCGGGCGGACGCCGGCGCCGTAGGGCGGGCATGGGTCGAGCGGCAGTGGTCGTGGACCGCGATCGCCGAGCGCTTCGCCCGGCTGCTGGACGACGTGGTCGGCGCCTGATCCGCGCCCCTCACGCGCTACGGTTCGCCGGCGGGCGAGGAGGGGTGGCGTTGGACGCGATCGTGAGCATCGAGGGTGCCGAGCCGTGGACGTCGCGTGGCACCGGCGAGCGGGCCGACATCGGGATCGTCGTCACGCACGGGTTCACCGGCAACCCGCTCGCGACACGCCCCATCGGTCAGTGGTTCGCCGCCGAGGGCTACGCCGTCGAGGTCCCGCTGTTGCCCGGGCACGGCACCAGCGTCCGTGACCTCGGCGCCACCCGCTACGCGGACTGGTACGACGCGCTGTCGCGCACCGTCGACCACCTCGCGGGTGGCTGTTCACGCATCGTCCTGGTCGGTCACTCGATGGGCGGCACGCTCTCGCTCGACTACGCCAGCGCGCACCCGGACCGGGTGGCCGCCGTCGCGGTCGTCAACCCGCAGGTGTCCGACCCGATCCAGCCGCTGGCCAAGGTCGCCCCCGTGCTGCAGTACCTGCTGCCCTACCTGCCCCGCGACCTCGCCGGCCTGCCGTCCAACGACATCGCCCGGCCGGGAGTCGCCGAGGGCGCCTACCCGCTGGTGTCGGCCCGGGCCGCGCAGTCGCTGATCTCCCAGCTGCGCCGCATCCGCGCCCAGCTCGTCGACCTGACGCAGCCGCTGTTCGTGGCCTGGTCGCCCGACGACCACACCGTCCCGGCGGAGAACGCGAAGAACCTGCAACAGCTGGTCGCCTCGGTCGACGTGGCCACGCTCGTCTGCGAGCGGTCCTACCACCTGCCGCAGCTGGACTACGACGCCGAGCGGTTGCGCGGCGCCCTGCTCGAGTTCGTGGCCGGGCACGTGGGATGAGGCGCTCCCGGACCGACCTCCACGTCGACGACGACGGGTTCGTCCGGGCCCCGGCCGGCCTCGTCTATCGCCGCCTGACCGACGTCGCGGGCTGGCCCGACTGGTGGCCGGGGATCCGGGTGCGGCCGTTGCCGCCCGAGTGCGCCCCCGACGCGCCGCCCGACGCCGCCCCCGACGAGGTGTGGGCGCTCGATCTGGCCGGTGCGCCGCTGCGGCGGATCCGGATCGCCGCGCGGCTGCACGGCTGGCGACACGAGCAGGGGTTCGCGTTGGCACTGCGCGGTGACCTCGAGGGACGTGCGGAGTTCTGGCTCGAGCCCGGCCACGGCGGCACGGTCGTCCACCACCTGCTGGTCGCGAGCGCACCCAAGGCGCGAGCCAGCGCGGTGCTGGTCGACTACCGCCGGGCGGTACGGCGGGGCCTGTGGGGCCTGAAGGACCACCTGCACCTGGAGTCGCGGACCTCGGCGGGCCTGCTGCCCTGACCCCCGCCGACGGCCGGCCCGGGGGGCGGGCCACGACGTGGTGTTCGCTAGCCTCTGGCCGTTCACGCCCCTGCCCACATCGAGGCGATCCTGACCCGCGTGCTGCTCTTCACCGGCAAGGGCGGCGTCGGCAAGACGTCCGTCGCCGCCGCGACGGCGGTGCGCGCCGCGACGGCCGGGGCGCGGGTGCTGGTCACCTCGACGGACCCCGCCCATTCGTTGGCCGACGCCATCGACGTGCCGCTGGGCGACCGGGCCGAGCCGGTCCCGATGACGGGCCGCGTCGCCGGCTCCCTGCACGCCCAGCAGGTGGACGCGCAGGCGCGCCTCGAGCGGCACTGGCGCGACGTGCGCGACTACCTCGTCGCACTGCTGTCCTGGAGCGGGCTCGGCGAGATCGCGGCCGAGGAGCTCGTACTGCTGCCCGGCATCGACGAACTGTTCGCCCTGATCGACCTGCGCGACCACCTCGCCAGCGGCGCCTACGACCTCGTGGTGGTCGACTGCGCTCCCACGGCCGAGACGCTGCGCCTGCTGGCGCTGCCCGACGCGTTGGGGTGGTACGTCGACCGGCTCGCCGGTCCGGGCCGGCGCATGGCCCGCGCGCTGCGACCGCTGGCACGGGGCGCCGGACTGGCCGCCCTGCCGCTGCCCGACGACGCGGTGTTCGCCACCGTGGAACGCGTGCACCGCGACCTGGCCGACGTCCACGCCCTGCTCCAGGACCCGGCCCGGGCCGCACTGCGCCTGGTGTGCAACCCGGAGCGGCTGTCGGTGGCCGAGACCGAGCGCACCGCCACGACGCTGTCGTTGTTCGGCTACGGCGTCGACGCGGTCGTGGTCAACCGGGTCCTGCCGGACGGTGTCACCGACCCGTACCTGGCCCGGTGGAAGGACCGTCAGGCCCACCATCTGCGCACGATCGAGACCGCCTTCGCCCCGACGCCGGTGCTGCGGGCCCCGCTGCTGGACGACGAGGTGATCGGCGTGCCGGGGCTCGCGCGCCTCGCCGACGCGCTGTACGCCGACGTGGAACCCGACGGCCTGCTGCCGCCGGTCCGCCCGGTCACCGTGGCACCGACCGCGGACGGGCACGTGCTGCGCGTCGCCCTGCCCTTCGCCGGCCGCGACGAGGTCGACCTCCACCGCCGCGGCGGGGACCTGCACCTCAAGGTCGCTGGCGTGCGACGGACCGTGCCGCTGCCCGGGGCGCTGCGCCGTGACGAGGTCGCCGGCGCCGCCCTGCGCGACGGCTGGCTGGAGGTCCGCTTCCGGCCGGTCGAGGCCGTCGCCGGCGGCGTGGAGGTGGCGACATGAGCGCGCACGCACGCGATCCGTGGTGGGCGTCCGACGGGGCCGACGGGCGGCTCGGGGACGCGGACCCGGTCGAGGCACACCGCGCCGCCCGCCGCGGCCAGGAAACCGCGGGTGAAGAGACGGAGGACCCTGCCGCGCCGGACGAGGACGGCGACGCCCACCAGCAGGCGCACGGCCCGGACGTCTGCGGTGTGTGCCCCTGGTGTGCGGGGCTGCGGGCGCTCGCCGCCTCGCATCCCGAGGCGGTCGCACACCTCACCGACGCCGCCCGCCATCTGACGAAGGCCGTCCGCGCCCTGGTCGCCGACCTGCAGCCGCCCGCCGGCCCCGACGCCGCCGGCCGTGGCGCCGACGCCGCCGGGCGCGGCGCCGGCGGCCGCGGAGACGACCCGCTCGAGCGCATCGACCTCGACTGACGCCGCTCCAGCCGCTCCCAGGCTCGCCCGCGACCAACGCTTCCACCAGAAAGGCCGCTGCAGTGCCCGACCCCGTCGCCATCGGCATCGACATCGGTGGCACGAAGCTGGTCGCCGCGACCATCGCCGCGGATGGCCGCGTGCTCGACCGTCAGCGCCGCGAGACGCCGGCGCACGACACCGGCCTGCTGCTGGACACGTTGCGCACCTCCATCCGGCAGCTCGCCGGGGAGCGTGGGGACCTGCCGGTCGGCATCGGGATCGCCGGTCTGGTCAGCCCCGACGGCGTGATCCGGTACGGCCCGAACATCGGCGTGCGGGACGTGGCCATCGCGCGGGAGCTGGCCGACACCACCGCCGGTCCGATCGCCGTCGTCAACGACGCGTCCGCCGCCACCCTCGGCGAACAACGGGTCGGTGCGGCACGGGGCCACTGCGACGTCGTGATGATCACCCTCGGCACGGGGGTCGGTGGCGGTGTCGTCGTCGACGGCCACCTGCTGCTCGGCGCCAACGGGTTCGCCGCGGAGACCGGCCACATCATCGTGAAGGAGGGCGGGCGCCGCTGTCCGTGCGGCAACCGCGGCTGCATCGAGGCGTACGCGTCCGGCACGTCCATCGGCCGCATCGCGGCGGAGCGGGCACCCGACCACCCCGGCGAGACGGTGCTGCGAGGACTCGACGCCCCCACCGGCAAGGACGTCAGCCAGGCCGCTCTCGGCGGCGACCCGCTCGCGCAGACGGTCCTCACGGAGGCCGGCACGTGGCTGGGCGTCGCCGCGGCCAGCCTCGTCAACCTCCTCGACCCCGAGGTGGTGCTCATCGGTGGCGGTGCCGCGCTCGCGACGTCCCGGTGGGTCGTCCCGGCCGCGTCCGAGGCGCTGCAGCAGCGCATGATCGGCGCCGAGTGGCGCAAGGCCCCGGCCATCGAGCTGGCCGCGCTGGGAGACGACGCCGGCATGGTGGGTGCGGCCCTGCTCGCCGCCGACCGTGCCCAGCGCGGGGCCGGCGAGAACGAGGGCAGCCTCGCGTGATCCGGGTCGTCGCGTACAACGTCAGCGGCGGCCTCGACCTGGGGGCGGCGGCCACGGTCCTGCGTGACCTCGACCCCCGCATCGTCTGCGTGCTGGAGGCGCCCGGGGCGGCCCGGCTGAAGCGGCTGGCCGGCTCGGCCGGTCTGCGGGTCGCCGCCCGCTCGGGTCGGCGGGGCGCCGGTACGGCCGTGCTGGTCCATGCCGACGTGCGGGTCAGCTCCACGGCCGGGGTACCGCTGCGCACCCCACGCGACGTACCCCGGCGTGAGGCGACCCACGTGATCGCCCGGATCGGCGGCCTGCGCCTCTCGGTGACGGCCGTCCAGCTCGGGCTGCGGCCCGAGTACCGGCGCGCCAACCTCGAACAGCTGCAGACCTTCCTCGACACGGTCGACGCGCCCAGCATCGTCGGCTGCGACCTCAACGAGTCGACGCGCTCGCCGGTCGCGGCGGCGCTGGCGGAGCGGTTCCTCGACGCCCACGCCGTCGCGGGCACCGGCGGCGGCGAGACCTACCCGACCGTCGATCCCAGCACCCGTCAGGACTTCGTCTTCGTCGACCGGTCCCTGCGGGTGCTGGGCAGCTTCGTCCCGACGCAGCACCCGGTCGCCATCGCCAGCCACCATCGCCCCGTCGTCGCCGACGTCGCCGGGTTCGCCGACGACGCCACCCGGCTGCCGTTGGAGGACCGGGGGCTGCGCCCGCAACCGCCGTCGGTCCGGCCGGGGGACGACCCCGCCGCCGGTCCGGCGGCCACGGGGCCGGCGGCACCCGACCACCAGCCCCGCCGGAGGCCCGCGTGAGCAACTTCCCGCGCCAGCATGCCCGCACCCGCCGCTTCACCCTCGGCGTGCCGCGGGCGTTCCGCTTCGACCCGACCGGTCGGCGCCTGCTCTTCCTGCGCTCTCCGGACGGCGAGGACCCGGTCACCGGCCTGTGGGAACTCGACCTCGACGCCGTGGCCGACGGTGCCGACGGCGAGCGCTGCCTCGTCGATCCCGCCGCGCTCGGCGCGGAGGACCCGTCCGACCTCCCACCCGAGGAACGCGCCCGCCGCGAACGCGCCCGCGAGATGGCCGGCGGCATCACGTCGTACGCGACCGACCGGGACGCGACGCTGGTCGCCTTCACCCTCGGCGGGCGCCTGCACACCTACGAGCGTGCCTACGAGACCCTCGTCGAGCACCCGTCGGCCGGTCCGGCCTTCGACCCGCGGCCGGCCCCCGACGGCCGCCGCGTCGTCTACGTCAGCGGGGACGCCGTCCACGTGCTCGACCTCGTGGGCGGGCCGACCCAGCCCGGCGTCACCCGCCCGCTCGTCGTGGAGGACGGGGTGGCCTGGGGGCGGGCGGAGTTCGTCGCGGCCGAGGAGATGGGCCGCGGCCGCGGCACGTGGTGGGCGCCGGACGGCGAGCGCGTGGCGGTGACGCGCGTCGACGAGTCCGCCGTGCCGAGCTGGTGGATCGCCGACCCGGCCAACCCGGAGCGCACCCCGCAGCGCATCGCCTACCCGGCCGCCGGCACCGACAACGCCGACGTCCGGCTCGCCGTGCTGGGCCTGGAGGGTGGGCGCCGCATCGACGTCGTGTGGGACCGCGAGGCGTTCCCGTACCTCGCGCGGGTGAACTGGGACGAGGCGGGCCTGGTGCTGCAGGTGCAGTCCCGCGACCAGCGCCACGCGCAGGTCCTGCGGGCGGATCCCGACACCGGCGCGACGGAACTCCTCCACGAGCAGCGCGACGACGCCTGGGTCGAACTGGTCGACGGCACGCCGGCCTGGCAGGGCCCTTCGCTGGTCACGGTCGAGGACCTCGCCGAGCACGGCCCCGACGGCAGCCGCGCCCTCATGGTCGACGGCCGGCCGGTCACGCCGCCGGGCCTGCAGGTGCGCGCCGTGGTGTCGGCGGACGCGGACGAGGTCGTGTTCACGGCCTCGGAGGAGGATCCGACGCAGGTCCACGCCTTCGCCTGGCGGCCGGCGGGCGGGGTCCGCCGGCTCGGCCCCGCCGAACCGGGTGTCCACGTCTGCGCGGCTGCCTCGGCCGGTCGCTACGTCGTCGCCAGCGCCACGCTGACGACGACCGCACCCCGCGTGCAGGTCGTCGACGCCGACGGGACCGTGGTGGCCGAGGTCGCCGTGCGGGCCGCGACGCCCGTTCTGCGTCCGCGTCCGCGCCTGCTGGAGCTCGGACCGCGACGGCTGCGGGCGGCCCTGTTCGTGCCGCAGGACGCCGGACCCGACGCACGCCTGCCCGTGCTGCTCGACCCCTACGGCGGCCCGCACGCCCAGCGTGTGCTGCACAACGGCGCGGCACACCTGACGTCGCAGTGGCTGGCCGACCAGGGGTTCGCGGTGCTGGTCGTCGACGGGCGCGGCTCACCGGCGCGTGGCCCCGCCTGGGAGCGGGCCATCCACGGCGACCTGGCCACGCCGGTGCTCGAGGACCAGATCGACGCGCTGCACGCGGCCGCGGACGCCGACCCGCGCCTGGACCGGACGCGCGTGGCGATCCGTGGCTGGTCGTTCGGCGGCTTCCTGGCGGCGCTCGCCGTGCTGCGCCGCCCCGACGTCTTCCGCGCCGCCATCGCGGGCGCACCCGTGACCGACTGGCGCCTGTACGACACCCACTACACCGAGCGCTACCTCGGGCACCCCGGCGACCAGCCCGGCGCGTACACCGTTTCCAGCCTCGTCGATCCCGACGGCCGCCTGCTGGGCGCCGAGGCCTGGCCGGACCCGGTGCCCGACCTGCTGCTGATCCACGGGCTGGCCGACGACAACGTCGTGGCCGCGCACGCCCTGCAGCTGTCCAGCGCCCTGCTGGCGGACGGGCGGGCACACCGGTTCCTGCCCCTGTCGGGGGTGACCCACATGACGCCGCAGGAGGTCGTTGCCGAACAGCTGCTGCGGCTGCAGGTCGAGTTCCTGCGGGCCGCGCTCCGGTAGGGACACGACGGGTCCGTCAGTCGTCGTCCTGGTCGCGCTGCGTCTGCTTGCCCAGTAGCCAGATGCTCGCCAGGACGCCCGCGGCCAGGATCGGTAGGGCACCTCCCGGCACCAGGCCGGCCAGGAGCAGGGTGATCAGGAACAGGGCGATCGCCGGCCCGATGCGCAGCATGCGCTCGCTGGTGAGGCTGGGGTCCTGGTCGGTGCGCCGGCGGCGCGGTGGCGGTTCGGCCTTGCGCCGCGCCGGGCGGCTGCGGGTTCGCGGGCCATGGCCGGACGGCCGAGCTGCCCGGGCGATGATGTCCATGTTGGCGGCCAGGACCTGGTGCGCCTGGTCGGACTGCTCGTCCGGGACCAGCACGAGGATCCCCTCACGGGTGCGCCGGGCCTCCGGGTTCAGCCCGTCCCGCTGCAGGACCTCGAGCAGGACGCTCGCCTGCTCGGCCGGCCACGCTCCGAGGTCACTCGCCACTCCCAGGCTCCTGTCGTCGCGCGCGGGTTCCGCCGCCGCTCCGGCCGTCCGTCGGTGGGCTCACGGTCGTCCGAAGGTGCGTCACGGACGGAGGGGGCTCGACGCCTCCTCGGGGCGACCGTAGGCTAGCGGCGACGGGGGAGTCAGCCGGCCGCACGTCGGGCGGACGGTCCCCGGACGAGTCGACCGAGATGCTTGTATCGCGGGAACGACCGAGGAGGCCCCCGTGCCCGGAATGGCAGACGCGCCACGGATGTATCGAACGCTCAAGCGGGCGCTGCCACCGGTCGTCAACCGCTACACGCGCCTGCGGCTGGAGGGGCTCGAGCACGTGCCCGTCGCGGCGCCGGCCATCCTGGCGAGCAACCACCTGTCGTTCATCGACTCGATCGTCCTGCCACTGAACGTGCCACGGCCGGTGTACTTCCTCGGCAAGGCCGACTACTGGGACTCCTGGCGCACGCGCTGGTTCTTCCAGGGCACCGGCGTCGTCCCGGTCCACCGTGGCGGTGGGGAGAAGGGCGGCGACAGCCTGCGCACCGGCGTGGAGATCCTGCGTCGCGGTGACCTGCTGGGCATCTACCCGGAGGGCACCCGCAGCCCCGACGGCCGCCTGTACCGGGGCAAGACCGGCCCGGTGCGCATGGCGCTGGAGGCCGAGGTCCCGGTCATCCCGTGCGCCGTGCTCGGCACCAACCGGGCGATGCCGACCGGCAGCTACGTGCCGACCCGCCACCCGATCACCGTCCGCTACGGGCGGCCGCTGGACCTGTCGCGCTACCGCGACCGTCGTACCGACCCGTTCGTGCTGCGTTCGGCGACCGACGAGCTGATGTACGAGATCATGATGCTCAGCGGGCAGGAGTACGTCGACGAGTACGCGGCGCGGGTGAAGTCGGGCGACGTCGACGTCACCGCCGACCCGGTCACCGCCGAGCCGGTCGTCGACGGCGGCGCCGCGGTGGGGATGCCCGACGACATCGGCAGCGACGAGCCGGGCGCCGACCAGCGCGCCGCCGGCTGACGCGACCAGCGCGACCGGCGACCGACGACGCGAACGGCGCGCGCGGATCAGGCGCCGTCGCGGTCGAGGTCGAGCGAGACCGAGTTGATGCAGTAACGCAGGCCGGTCGGCTGGTCCGGCGCGTCGTCGAAGACGTGGCCCAGGTGTCCGCCGCAGGTCGCGCAGGTCACCTCGATGCGCCGCATCCCGAGGCTGGTGTCGAGGTGTTCCTCGACCACCTCGTCGTCCACCGGCTGGTAGAAGCTCGGCCAGCCGCAGTGGGCGTCGAACTTGGTGTCGGAGCGGAACAACGCCGTCCCACAGCCGGCACAGCGGTACGTGCCCTCGCCGTGCTCGTCCCAGTAGGCGCCCGTGAAGGGCCGCTCCGTGCCCTGCTGGCGTAGCACCGCGTACTGCTCGGGGGTCAGGCGCTCCCGCCATTCGGCGTCGGTCATCTGCAGTTTCTCGGTCATGGGACGAGCCCCTTCCGGCCGATCGTGGTGGCGCCCGACGCAGGGTACGGCGACGGGCGCTGCGCGACGTGTGGACAGCGGTCCCGGGCCGAACCGCCCGGTATTGCTAGCGTGGATGCGCCCTTCGGGGCCGACGGCCGGCGTCGGCCCCGAGCCCAGCGAACGAGGACGACGTGGCACTGCGGTCTCGGTTCCCCGAGTACGTCGACGCGGTGACGACGCCGGTGGGCCGGGGCATCGCTCGTACCGGCATCACGCCGAACTGGCTGACGACGTTCGGGCTCGTGCTCACGGGCGTGGCCACGTGGTTCGTCGCCAACGGGCAGCCGATCATCGGCGGGTGGGTCCTGGTCGCGGGCGGCCTGATGGACACCTTCGACGGCGCCGTGGCCCGCGCGACCGGCCGCTCGACGCCGTTCGGTGGGTTCTACGACTCGGTCAGCGACCGGATCTCCGACGGCCTGATCCTCGCCGGGGTGGCGTGGTGGGTGCGGGACGAGCCACGGGTGTTCGTCCTGGCGGTGGTCGCACTGGTCGCGGCCGAGGTCACCAGCTACGTGCGGGCGAAGGCGGAGTCGATCGACCTGACCTGCGACATCGGCATCATGGAACGGGCCGAGCGCGCCATCCTGCTCATGTTCGCACTGATCTTCCACCGTTGGCTGCTGGAACCGGTGCTGTGGCTGCTCGCAGTCGGCGCGACCGTCACCGTGGTGCAGCGCATCCATCACGTCTGGTGCCAGATCGACCGCGACATCCCCGAGGAACTGCTCGAACTGGCCGTCGCCGACCGGGCCTGGAGCCGCGGCTTCCTGCGGGCAGCACGTCGGTTCTACGGCGAGTACAACTTCGACCCGGCCCTCGACTCGGCGCAGCGCGCCGCCCAGATCACGCAGGAGCTGTCGCGGCCCGACGGTGAGGGCGTCGACGGTGACGGTGACGGCACCGCCCGGGGTCGCCGCGATGAGCGCCGGTTGTCCGGTCGCCTCGGCCGGGGGAGGGGACGGTGAGGCGCTCGGCCTCGCTCGCCGACCTGCCGCCCGCGCCACCCGAGACACTCCGCCAGCGGGCCGCCTACTGGCAGTACCGGACCGTGTGGGAGGCGGCCGCGGCGCTGCCGGCACCGGTCGCCCGGCGGCTGCCGGCCAGGCTGGGGCCGGTGTGGTACCGCGCCGCCTCCGACCGCCAGCGCGACCAGGTGCGGCGCAACCTCGCACGCGTGGTCCCGGACGCCTCGCCGTCCCAGCTCCGCGACCTCGTCCGTGACGCCTACGTGTCCTACGCCCGCTACTGGCTCGACAGCTTCCGGCTGCACACCATGGACGGCGCCGAGGTGGTCGCCGCCTCCACGGGCGAGGGGCTCCATCACGTCGACGCGGTCCGCGACTCGGGCGAGGGGGGCGTGTTCGCGACCGGCCACCTCGGCTCCTGGGACGTCGGTGCCTTCTTCACCACCCAGCGGCGCTGGGGCATGGTCGTCGTCGCCGAGCTCGTGGAGCCTCGGCGCCTGTTCGAGCGCTTCGTCCGGCTGCGCGAGCAGGCAGGCATCGAGGTGATCCCGCTCGTGCGCGGCGGCGACATGCTCGACCAGCTGGAACGACGGGTCCGTGAGGCCGGCGCGGTCGCCACCCTGCTCGCCGATCGCGACCTCACCAAGAAGGGCCCGATCGTCGACTTCTTCGGTGAGCCGTGCCGTTTGCCGCCCGGCACCGCCGCGCTGGCGCGCCGCACCGGCCGGCCGGTCGCCGCCGGTGCCTTCTTCACCCGCGGCGACGGCTTCCACGGCCACGTCCGCCCGCCCATCGAGGTCGACCGCCTCGACGTCTACGACGGCACCCAGGCGGTCGCGCGCGAGCTCGAGGCACTGGTCCGGTTCGCGCCCGAGCAGTGGCACGTGTTCGTCCCCAACTGGCTGGCCGACCGCGAGCCCGACCACCCGGTGGTCGCCGCCTGGCGTCGGGGTGACGACTGGGCCGCCCTCGCCCGCGACGACTGGGCCCAGCGCCGGCGTAACTTCGGGGGGCGGCTGTGACGGCCGACGTCCCGCCGCTGCGCGTGGCGCTGGTCTCGCCGTACGACCTCGAGGTACCCGGTGGCGTGCAGTCGCACGTCCAGCACCTGGCGGCGGCCCTGCGAACCCGTGGCGACGAGGTCGTGGTGCTCGGGCCCGGCAGCACCGAGCGGCCGCCGGTCGGGCGCTCGTTCCGGGTGCCGTTCAACGGCTCGATCGCGCCGGTCGCGCCCTCACCGCTGGCGGTCCGCCGGCTGCGGGAGCAGCTCCGGGCCTTCGCACCCGACGCCGTGCACGTACACGAGCCGGTGGTCCCGTGGGCGGGCCTCGCGGCCGTCCGCGCCGACGTGGCGTCGGTCGTGGGCACCTTCCATGCGTGGTCGGCGGACGCCCGGGCCTACCAGGTGGCGCGCCCCTACGGACGGCGGATCCTGAACCGGCTGGCGAGCGCGATCGCGGTCAGCGACGCGGCCGCCTCCTACCACGCCCGGGCCCTGGGACTGCCCGTCGGCCGGTTCCGGATCGTGCCCAACGGCGTCGACGTCGCCCGGTTCGCCGAGGCCGCGCCGATCGCGGAGATCATCGACGCCGACCGTCCGACGCTGCTGTTCGTCGGACGGCTGGAGCGCCGCAAGGGGCTCGAGCCGCTGATCCGCGCGTTCACGCTGTTGAAGACCCAGCGTCCTGACCTGCGCCTGTACGTGGTCGGTGACGGCCCCGAACGCGACCGGTGCCAGCAGTTGCTGCCGGCCCGCCTCCGTGCCGACGTGGTCTTCCTCGGTCGCGTCGGGCAGGAGGAACTGCCGCGCTTCTTCGCGTCCTGCGACCTGTACGTGTCCCCGGCCCTGGGCGGCGAGTCCTTCGGCATCGTGCTGTTGGAGGCGATGGCAGCGGGCCGACCCCTGGTCGCCTCGGACCTGCCCGGCTACCGCAGCGTCGCCCGCGACGGCGTGCAGGGCCGGCTCGTCCCGCCAGGCGAGCCGCGGGCGCTGGCCGAGGCGATCGGCACGCTGCTCGACAATCCGGCGCTGCGTGCGGCGATGGCGGCCGAGGGGCGGCGCACCGCGGCAGCACACGACTGGCCCGTCGTCGCCGGCCGGCTGCGCGAGATCTACCTCGACGTCAGCGCGCGCTGACACCCGCGCGTCGCCGCGCCCACGCCCGCTCGTGGCGGTGCGAGCGCCGGCCGCACCGGTGATGGGACAGATGTCCCGGAGTGGACGGCTCTCGTCGTATTCTGACGCCGCCGGCCGACCTGACCGAATGACCACGGCCGCTCGTCCCCCAGAGGTCTCCTCGTGTCGTTCCGCCGCCTCGTGCCCGCGTGCCTCGCCGCCGCCCTGCTGCTGTCCGCCTGCTCCTCCGACGGGGAGCCCGAGCCCGTGGAGACGGCCGCGGCCGAGCCCGATGCGTCCGAGGCGGAGCCCGAGCCCGATGCCGAGCCGGTCGACGAGACCCTCGCACCGCTGACCGGCCTGCCGACCTCCGAGGACCTCACCGACCGGCCGGCGCTCGTCGTGAAGATCGAGAACTCGCCGGCGGCCCGGCCGCAGGCCGGCCTCGACGCCGCGGATCTCGTGTTCGAGGAACTGGTCGAGGGCGGGGTCACCCGCTTCATCACCGTGTTCCACAGCCACGTACCCGAGACCGCCGGGCCGGTCCGCTCCGCGCGGCCGATCGACGTCCAGGTCGCCTCCGGCCTGGCCGAGCGCGCCGGGTTCGCCTACTCGGGCGCCCGCGACCAGGTCCAGGGCCTGCTCGCCGGCAGCCCCCTCGTGCTGGTGACCGAGGGCGAGGGCGGCTTCTACCGCGACAGCGGCCGCAAGGCGCCCCACAACCTCTACGTCCGCACCCCCGAGACGCTGGCCACCGTCGCCGAACGGGGTGCGACGCCGCCGGCCGAGGCCGCCGCGTTCCGGTTCGACACCGACCTGCCGTCGTGCCCCGGCGCCATGCCCGACTGCGACAGCGCCGGCGCCGCGATCGAGGTGGCCATGTCGGGCAGCTTCCGGACCGGCTTCACCTACGACACGGCCGAGGGCGTCTACCGGCGCCTGCAGAACGGCGAGCCGTTCACCGTCACCGGTGACGGACGCGTCGCTGCGGCCAACGTGGTCGTCATCGGCGCCCGCCACTACCAGTCCGGCTGCTGCGACACCGCCGGCAACCCCTACGACGAGACCGACGTGACCGGCGAGGGCCGCGCCATCGTGCTGCGCGACGGTGCCTGGTTCGAGGCGACGTGGGAGAAGGCCGACGACACCGCCCCGCTGCGGCTGCTGGACGAGGACGGCGGGGACCTCGCGCTCAAGCCCGGTCCGACTTGGCTGCTGCTGCCGGACGCCAGCCGTCTGCCAGCCGCACCAGCCGCCGGCTGACCACACCGGCCGCGGGTCACTCGGCCCGTCCGGGCCGCAGACACCGTTCGCACGGCACCGGGATGAATGCTGCAAGGGCCACGCAGTACGCTGGCCGTCGACCCCGCCTCTGATGTCTCGAGAGCACGATGACCGACACGAACCAGGCCACGTCCACCAAGCACGGGACGACCCGCGTCAAGCGCGGGCTCGCGGACATGCTGAAGGGCGGCGTCATCATGGACGTCGTGACGCCCGAGCAGGCCCGTATCGCCGAGGAGGCCGGCGCCGTCGCCGTCATGGCGCTCGAGCGGGTGCCGGCCGACATCCGCCGCGACGGCGGTGTCGCCCGCATGTCGGACCCCGACATGATCGACGGCATCATCGAGGCCGTGTCCATCCCGGTGATGGCCAAGGCCCGCATCGGCCACTTCGTGGAGGCGCAGGTCCTGCAGTCCCTCGGCGTCGACTACGTCGACGAGTCCGAGGTGCTCACGCCGGCCGACGAGGCCAACCACATCGACAAGTGGGCGTTCGACGTCCCGTTCGTCTGCGGCGCCACCAACCTCGGTGAGGCGCTGCGCCGCATCGCCGAGGGGGCGGCGATGATCCGCTCCAAGGGCGAGGCCGGCACCGGCAACGTCGTCGAGGCCACCCGGCACATGCGGTCCATCACCGGCGAGATCCGCAAGCTCGCCACGATGGACGAGACCGAGCTGTACGCCGCCGCCAAGGAGCACCGGGCCCCGGTCGAGCTGATCCGCGAGGTCGCCGACACCGGCCGGCTGCCGGTCGTGCTGTTCACCGCCGGCGGCATCGCCACGCCCGCCGACGCGGCGATGATGATGCAGCTCGGCGCGGACGGCGTCTTCGTCGGGTCCGGCATCTTCAAGTCCGGCAACCCGCAGCAGCGCGCCCGCGCGATCGTGGAGGCGACGACCCACTTCGAGGACGCCGGCGTCATCGCGAAGGTGTCGCGCAACCTCGGCGAGGCGATGGTCGGCATCGAGATCCAGAGCCTGCCGGAGAACCAGAAGTACGCCGACCGCGGGTGGTGAGCACCCGCACCCGTCCCGACGCCGCGTCCCGCCGACCCCGCCGGCCCTGGGTGCCGGGGGAGCGGCTGGTGGGCCGTGAGCCGGACCCGCAGCTGCCCGCCGACGCGCCCACGATCGGCGTGCTCGCGCTGCAGGGCGACGTCCTCGAGCACCTCCGCGCGCTGCGCCGCTGCGGGGCCCACGCGGTCGAGGTCCGCACCGCCGAGCAACTGGCGGCCGTCGACGGGCTGATCATCCCCGGCGGCGAGTCCACCACGATCGGCAAGCTGCTCGAGCGCTTCGGGCTCATGGAGCCGCTGCGCGAGCGCATCGGCGACGGGTTGCCGGTGTTCGGGACCTGCGCCGGGATGATCCTGCTCTCCGACGAACTCGACCAGGACCGCCCACAGCCGCTGGTCGGCGGGCTCGCCGTCCGGACCCGCCGCAACGCCTTCGGCCGGCAGGTCGACTCGTTCGACACGCGCCTGGAGGTGGCCGGTGTCGACGGTGGGCCGATGGACGTCTCGTTCATCCGCGCACCGCGGGTCGAGACGGTGCTCGACGGTGACGTCGAGGTGCTCGCGCAGGTCGACGGTCATCCCGTCATCGTGCGGCAGGGGCACCTGCTGGCGGCCGCCTTCCATCCCGAGGTGACCGGCGACGACCGTCTCCACGCCGCCTTCGTGGCGGCCGTCGTCCAGAGTTCGTCGCCGCAGCGCTAGCCTCCTCGACGTGCGCGAGGTGTTCGGACAGGCCGGTGTCCTGGTCGCCATCGGCCTGGTGACGCTGGGCCTGGCGACCGCTCTCGCCGTGCGCGAACCCACCGTCGGGCCCGGTCGCCAGCCCCCGCCGGCCGCGCCGCTGGTCCCGTGGCTGGGCTCCGCCCTGGCGGTCGTGCTCGCGGTCCGGGGCTCGTTCCTCGCCGCCGGGGTGCTGCTGCTGGGGACGCTCGTCTACACCGTCCGGGTCCGCTGCCTGCTGACCCGCCGGCACCCGCCGCACCGCCGGCGCCGGTAGGCGGCGCGTGCTCACGGTCCTCGCCCTCCTGCTCGTCGGTGTCCTGCTCGGCCACGTCCGGGTGCTGCCACGGGACGCCGCCGCGACGCTGGAGGCCTTCCTGGTTCGCGTGGCACTGCCCGCGCTGATCCTCGCGGTGGTGCCGGACCTGGAGGTCGACGCCCGCTTCCTGCTGCCGGCCGCCGTCGCCTGGGCGGTCGTGCTCGGGCTGAGCCTGCTGGTGTGGGCCGGCTGCCGCCTCGCCGACCTCGACCGGCGCACCACCGGCACGCTGCTGGTGGTCGTGCCGCTGGGCAACACCAGCTTCCTCGGCTTCCCTGCCGTCGAGGCGCTGCTCGGCGCCGCCGTACTGCCGTTCGCCGTCGTCTACGACCAGTTCGGCTCCTTCCTGGCGCTGGCGACCCTCTCCACCGTCGTCGCGGCCCGCTACGGCGCCGCCACGCCACCCGGCCCGGCGGTGATGGTCCGTCGCGTGCTGCGGTTCCCGCCCTTCGTCGCCCTGGTCGTGAGCCTGCTCGCCAACGGCCTGGGTGGGCTGCCCCCGGCGCTGGGGGACGTCGCGACGACGCTCGGCGCCACCGTCACGCCGGTCGCCATGATCGCGGTCGGCATGCGCCTGCGGCTGCGCGGCGCCGGGTGGCGACCCGCACCACTGACCGCCGGCCTTGCCGCCCGCCTCGTGCTGGCACCGGCGGTCGTCCTCCTCGTCGCCCGTTCCGTGGGCCTGGACGACGTCTGGCGGGTGTCGGTGCTGGAGTCGGCCATGCCGCCGATGGTGATGGGCGGGGTCGTGGCCGCCTCGGCCGGACTCGACGACCGCCTCGCGGCCCAGCTGATCGCCGTCGGCGCGGTCGTCGCCATGGCCACCCTGCCGCTGTGGACCCTCGCTCTGGGCTGAGGAGCCCACGGGCGGCCGGAAGTGTGACGCCAGCGGGTCGATGTGACGCGGGAGCGGCGCTGGTGTGTGTCCGGTGTCACCGAGGTGTCGGAACGTCACACGGTCGGGCGCGGTCCGGCACGACGCGATGTCGAGGTCGCTCGGTCGGGCCAGCGCTGCACCGGGGCAACGCTGCACCGTCCCTGCGTCGCTGCGTCGACCTCGTGCCGCCCGACTCCGCACCCGGCCGCTCACCGCGCTGGCCGTCGTAGGTGCTGGTCGACCGGTGAGGGCGGTCTGGTTGCTCGCCGGCCGGCCCCGGTAGGCTTGCCGGTCGAGTTCACCCCGTCCGCGACCAGGGCGTGTCGCGCACGAAAGGCAGCGCATGGCCGGCCACAGCAAGTGGGCCAACATCAAGCACCGCAAGGCGGCGCAGGACAAGAAGCGCGGCAAGCAGTTCGCCAAGCTGATCCGCGCGATCGAGTCCGCCGCCCGCGAGGCCAACACCTCCGACCCGGAGCAGTCGCCCTCGCTGGCCCTGGCCGTGCAGAAGGCGAAGGACGCCGACGTACCCAAGGACACGATCGAGCGCGCCTGCAAGCGCGGCTCGGGCGAGGACGCCGGCGCCGCCGCGTACGAGAGCGCCCAGTACGAGGGCTACGCGCCCGGCGGTGTGGCGGTGCTCGTCGACTGTCTGACCGACAACCGCAACCGCACCGCCTCCGACGTGCGTAGCGCCTTCAGCAAGGCCGGCGGCAACCTCGCCGAGCCCGGCTCCGTGTCCTTCCTGTTCTCCCGCCGCGGCCAAGTCGTCGTGGACGCCAACGGTCACAGCGAGGACGACCTGATGATGGTCGGCCTGGACGCCGGGTTGGAGGACCTCGAGCACAGCGGCGAGCAGTACACCGCCTGGTGCGACCCGTCCGACGTGGCGGGGCTGCGCAAGGCCTTCGAGGACGGCGGGTTCGGCATCGTCGAGGCCGGCTCGACCATGGTGCCCGCCTCGACGGTCCCCATCGCGGACGTGGCCGAGGCGAAGAAGGTGCTGCGCCTGCTCGACACCCTCGACGACAACGACGACGTCCAGGACGTCTACGCCAACTTCGACATCCCCGAGGAACTCATCGAGAGCCTGGAGGAGTAGTCCTCCGGCGACCGTTGGCGCCGGGCACCGCGCAGCGAGCGGGTCCCGCCGCCGGTGACGGTTCGCCCGCCACCCACGGCCGCCACAGGCGCCGGTCGAGCAGGAACCGGCGGCAAAGCGGCGGTGGGGACGCCTCCCGGGGCGCGTCTCCCACGGTTGCTAGGCTCGTGCGAACGCACGTTCGATGAGCGGTTCGAGGAGCCAGCGTGGCCGACGAGGTGGGCGCCGTACCGACGACGGTGCTGGGCATCGACCCGGGCCTGACCCGCTGCGGGCTCGGTGTCGTGCGCGGCCCGGCGGCCCGGCCCACCGTCGTGCACCACGAGTGCGTGCGGACCTCACCGGACCTGCCGCTGGAACGCCGGCTGCTGGCCGTGCAGGAGGCCATCGAGGCCGTCGTCGCCCGGCACCGGCCCGACGCCGTCGCGGTCGAGCGGGTGCTGTTCTCCTCCAACGTCCGCTCGGCGATGGCGACCGGACAGGCCGCGGGCGTCGCGCTGGCCGCCGCCGCGCGTGCCGGGCTGGCCGTCACCGCCTACAGCCCGAACGAGGTCAAGCAGACGGTCGCCGGCACGGGCGCCGCGGACAAGGACGCGGTCGGCCGGCTGGTCGCGGCCCAGCTCGGGCTGGCCGAGGTGCCGCGTCCGGCCGACGTCGCCGACGCCCTCGCCGTGGCGCTGACCCACCTCGCCCGCTCGCGGCTGCAGACCCGCGCGATCGGCACCGCGGCGGCCGGCGAGCTGGCCGACGCCCACCGCGCCGCCGACACCGCTGCCCGCGGCGGTTGGGAGGCGGTGCTGGGGGACCGGCTGCCACCCGCCTCACCCAGCCCGCCGTCCCGGCACCGTGCCCGACCCGCCAACCGCGCCGGAGGTCGCCCGTGATCGCGTCCCTGCGAGGCCGCGTCGCCCACCGTGACACCGCCACCGTCGTCGTGGACGTCGGCGGCGTCGGCTACCTCGTGCACGTGACGCCCGGCGAGCGGATACCGCCCCGCGGCGAGCCGGTCGAGCTGCACACCTCGCTGCAGGTCCGCGAGGAGTCGATGACCCTCTACGGCTTCACGGAGCGCAGCCAGCTGCAGCTGTTCGAGCTGCTGCTGACCTCCTCCGGCGTCGGTCCCAAGCTCGCGCTCGCCGCGCTGGGCACCCACCGACCCGACGTGCTGCGCACCGCCATCGGCGGCGCCGACGTCGCCACCTTGACCGCGATCCCCGGCGTCGGCAAGAAGGTCGCCGAGCGGCTCGTGCTCGAGCTCAAGGACAAGGTCGGCGGCCCGACCGGCGGGGAGCTGCCCGGCGCCGCCGTCGGTGTCGGCACCCCCGGCCTGCAGGCGGAGACCCGCGACGCGCTGCTCGCCCTGGGCTACTCGGCCGGCGAGGTCCAGCAGGCGCTGGCCGCCGTCGCCGCCGACGGTGCGATACCGGCCGACGCCGCGGTCACCGACCTCATCCGCGCCTGCCTGCGCCACCTCGGTGCCGCCGCGTTCGAGGGGGCCCGCTCGTGAGCTGGCAGGACGCCCCCGCCGACGCCGACGGGCCGTTCGCCGCGGACGAGAACCCGCTGCTCGACGTCGGGTCGCTGCCGGGCGAGGACGGCCTGGAGGCGAGCCTGCGCCCGGCCCGGCTGGACGAGTTCATCGGCCAGGACCGGGTGCGCCGCCAGCTGCAGCTGGTGCTGACCGGCGCGCGCCGCCGCGGCCAGCCCGCCGACCACGTGCTGCTGTCCGGCGCGCCGGGGCTCGGCAAGACGACCCTGGCCGCCATCGTCGCCGCCGAGGTGGGCGCGCAGTTCCGTGCCACGTCCGGCCCGGCGATCGAGCGCCCGGGCGACCTGGCCGCGATCCTGACCGGCCTGGAAGGCGGCGACGTCCTGTTCGTCGACGAGATCCACCGCCTGCCCCGCACCGTCGAAGAGGTCCTGTACTCGGCGATGGAGGACTTCCAGCTCGACATCGTCGTCGGCAAGGGGCCCGGTGCGCGTTCCATCCGGCTGGACCTGCCGCGGTTCACGCTGGTCGGCGCCACCACGCGCACCGGCCTGATCTCCTCGCCGCTGCGGGACCGGTTCGGGTTCGCCGCCCACCTCGAGCACTACGAGACCGACGAACTGCTCGCCATCGTGCGCCGCTCCGCGGGCCTGCTGAGCGTGGACGTCGACGGGGACGGCGCGGCGGAGATCGCCAGCCGCTCGCGCGGCACCCCCCGCATCGCCAACCGGCTCTTGCGCCGGGTCCGTGACTACGCCGAGGTGGAGGCCGGCTCCCGGATCGACCTGGCCGTGGCCCGGGCCGCGTTGGAGGTCTTCGACGTCGACGAGCTCGGCCTGGACCGGCTCGACCGTCGCGTCCTCGAGGCGGTCGTCGACAACTTCGGTGGGGGACCGGTCGGGCTGACCACCCTGGCCACCGCCGTGGCCGAGGAACCCGACACCCTCGAGGACGCCGTCGAGCCGTTCCTGCTGCGCTGCGGTCTGCTCCAGCGCACGCCCCGCGGCCGGATCGCCACCGCCGGCGCGTACGCCCACCTCGGCCGCCCGATGCCGCCACCTGGCGCGGCGCTGCCGCACCGCACACCGGGTGCCGTGTCGCTGTTCGACGACGCGGACGAGGGCACGCCGGACACGGGCTAGCGTTTCCAGAATCCCGACGAGCCCGGGACGGAAGGTGACGCGTGCAGCTCGAGATCGGCGTGGACGCCCTGTTGCTCGTCGGCTCGACGCTGCTGCTGCTGGCCGGACTGTCCGCGGCGGTCCTCGACAAGCTCGGTCAGCGCCTGCGGGTCCCCGGCGCGTTGCTGTTCCTCGTACTGGGCATGGTGGCCGGCAACGAGGGGGTCGGCCTGGTCGTCCTCGACGACGCGGCCCTGGTGCAGAACGTCGGCACGATCGCCCTGCTCTTCATCCTCTTCGAAGGTGGCTTGACCACCAAGCCGACCGACCTGCGGCTGGCCGCCCTACCGGGGACCGCGCTGGCCACGATCGGCGTCGCCGTCACCGCGGCCGTGACCGGGCTCGGCATCTGGTGGCTCCTGGACCTGGACCCGGCCACGTCGATGCTGATCGGCGCGGTGGTCGCCTCCACCGACGCCGCGGCCGTGTTCTCCATGATGCGCACGACCCCGCTGCCGCGCCGGATCTCCGCGCTGCTACGGCTGGAGTCCGGCGCCAACGACCCGATCGCGGTCATGTTGACCGTCGGCATGATCGCGACGATCGTCGACGGTGGCGTCGGGCCCGGCGACTGGGCCCTCTTTGCCGTCGTGCAGCTCTTGGGCGGCGGCATCGTCGGCGGTCTGATCGGCGCCCTGGGGGCCGTGGCCCTGCGCCGGCTCGAACTGGGTGTCGAAGGGATGTACCCGGTCGTGGCCGGTGCCCTGGGCGCCATGGCCTACGCCGCGGCCGCCTCCGTGGGGGCCTCGGGGTTCGTGGCCGTCTACGTCGCGGGGTTGCTGATCGGCGCGTTCGTGCCTCGGCACCGACGCTCGATCCGCGGTGTGCACGAGGCACTCGCCAACGCCTCGGAGATCGGGCTCTTCCTGCTCCTCGGACTGCTCGTGACCCCGTCCGAGCTGATTCCGGTGGTCCTCTCGGGCCTGCTCGTCGCGCTGATCCTGACGTTCGTCGCCCGGCCGACCGCCGTCTGGCTGTGCACCCTCGGGCAGCGGTACTCATGGCAGGAACGCATGCTGCTGTCGTGGGGCGGACTGCGCGGCGCCGTGCCGATCGTGCTGGGGACCTTCCCCGCAACGGCCACCGTCGACGACGGCGGCGCGATCTTCAACGTCGTCTTCTTCGTGGTCCTGGTGTCCGTCCTGGTGCAGGGCACCACCCTGTTGCCGTTGGTCAAGCGCCTCGGACTGCAGGTCGAGCGGCCGGGCTGGGCCCCCGTCGCCGAGGCCCTGCCCATCGAGGGCATCGACGTCGACCTGATCGAGGTCTTCGTGACCGAGGACCTCGCCCTCCACGGCCGGCGCCTGCACGAGATCCCGCCGCCCGACCGCGCGCTCGTGGCCGCCATCGTGCGTGAGCACCGGGTGCTGATCCCACGTGGTGACACGCGCCTCGCCAACGGCGACGTCCTGCTGTTGACCACCGAGCGGCAGGGTGATGCCGCGGACCGGCTGACCGCCTGGGCGCGCGGCGAGGACCTCCCGGACGGCCCGACGGCTGGCGTGCCGGGCGGGTCCACGGCCCTCGACGCCGACGGCGTCAGGCGAGGCCCGGTGCGCCGTCGGCAGGCCGACGGCGCCGAACCGCTGCGCGAGTCGGCCGGCGACGACGACACCGTGTCACGGCAACCTGGCACGGGCGCCGACGAGCGGTAGGCTGACCGTCCGTCCGCCCACCGTACGGGCCACGGGTTCCGGCGAGCACCATGCCGGCCCTCGCCACCGGCGCACCCCGCCGGAACGGTCGGGCGGCTTTCCGCGCGGCCACCGGGCGCCGCCCGGTGCGAGCGCCGCGCGGAAATCGTCTCGAGGTCGACAAAGGACGTCGTCGTGGAAGGTCTTGGTGGCCTGCTGCTGCCGCTGTTGTTCCTGGTGGTGCTCTATCTGCTGCTGATCCGTCCGCAGCAGAAGCGGCAGAAGGAACATCAGAAGAAGGTTGCCGACCTGCAGGTCGGCGACGATGTCGTCACCATCGGTGGTCTGCACGGGCGCATCACCGCGCTCACGGACGACACGATGGACCTGCTCGTCACCGACGACGTGATCCTGCGCTACCAGCGCAGCGCGCTCGCGCGCGTGGTGAACGACGACACGGCGGACACGTGACCGACGACCGCCTCGCCGAGGACCGCGACCACCTCGACCCCGCGGCGGCCGAGCGCGACGACGCGCCCCCGCCACCCGAGGCGGCCGAGGTGGAGCGGCCTCAGCAGCTGGGGGACCCGGCGGTCGCGATCGCCGGGTCGGCCGAGGCCGCGCTCGTGCGCGGTATCGACGCGCAGGACGCCGTCGCGGAGGCCGCCGAGGTGGCCCTGGAGACCGAGCGCCGCACCGGCGGGTCGGTCGACATCCTCACCCAGCTGCAGTCGGACGAGGTGGTCAGCGCCTTCATCAAGCTCTCCGACCAGTTCCTCGACGCGCAAGGTTTCACCGAGCACGGCTTCCGCCACGCCAACCTGGTCGGGCGCATCGCCCACAACGTCCTGCTGCACCTCGGCGCCGACCGGGAGCTGTGCGACCTCGCCGCCGTGGGCGGCTACCTGCACGACGTCGGCAACGTCGTCAGCCGCATGAACCACGGCCTGTCGGGTGCCTGGATCGCCTACGACGCCCTGCGCCGACTGGAGGTCGACCCCTACCGGATCGGCCTGGTGCTCTCCGCGATCGGCAACCACGAGGAGCAGTACGGATCCTCCATCGGGCCCGTCGGCGCGGCCGTCATCCTGGCGGACAAGGCCGACGTGCACCGCAGCCGGGTCCGCAAGGGCGCCGACACGGCGGCCGACATCCACGACCGGGTCAACGACGCCGTGACGCACTCGTTCCTGCGGGTGGACGCGGACGCCGCCACCATCACGCTCGAGCTCGAGCTCGACACGACCCGGTCGACGGTCATCGAGTACTTCGAGATCTTCCTGGAACGGATGGTGATGTGCCGCCGGGCCGCACGGACACTCGGCTGCGAGTTCCGCATCACCGCCAACGGCGTGCCGCTCGGCTGACGCCGGCACGCCCGACACCGTAGGACCCTGACGTGAACAAGCGGAGCTACGTCGCCACGCTGACGGTGACCCTCCTGATCGTGCTGCTCGCCGGCACGTACCTCGGGCTGGGCAACCGGCCCAACCTCGGCCTGGACCTGCAGGGCGGCATCAGTGCCATCTACACCGCCGAGCTCCAGGGCGACGAACCCGAGGAGGGCATCGACGACATCCTGGACCAGACCGTGGAGGTCATCCGGGCCCGCGTCGACAGCCTCGGCGTCGCCGAGCCGGACATCTCGCGCGCCGGCAACGACATCATCGTGCAGCTGCCGGGCATCTCCGACGCCGAGCGCGTGCAGGAGATCATCGGCACGACCGCGCAGCTCGCCTTCCGTCCGGTCGAGGCGGTGATCCCGCCCGGCGACCCGGACTACGAGGAAGGACCGGACTGCGCCGCGCCCGTCGACGAGCGCGAGGAGCTGGCGGCCGGCGAGTCGGGGATCCTCTGTGGCTCACCGACCGAGGGCGCCAGCCCCGGCGAGGCGGACGAGGACGCCGCCGCGACGCCGGTGGAGAAGTACCGCGTCGGGCCGGTCGCCCTGACGGGCGAGCGCATCGACAACGCCTTCCCGACCCTGGGCCAGGGCGGGTTCGAGGTGACCCTGGAGCTCGACAACCAGGGCGGCCAGGAATGGGCGGAGATCACCAGCGAGCTGGCCTGCGAACGCGACCAGGGCCAGCCGGGCATGCTCGCCATCGTGCTCGACAACGTCGTGGAGTCCGCGCCCGGCATGAACCCGGGGGTGGCCTGCGGCACGGGCATCACCGGCGGCACCGCGACCATCACCACCGGCGGCGCCACCCAGGAGGAGCAGGAGGCCGACGCGGTCGACCTCGCCCTGATCCTGCGTACCGGTGCGCTCCCGATCAGCCTGGATGCCGCCACCTTCGACGTCGTGTCGCCGACCCTGGGGACCGAGTCGCTGCAGTCGGGCCTGCTGGCCGGAGCGATCGGCCTCGTGCTGGTCGGGATCTGGCTGCTGTTCTTCTACCGGGTGCTCGGGCTGGTCGCCCTGGGGGCGCTCGGGATCTTCGGCGTCGTCACCCTGTCGCTGATCACCCTGCTGGGCAACTTCGGGTTCGCACTCACGCTCGCCGGGATCGCCGGTCTGATCGTGTCCATCGGCATCACCGCCGACTCGTCGATCATCTTCTTCGAACGCATCCGCGACGAGGCCAACCTCGGCAAGACCGTCCGCACCAGCGTGAAGACGGCGTTCGCCTCGGCCTTCCGCACCAACCTGGCCGGCAACACGGTTACGCTGGCGGCGGCCGTCATCCTGTACTTCCTCGCCGTCGGGCCGGTGCGCGGGTTCGCCCTCATGCTCGGGATCGCGAGCATCCTCGACATCATGATCATGTTCTTCTTCACCCGCCCGCTGGTGTTCCTGCTGTCGGGCACGAAGGTCATGAACCGCAAGACGGTGCGGGCCGCCGAGCCGGCCGCCGTCGCGACCGCGGGAGGCCGCCGATGAGGACGCCGAACTTCGACTTCGTCGGGCGCGCCCGACTCTGGGCGACCATCTCCGGCGCCGTCATCCTGGTCAGCCTGGGTTCGCTGCTGATCGGCGGGCTCGACCTGTCGATCGACTTCGTCGGCGGTACCGCCTACCGCCTGGAGGGCATCGACCCGGACACCACCTCGCAAGAGCTGCAGCAGGCCGCCGAGGAGGCCGGCGCGCAGGACGTCATCCCGCAGTTGCAGGGCGAGGGCGACGCCCGTGGTGCCCTGGTGCGCACTGACGCGCTCGAGCCGGGCAGTCCCGAGGCGGTGGCGGTCGAGGAGGCCCTGGTCGAGGTGTCGGGCGCCGACAACTCGACCATCAGCTTCGTCGGGCCGACCTGGGGCCAACGCATCACGCAGCAGGCGCTCGAGGCACTGCTGGTGTTCATGGTCGTCGTCGTGATCTACATCTCGTTCCGGCTGGAGTTCAAGATGGCCGTCGCGGCCGTCATCGCGCTGGTGCACGACCTGCTGATCACGATCGGGGTCTACTCGCTGGTCGGGTTCAACGTCTCGCCCGCCACCGTGATCGCGCTGCTCACCATCCTGGGTTACTCGCTGTACGACACCGTGGTCGTGTTCGACCGGGTGAAGGAGAACGGCGTCCAGCTGGGCGAGCCCGGCCGTCGGACCTACGCCCAGCTCGTCAACGCGTCGATGAACGAGGTGCTGTACCGCTCCCTGAACACCTCGATCACGTCCGTGCTGCCGGTCGCGGCGCTGCTGTTCATCGGCGCGCAGGTGCTGGGCGCGACGACGCTGCAGGACCTGGCGCTGGCGCTGTTCATCGGCATGCTGGTCGGCGTGTACTCGTCGCTGTTCGTCGCGGCGCCGTTCCTCGCCTGGTGGAAGATGCGCGAGCCGGAGAACCGCAAGGCCGCCGAGCGCGAGGCCGAGCGGCTCGAGCGCGGCGGCGACGAGGCCGACGAGGTCCCGGCCGTGACCGCCAGCAGCGAGCGGCGCGCACCGATCACCACCGAGTACGTCCGTGGCGAGGGCAAGCGCAAGAAGCGACGCCGCTGAGCGCCGCCGGACCGTCGTCCGCTTCCAGGAGAAGCCCGTTGGAGATCCAGCTCGACCCCTCGGTGCTCGCCGCTCGCGTGCGGGACATCCCCGACTACCCGAAGCCGGGCGTGGTCTTCAAGGACGTCACGCCGCTGCTGGGTGACCACGTCACGTTCTCGACCGCGGTCGACTGGCTGGTGACCCGGTTCGGACGCGGCACGGTCGACAAGGTCGTGGGCATCGAGGCACGGGGCTTCATCCTGGCCGCCCCGGTGGCCTACCACTTCGGCGCCGGGTTCGTCCCGGCGCGCAAGGCCGGCAAGCTCCCGCACGAGGCCGTGTCCGTCACCTACGACCTCGAGTACGGCTCGGAGACGCTGGAGCTGCACCGCGACGCGATCGCCGCCGGTGATCGCGTGCTGATCGTCGACGACGTGCTGGCGACCGGCGGCACCGCGGCCGCCACCATCGACCTGGTGGAGCAGCTCGGCGGTGACGTGGTCGGGCTGGGCTTCCTCATCGAGCTCGGCTTCCTCGAGGGCGCGAAGCGGCTCAAGTACGACCACGTCTCGCTGCTGACCTACTGACCCGGCCGCGGCGCCGGCTCGTCCCGAACGCCCACACGGGGACCCGCCCGGGTGTCGGTACAGTTGGTCGAACGACACCCGCGAGCCGAGGGGAGTGGGGAGCTGGCGCAGGACAGCACCACCGGGACCGAGCAGGAGCGCGACGCGCGTCCTGTCCCTCGTCCCGCGCGCCCGTCGGGCGTTCTCGGGGTGCTGTCGCGACTGCCGCTGGTCCAGCGCGAGCACGTCCCCCCGGAGCTGGAGGGACTCGCGGCCGCCATCCGGGCCTCCACCCGGGCCGACCTACGCGAGGTCGTCCGCGCCTACCGCTTCGCGGAGATGCTGCACGAGGGGCAGCGGCGCCGCTCCGGCGAGGCCTACATCACCCATCCCGTGGCGGTCGCGACCGAGCTGGCGACGCTGGGGCTGGGGACGCCCACCCTGGCCGCCGCGCTGCTGCACGACACGGTCGAGGACACCCCCTGCACGCTCGAGGACATCCGCCAGGGCTTCGGGGACGAGGTCGCCCACCTCGTCGACGGGGTCACCAAGCTCGACCGCATCCAGGTCGAGTCCAAGCAGCAGCAGCAGGCCGAGACGCTGCGCAAGATGATCCTGGCGATGGCCCGCGACATCCGGGTGCTCGTCATCAAGCTCGCCGACCGGCTCCACAACATGGAGACCATCGGCCACATGCCGCGCGACAAGCAGAAGCGCATCGCGCAGGAGACGCTGGACATCTACGCGCCGTTGGCCCACCGCCTCGGCATGCAGAACTTCAAGCTGCGTCTGGAGGACCTCGGGTTCAAGACGCTCCACCCCAAGCGCTACGACGAGATCGTGGCGATGGTCGAGGAGCGCAACCCCGAGCGTGAGGCCTACATCGAAGAGGTCATGGCCGCGATCCGTGACCAACTGCGCGAGCTCAAGGTCCGTGGCGAGGTCACCGGCCGCCCGAAGCACTACTACTCGATCTACGAGAAGATGGTCCTGCGCGGCAAGGAGTTCGACGAGATCTACGACCTCGTCGCGGTCCGCGTCATCGTCTCGTCGGTCCGTGACTGTTACGCGGTGCTCGGCCAACTGCACGCGACCTGGCGTCCCGTCCCGGGACGTTTCAAGGACTACATCGCGATGCCGAAGGTCAACCTCTACCAGTCGCTGCACACCTCGGTGATCGGCCCCAAGGGCCGCCCGCTGGAGATCCAGATCCGCACCCGGGCCATGCACGAGACGGCCGAGTACGGCGTCGCGGCGCACTGGAAGTACAAGGACGGCTCGCGAGGCGGCGACGACGCCGGCACCGACGACCTGCCGTGGATCGAGCAGCTGCTGGAATGGCAGCAGGAGGTCCAGGAGCCGGGCGACTACCTGGAGTCGCTCAAGATCGACCTGTACCAGGACGAGGTCTTCGTCTTCACGCCCAAGGGTGAGGTCATGGGCCTGCCCGCCGGCTCGACCCCGATCGACTTCGCCTACGCCGTGCACACCGAGGTCGGCCACCGCTGCATCGGCGCGCGCGTCAACGGCCGGCTCGTGCCGCTCGACCACCAGCTGGTCAACGGTGACTCGATCGAGATCCTCACCTCCAAGGCCGAGGACGCCGGCCCGTCGCGCGACTGGCTGCAGGTGGCGGCCTCCACGCGCGCGCAGTCCAAGATCCGGGCCTACTTCAACCGCGAGCGGCGCGAGGACGCCATCACCCGCGGCCGGGACGCGATCACCCGCGCCCTGCGCCGCAAGGGCATCAGCTACGCCCGGGCGATGGCGGCCGGCGACCTCACCGAGGTCGCCCGCGCCCTGTCGTACAAGAACGTCGAGGCGCTCTTCCGCGCCGTCGGCGAGAACCACGTCAGCGCCGGCACGGTCGCCCAGCAGGTCCTCAACGAGCTCACCGAGGTCGAGGAGGAGCCGACCGAGGAGGCCGCGCTCGAGTCGACCAGCGCGCCGATCCGGCTCTCGCCCAGCCACGGCGACGACGTCGAGGTCGAGGGCGACAGCGGCATGCTGGTCAAGCTGGCGCGCTGCTGCACGCCGGTGCCCGGCGACGACATCGTCGGGTTCGTGACCCGCGGCCGGGGGGTGTCGGTCCACCGCGCCGACTGCTCGAACGTCGCCGACCTCGAACGCGACCCGGAACGGTTCGTGCCGGTCGACTGGTCGGGCGAGGTCACCGCCAACTTCCTGGTGTCCGTGCAGATCGAGGCGCTCGACCGCAAGCACCTCTTGCGCGACATCACCGCCGTCCTCGGTGACCTGCACATCAACATCACCTCGGCCCAGGTCGCCACGCGTAAGGACCGGGTCGCGGTGCTGCGCTTCTCCTTCGAACTCGGCGACCCCACCCACCTGGAGTACGCGCTGCGCAGCGTCCGACGGGTCGAGGGCGTCTACGACGCGTACCGGGTGATCCCCCAGGCCGCCGGTCGCTGATGCTGCGGTTGCGCGCGGTCGCGGACCTGGCCGCGTACGCCGCGGTCGCGCGCCCGTTCCTCGTCGCCCAGGGCGAAGCCGTCCACAGTCTGGCCCTGGGCGTGCTGTCGCGGGTCGAGGCCGGCGAGTACGCCGACGCGCGGTTCTGGGTGGTCGAGGACGACGAGGACGGCGCGGTGGCCGGCGTCGTGCAGCGCACGCCGCCGCGACCGTGGCTGGTCGCCCTGTCGCCCGCGCAGGACCCGCGCGACCTCGCCGACGCGATTGCCGTGACGTTCGCCGGTGAGGGGTTGCCGCGCGACCTCGTGGGTGAGGCGGCACTGACGGAAGGGCTCGCCAGGGAGTTGGCGGCCTGCGCCGGCGTCGGGGCCGAGCAGGTGATGTGCCTGCCGGTCCTGGCCTGCGAACGGGTCGAGGCGGCGCCCTCGCCACCGGCCGGTCGGGTCCGCGCCGCCCGCCCCGAGGACCTGACGGTGCTGGTCCGCTTCGCCGTCGCGTTCCAGCAGGAGGCCATGCCCCGCGCGGAACTGGACGTGGACGCGTTGCGGGAGGGGCTCGTGCGCCGGCTCGCGGGCCGGCACGGGCTGTGGGTGTTCGAGCGCCCGGACGGCACGGTGGTGTCCATGGCCGAGGCCGACGCGGAGACCCCCGACGGACAGCGGGTCTCGGCCGTCTACACGCCGCCGGCCCACCGCGGTCGTGGCTACGCCGGCGCGACCGTCACCGCCGTGACCCGCGACGTGCTGCGTCGTCGGCGGTTCGCGTTCCTCAACACCGACGCGGCCAACCCGACCAGCAACGCCCTCTACGAGCGACTGGGCTACCGGGTCGTCGGCGAACAGGCCCACTGGCGTCTCGCGGTCTGAACGCCCACGAGCGGCCGGCGTCCGACTTGTCACGAAGGTCCGGCCCGTGGCTAGCCTCGCCCGGTCGACCTTCCCCCGTGAGGTGCGTTCGTGACGGAACGATTCGTGCTGGGCACGCCACTCGGCCGCTGGCAGACCAACTGCTGGATCATCGGTGACCGGGCGCGCGGCAGCGCCGTGGTCGTCGACCCTGGCGAGGGCGGCGCCGAAGCGATCCCCACCCGGCTGGCCAGCGCCGGCGTGGCGTGCGAGGCGATCCTGCTCACCCACGGCCACCTCGACCACGTCTGGGCGGTGCCGGAACTGGCGCGCACCCTGGACGTGCCGGTGCTGCTGCACGCCGACGACCGCTGGCTGTGGGACGACCCGGCCGCCGCGTTCGGCGCGCCGCCGGAGCTGCTCGAGCAGCAGTTCGGGCTCGCGTGGGATCCGCCGCACGAGTACCTGCGCGAGGTGAAGGACGGCGAACGGCTGGAGTTCGCCGGGTTCCGCTTCGACGTCCAGCACAACCCCGGGCACACGCCCGGCCACGTCACCTACCTCGGGCAGGAGCTCGCCGAGGTGCCGATCACGTTCGCGCTCGGTGGAGCGGACGCCGCTACCGACCAGGTGTTGTTCTCCGGCGACCTGCTGTTCGCCGGCTCGATCGGCCGGACCGATTTCCCGCGCGGATCGCTCGCCGACATGCAGCGCTCGCTCGCGGAGACCGTGCTCCCGCTGGAGGACCGCACCCTGGTCCTCAGCGGTCACGGCCCCGACACCACGGTGGGACAGGAGCGTCGCACCAACCCGTTCCTGCGGCAGTTGGTCGCGGGCGGCGAGCGCTGACCCGGCCGCGCGGCCGCTAGCCTCGCGGATCGCCCGTCGTCGCGTCGGGCTGCCCCGTCGCCCCCGCAGAGGTCCGTCCCGCCATGGCCACCATCGACGCCAACCCGCCGTCGGGCACGCGTGACTTCCTGCCCGCGGAGGTGTCGCGGCGCGAGCGCGCGTTCGCGACCATCCGCGCGGCGTTCGACGCCCATGGCTTCGAGCCGCTGGACACGCCGGCCTTCGAGCGCCTGGAGGTCCTCACCGGCAAGTACGGCGAGGAGGGCGACCAGCTCATCTTCAAGATCCTGCGCCGGGGCGAGCACGCCGCCACCGGCGAGGCCGACCTGGCGCTGCGCTACGACCTGACGGTGCCGCTCGCGCGGGTGGCGGCGCGCTACGGCTCACAGCTGCCGACGCCGTTCAAGCGCTACCACATCGCTCCGGTGTGGCGCGCCGACCGACCAGGCAAGGGCCGCTACCGCGAGTTCTTCCAGTGTGACGTGGACACCGTCGGCTCCGACTCGCTGCTCGCCGACGCAGCGACCCTGGTGGCCGTCGCCGACGTCCTGGACCGGCTCGGGTTGGCCGGCTTCCGGGTGCAGCTCAACTCGCGCAAGGCGCTGCACGGCCTGATCGAGGCCTACGGGGTACCGCAGGAGCTGGAGGCGTCGGCGCTGGTCGCGCTGGACAAGCTCGACAAGATCGGGCCCGAGCGGGTCGCGGCCGAACTGGTCGAGCGCGGCGTGCCGTCCGCGGCCGTCGACACCCTGGCCAAGGACCTCGCCGCCGGCGACCTCGTCGAGCGGGTCCGCGAACGGCTCGGTGACACCGAACGCGGCCGCGAGGGCCTGGCCGAGGTCGACCGGGTCCTGGAGCTCGTCGGTGACCTTCCCGGCGGGCGGATCGCCTTCGCGCCGGTCCTGGCCCGCGGGCTGACCTACTACACCGGGCCGGTGTTCGAGGTCGTGCACGAGGGCCTCGACGCCACGATCGCGGCGGGCGGGCGCTACGACGGTCTCGTCGGCATGTTCCAGGGCCAGGACGTGCCGGCGACCGGCGGGTCGCTGGGCATCGAACGCATCCTGCTGCTGCTGGAACAGCAGGAGCAGGACGTGCAGGTCGGCCCCGACGTGCTGGTAACCGTCCTGGACGACGCGGCCGGCGCGGACGCGCTGGCGCTGGCCCAGCGGCTGCGCGGTCAGGGGTTCAGCGCCGACGTCTACGCGGGCAGCGGCAAGCTCGGCAAGCAGCTCAAGCACGCCGACCGTCGCGGTGCCCGCGCGGCCGTGATCCGCGGGGTCGACGAGCGGGCCGCGGGTACGGTCGCCGTCAAGCACCTCGCCTCCGGTGACCAGCAGACCGTCGCCGAGGCCGATCTGGCCGACCACCTGCACCGGCTGCTCGGCCGTTGAGCATCCCGGGCCGGCGCACCCCGCCTCCGTCGGCCGCGACTCCGACAGACCACACACGAGGACCACGACGTGAGCATCACCCCCTTCGGCGCCATGCGCACCCACGGTGCGGGCACCCTGCGTTCCGAACACGCCGGTGAGAGCGTGACCGTCGCCGGTTGGGTCGACACCCGCCGCGACCACGGTGGGGTCGCGTTCCTCGACCTGCGTGACCGCAGCGGCATCCTCCAGGTGGTGGCCGACCCCGAGGCTTCGGAGGCCCTGGAGGCGGCCCACCGGGTGCGCACCGAATGGGTCGTGAAGGTCACCGGCACCGTCCGCGAGCGGCCCGAGGGCATGCGCAACCAGCGGCTGGCCACCGGCGACGTGGAGCTGGCCGCCACCTCGATCGAGGTGTTGTCGGAGGCGCAGACGCCGCCGTTCCCGGTCGAGGACGACGTCGAGGTGGCCGAGGAGCGCCGTCTGCAGCACCGCTACGTCGACCTGCGCCGCCAGCGGATGCTGCGCAATCTGCAGGTGCGCGCCCAGGTCGTCTCGATCATCCGCCGGGTGATGGAGCGGCACGGCTTCATCGACGTGGAGACGCCGCAGTTGACCCGGCCCACCCCCGAGGGGGCCCGTGACTTCCTGGTCCCGTCGCGGCTGCAGCCGGGCACGACCTACGCGCTGCCGCAGTCGCCGCAGCTGTTCAAGCAGCTGTTGATGGTGTCCGGCATCGAGCGCTACTACCAGATCGCACGCTGCTTCCGCGACGAGAACCTGCGCGCCGACCGCCAGCCCGAGTTCACCCAGCTCGACCTGGAGATGTCCTTCGGCGACGAAGAGGACGTCTACGCGCTGATGGAAGAGATGTTCGTCGAGATCTTCGACAAGGTCCTCGACGTCGAGCTGCAGGCGCCGTTCCCGCGCCTGAAGTACGCCGACGCGATGCGCCGCTTCGGCACCGACAAGCCCGACCTGCGCTTCGAGATGGAGCTCGCCGACCTGGGCGAGGTCTTCGCCGACACCGAGGTGGGCGTCTTCAAGGGCGTGCTGGCGTCCGGCGGTGCGGTCGTCGCGCTGGCGCTGCCCAAGGGCGGCGAGCTGACCCGTCGCGAGTTCGACGAGTGGACCGAGTGGGCGAAGCGCCGCGGCGCCAAGGGCCTGGCCTGGGGCGTCGTCGAGCCCGGCGAGAGCGGGAACGGGGGAGCGGGCCCGCCGACGCTGCGCAGTCCGCTGTCGAAGTTCATGTCCGACGCCGAGCTCGAGGGCGTCCTGCGCGAGACCGGCGCCGAGCCCGGCGACGCGGTGTTCTTCGGGGCCGGCCCGCGTTCGTTCGCGCGGCAGCTCATGGGCGCCCTGCGGGTCGCGCTGGCCGAGGAGCGCGGCCTCGTCCCGGAGGGACGCTGGGAGTTCTGCTGGGTCGTCGAGCCGCCGATGTTCGACCCCGCGGCCGAGTCCGACGACCCCACCGCCGCCACCTCGTCCGGCTGGGTGCCCAACCACCACCCGTTCACCTCGCCCGCGCCGGAGTACCTCGACGACTTCGAGCAGCGTCCCGGCGAGGCCACCGCCCGCGCCTACGACATCGTGCTCAACGGCGTGGAACTGGCGTCCGGGTCGGTCCGGATCCACGACGCGGACCTGCAGCGGCGCGTGTTCCGCTTCCTGGGCATCTCCGACGAGGCGGCCGAGGAGAAGTTCGGCTTCCTGCTGCGCGGCTTCAGTCACGGTGTGCCGCCGCACGCCGGGATCGCGCCCGGCATCGACCGCACCGTGATGCTGATCTGCGGCGAGCGGTCGATCCGCGAGGTGATCGCCTTCCCGAAGACGCAGACCGGCAGCGACCCGCTGACCGACGCGCCGGCGCCCTACGACCCGGCCGCCCTGAAGGAGCTCGGGCTGCGCGAGCTGCCCAAGCCCAAGGCGGACTGACCGGCGCCCGGACCGCCGCCTGCGGGCCGCGGTCCGGCGCGGATGCGTGCATCCCGACCCGCCGTCCGTGCGCGTCAGGATGCACGCATCCGATCTCTCTAGCGCCGCTCGCCCGGTGGCATATCGTTTTTCGATGCGTTATCGTCTTTCGATATGGCGGCGGGTGCGTGGCCCGCGGCACGGAGGGCGGGTCATGGGATCGGGCATCGCGGCACCGGAGCGGTTGGAGCGGCGCGCCCGCCTGCTGGCGGGCTTCGTGCTCGCCTTCGGGGTGCTGACGTTCGTCGGCGGGCTAATCGTCGCGGCCGTGCAGGTGGCCGACGCGGGTGGTGCCGTGGCGGTGGTGGTCGACGCCGACCTGCTCGGGTTCGACGACGTCGCGGGCCTGCCCGCCGGGACGAGCCTGGCGGTGGGTGACGGGCACGGCGGGGCCGTCACGGTGGAGAGCGGCGGACGAGAGGGCGCCGACGCGGTCCTGGAGGTCGATCGGCTGCCCTTGGCGCTGCGCCTGCTGGCGGCGTCCCCGGCCGTGGCCATCGGGGTCCTGACGCTGGCCGGGTCGTGGCTGTTCAGCCGTCTGCTGCGCGAGGTCGCGGCCGGCCGCCCCTTCGCGCACCGCAACGTCACCCGGTGGCGGGGGATGGCCGCGACCGTGCTGGCGGTCGCGCTGCTGCCGTCGGCGCTGGGCACGCTGGCCACCGTGGCGGTCCTCGGTCGGGTCGATCCGGCCGGCGACGCGCCGGTGGGTTTCACCATCCTCGACCTGCCCTTGCTGCCGTTGCTGCTGGTGGCGGCCCTGCTCGTCATGGCCGAGGTCTTCCGCCACGGCGGCGCCCTGGCCGACGACGTCGAGGGGCTCGTCTGATGGCGGCCGCCGACGCCGCGGCCGGGACCGGCCACCGGGTGCGCTGCCACCTCGACGCCCTGCTCGACGCCCGCGGCATGACCCTGCGCGAGTTGGCGGACCGGGTCGGGGTGACGGTCGTGAACCTCTCGGTGCTGAAGAACGACCGTGCCAAGGCGGTCCGGTTCTCCACGCTCACGGCCATCTGCGATGTGCTCGACTGCCAGCCGGGCGACCTCTTCAGCGTCGACGGACCGGGAGCAGGAGCATGACGGGCGGGGTGCAGGAGCTGCGGCTGGTCGTGACCGTGGACGACCACGAGGCGGCGCTGCGGTTCTACCGCGACGTGCTGGGGATGCCGGAACGCGAGGCCCACGTCGTCGACGGCGGTCACGTCACCATCCTGGAGGCGGGCCGCGCGACGCTGGAGCTGACCGACCCCGTGCACGCGGCCTACATCGACGATGTCGAGGTGGGACAGCGCGTCGCCGGGCACGTCCGGGTCGCGCTGCGCGTCGACGACAGCATCGAGGCGACCCAGGCGGCGACCGGGGCGGGTGCGGAGCTGGTCGCCCCGCCGACGGTCACGCCGTGGCGCTCGCTCAACGCCCGGCTGGAGGCACCGGCGAACCTGCAGCTGACGCTGTTCTCGGACGCACCCGCCGACGCCCAGGTCGGCGACCGCCCCTAGCCGACGTCACCCCGCCGGGTCGAGGCTGCCGAGCACCCACACGTTCGCGCCGGGTTCGCGGCAGTCGTCGGGCAGGGCGTCGCCGCCGTCCGGGCCGGCATTGCCGCCACCGGCGCCCACCTCGTCGCCGATGGCGGCCCGGGCCTGGCCGTGGTGGTCGTGCACCACGCCGTCGGACGTGACGTACCAGGCACGCGGCCACACGACGTCGGTGCGCGTGCCGTCGTGCTCCAGCCACAGGCAGCCCGCTCCCGCGTCGCCGGTCAGCGTGCCGGAGGCCAACGCGTCCATGGCGACGCAGGTCGAGCCGTCGCCGGGCAGGGCGACTGCGTCGTCCGGGACGGGCTCGACCTCCGCGCAGGCCGGCTGCCGCACCAGCAGTGCCGGGTGGTCGGCGAGCTCGCCGAGCAGCTCACGTGCCTCCTCGGGGTCGCCCTCGTACTCGAGCACGACCCGGTTGCGGACCAGGTCGGTGCCGCCGGACACGACGCTGCCGCCGGCCTGCAGGGCGGTGAACGCCTCGTTGGCGAGGTGGTCGAGGTCGGCCTCGGTGTGCTCGGCGTGCATGCACACCAGCGCCTCGGGGTGATCGGCGTGGGTGCGCAGGGCCTCGAGGACGGGACCGGGGTCGTCGCCGGTGAGCATCACGACGACCTCGCCCGCGTGCTGGTCGAGCCACAGCCCCGCGAAGGTGTCGGCGTGGTCGCGCAGCGCCGCCTGCATGACCGGTTCCACCCAGTTCTCGCCGGCGAACACGTCGTGCTGGCCGCCGCCCGCGAGGGGGTCGGGGTCGTCGTCGGTCAGCGGTGGCCGGCACACCTCGTCCGCTCCGCTGCCGCCGTTCGCCGACCCGTCGTCCGCGGCGCCCGGTGCCGCGCCCGGCTCGGACGCCGGTGTACCGCCGCAGCCGCCCAGCACCAGGCCGAGCGCGAGTCCGATCCCGAGGTACCTCGCCGTTCGCATCGTCGCCTCCTCGCCGGCCAGTCTGACGTCCGCGGGCGGCCGACGGTTCCAGGTGCGCGCCGGTGCGATCCGGTGCGCGGGTACGGTGGCGCGGATGAGCGATCAGTTGTTCGACGACGCGCCGGCGCGCCCGGCGCCGACCGACACGTCCGCGGCGGGGGACCGCTCCCGGCCCGCGAGCGTGCCCGCCGGCATGCCGCTGGCGGCCCGGCTGCGGCCGCGGGACCTGGACGAGTACGTCGGCCAGCTCGACGCGCTCGGGCCCGGCAAGCCGCTGCGCGCCATGCTCGACCAGGGCGAACTGCGCTCCCTGATCCTGTGGGGCCCGCCCGGGGTGGGCAAGACCAGCCTCGCGACCGTGATCGCCGCCCATGTCGAGGCCGCCTGGACCGAGTTGTCCGCGGTCACCGCCGGCGTGAAGGACGTGCGCCGCATCATCGACGAGGGCCGCAGCCGGCTGGAGCTGCGGGGCCGGCGCACGGTGCTGTTCGTCGACGAGATCCACCGCTTCAACAAGGGCCAGCAGGACGCGCTGCTGCCCGGGGTCGAGGCGGGTTGGGTCACGCTGATCGGCGCCACGACGGAGAACCCGTTCTTCGAGCTCAACCCACCGTTGCTGTCGCGCTGCCAGCTGGTGCGGCTGCAGTCGCTGACCGACGAGGATCTGCGCGCGCTGTTGGCGCGTGCGACCGACGACCCCGACCGCGGGTTCGGGGGTCGCGTCACGCTGGAACAGGACGCGGTCGCCCACCTCGTCCACGTCGGCGACGGCGACGCCCGCGCGGCGTTGACCGCGCTGGAGATCGCCGCCGCGGCCGCCGGCGTGACCCGCCCCGGCGCGGAGGGCCCCACCGCCCACCTCGGCGTGGACGACGTCGCCGACGCCATGCAGCGGTTCCGCTACGACAAGGCCTCCGACCAGCACTACGACATCGTCAGCGCCTTCATCAAGTCGATGCGCGGCTCCGACCCCGACGGGGCGGTCTACTGGCTGCTGCGGATGCTCGAGGGCGGCGAGGACCCGCGCTTCGTGGCGCGGCGCATGGTGATCTTCGCCTCCGAGGACGTCGGGCTGGCCGACCGGCAGGCGCTGCCGCTGGCGGTGGCCGCGTTCGACGCCCTCGACAAGGTCGGGCTGCCCGAAGCGCGCTTCGCGCTCACCCAGGCCGCGATCGCGCTGGCGGTCGCCCCCAAGTCCAACAGCGTGACCCGCGCCATCGGCGCTGGGTTGGAGGCCGTGCGCCGCCACGGCAACGCCCCGGTGCCGCCCCATCTGCGCGACGCCCACTACAAGGGCGCGCGCGCCCTCGGGCACGGCGTCGGCTACGACTATCCTCACGACCACCCGAGCGGGTTCGCGTCCGATCAGCGGTACCTGCCCGACGAGCTGGACGGGGCGAGGCTGTACCAGCCCTCCCGTCACGGCCACGAGGCAGCCGTCGCCGACCGGGTCGCCGCCCTGCGCGAGCAGGCGCGGGGCCGCTCCGCCACCAAGCACCGTGACCAGGGAGAAGAGTCGACGTGACCGTCAGGGACTGGGCGATCGTGGCCGCCGCATTGTTCTGGGGCGTGCTCGTCGCCGCGCTGTGCCTGCTGGTCATGCGCGCCGTCAAGCTGCTCGACAACGTCATCGGCACGGTCGGGCGGGTCACCGACGAGTCCGTCCCGATCCTGCGTGGCGTCAACGAGACCGTCGCCGGCGTGAACGTCGAACTCGCCCGTGTGGACACGATCATGGCGGGCGTGCAGTCGATCACCTCGACGACCGACCGCATCCTCGGGGTCGTGCACGCCACCCTCGCCAGCCCCCTGATCAAGGCCGCCGCGGTGGCCGCGGGCACCGCCAAGGCCGCCCGCGCCCTGCGCGACTGACCGGAGCCACCCATGCGCGTCTTCTCGCTCGCCCTCGGACTCGGCGCCGGGCTGCTGCTGGGCGCCTACGCCGTGCGCAAGCTCGACGCCGCCAAGCGTGCGACCTCGCCCGTCCACGTCGCCGGCCGGGCCGGCCAGGCCGCCGGCACGTTCAGCGAACGGCTGCGCTACGCCGCCGAGGAAGGTCGCCGCGCCGCACAGGCGCGTGAAGCAGAGCTGCGCACCCGCTACCGCGTGCCCGACCTGCCCACGGCGGCCGCCGAGCAGGCGCGCGCCATCGGCGACTGACGCCGGCCGCCCGACCTCAGCCGCATGCGCGCCCCCCACGAAGAGATCCGGTGGGACGCGGCGCCGACGACAGTGAGAACACGTTGGACTCCCTGACCATCCGCAACACGTTCCTCGACTTCTACGTCGAACACGGCCACCGGCGCTTCGACTCGGCCTCGCTGATCCCGCAGGACCCGACCGTCCTGCTGACCATCGCCGGCATGCTGCCGTTCAAGCCCTACTTCATGGGCGACGCCACACCGCCGGCCCCGCGTGCCACCAGCTACCAGAAGTGCGCCCGCACCAACGACATCGAGAACGTCGGCCACACCACCCGGCACCTGACGTTCTTCGAGATGCTGGGCAACTTCAGCTTCGGCGACTACTTCAAGCGCGAGGCGATCCGCTGGTCGTGGCAGCTGTCGGTCGACCGGTTCGGGCTCGACCCGGAGCGCATCTGGGTCACCGTCTTCGAGGACGACGACGAGTCCGAGCGCTACTGGCTCGAGGAGACCGACATCGCGCCCGAGCGCATCCAGCGGGTGGGCGTACCCGAGGGTTCGTCGCGGCTGGACGCCTCCGACAACTTCTGGTCCACGGGCGCGGCCGGACCGTGTGGGCCCTGCTCGGAGCTCAACTACGACCGCGGTCCGGAGTGGGGCGAGGAGGGTGGCCCCGTCGTCAACGGCGAGCGCTACCTCGAGTACTACAACCTCGTGTTCATGCAGCACGAGCAGGACGACGACGGCAACGTCCTCGGTGACCTGCCGGCCAAGAACGTCGACACCGGCCTCGGGCTGGAACGCATGGCCGTGCTGCTGCAGGGCGTCGACAACGTCTTCGAGACCGACCTGTTCGCGCCGCTGCTGGCGCGGGCCGGCGAGCTGACCGGCGCCACCTACGGCAAGAGCGACGACCAGGACGTCTCGCTGCGGGTCATCGCCGAGCACGCGCGCACGTCGGCGTTCCTGATCGCCGACGGGGTGCTGCCGTCCAAGGAGGGCCGCGGCTACGTGCTGCGCCGCCTGATGCGCCGCGCGGTGCGCCACGGCCAGCTTCTGGGCATGGACATCGGTGCCGGCGACCAGCTGCTGCTGCCGATGGTCGAGCAGGTCATTCAGCAGATGCGCGCCTCCTACCCGGAGCTGGAGAAGCAGCGCGAGCTCGTCACGCGCATCGCCGGCGCGGAGGAGAAGGATTTCGGGGCGCGCATCCGCCAGGGCCTCGAGCGCGTCGACCAGGCCATCACGACGGTGCGGGCGGGCGACACCGGCAAGGACGCCTTCCCAGGCGACGTCGCCTTCGAACTGCACGACACGTTCGGGTTCCCGATCGACCTGACGGCCGAGATCGCCGAGGACGCCGGCCTGGCGCTCGACCGCGACCGGTTCGACGAGCTGATGCAGCAGCAGCGCGAACGGGCCCGGGCCGCGGCCAAGAAGGGCGGCGGCGGGGTGTCCCCTGAGACCTACCGCGAGGCGGCCGCGCAGGTCGGTACCACCGACTTCCTCGGCTACGAGTCGTTGACCGCGGAGGCCGAGCTGGGCGCGATCGTCACGCCCGGCGGCATCCAGCACACCGCCACCGAGGGCGACGAGGTCGAGGTCGTGCTGCCGCGCACGCCCTTCTACGCCGAGGGTGGTGGTCAGGTCGGCGACACCGGCGCGCTGGAGACGCCGACGGGTCGCCTGCAGGTGCTCGACACCCAGGAGGCCATCGAGGGCCTGATCGTGCACCGTGCCCGGGTCGTGGCCGGTGAGGTGCGCCAGGGCCAGCCGGTCGAGGCGCACGTCGACCCGTCCCGACGGGTGTCGACGGCCCGCAGCCACTCCGCGACGCACGTGCTGCACGCCACGATCAAGGAGTTCCTCGGCGACCACGCCCAGCAGGCCGGTTCGCTGGTGCAGCCCGGCCGGTTGCGGTTCGACTTCCCGCACTTCGAGTCGGTCTCGCGCGATCGGCTCGCGGAGATCGAGTCGTCGATCAACGAGCGGGTCCTGCGCGACCCGCACGTGCACACCGAGGTGATGAGCCTCGACGACGCCAAGCGCTCCGGGGCGGTCGCCAACTTCGGCGACAAGTACGGCCAGGTCGTGCGGGTGGTGACGATCGGGGAGTTCTCCAAGGAGCTGTGCGGCGGCACGCACGTCCCGTCGGGGGCGAAGATCGGCACGATCACGATCGTGCGCGAGGAGTCGATCGGGTCCAACACCCGCCGGATCGAGGCGCTGACCGGCGCGGACGCGTTCGCGCACCTGTCCCGCGAGCGGTTGGTGGCCGAGGAGATCTCGCGGCTGGTCGACGCGCCGACCGACCAGGCCGTCGAGCGGGTCCGCCAGCTGCTGGACCGGCTGAAGGTCGCCGACAAGGAGCTCGCCAAGCTGCGCGGCGCCAACCTGTCGCAGGAGGCCAAGCGCATCGCGGACGAGACGGCCCGTGACGACGGGCTGGCGGTGGTGGTACAGCGTGCCGACGGGCTGGCGATGGACGACCTGCGCCGGCTGGCGACGGAGATCCGCGGCCACCTCGGCGAGCGCGCGCTCGTGGTCGTCGGCACGGCCACCGACGACGGCAAGGCCCAGCTGATCTGCGCGGTGTCGCCGGACCTGGCGGCCGCGGGTGTCGAGGCCCGCCCGATCCTGCACCCGGCGGCGCAGGTGGTCGGCGGCGGCGCCGGCGGCAAGGGCGACCTCGCCCAGGCCGGCGGCAAGCAGGGCGCCAAGCTCGACGAGGCGCTGCAGGTCGCGGCCCGTGAGGCCCGCGACGCGGCAGGGGGTCGCTGATGGGCTACGAGCTCGGCAAGCGCCGCTCCGACGAGCTGCCCACCACCGGGCGGCTGCTGGCGATCGACCTCGGTGAGGTGCGCATCGGGCTCGCCGTCTCCGACCCGACCCAGACGATCGCGTCGCCGGCAGAGACCCTGCAGGTCCCGCGCAACCAGGACGGTCCGGCGCTCGACGGGCTGGTCAACGCCGTCGCCCGCCACGAGGTCGTCGGGCTGGTGATCGGCGAGCCACGCCAGCTCGACGGCAGCGAAGGCAACCCGGCGCAGCGCTCGCGGTGGTTCGCCGAGCGGCTGCGGGCCCGCACCGGCCTGCCCGTCGCGCTCTGGGACGAGCGGTTCACGACGACCGAGGCGCAGCGCGTGATGCTCGACCAGGACGCGTCACGCGAGGATCGCCGGCAGCACATCGACCGCGTGGCGGCCAGCATCCTCCTACAGTCCGTGCTGGAGGCGCAGCGCCGGCATCGGGCCGGCTGAGCCCGCCACGGGGGAGCGGGGCGCACGACCACGGCCGACGGCCACGAAGAAGGAGTAGGCAGGTGGCGTTGAGCCGGGGCTCGAAGTGGTTCCTGGGGTTCCTCGGACTCGTCGCACTGGGGGTCGGTGCCGGGGTGATGTGGCTCGCGGACGCGCTGCCGACGCCGAACCGCGTCGAGGCCGGCCAGCCCGTCTCGCTCACCGTCGAGCAGGGCGAGTCGGTGCGCTCGGTCGCCGACCGGCTCGAGGAGGCCGGGGTCGTCCGCAACGCCACCACGTTCCGGATCGCCGCCAGCGACGTCGAACTGGCCGCGCAACTGCAGCCGGGCGAGTACGACTTCCAGACCGGCATGGACTCCGAGGCCGTGATCCAGACGCTCATGGACGGGCCTGCCCGCGGCGGCGCCAACGCCGGGGTGCGCTTCACGGTCCAGGAGGGTCTGACCGTCGAGCAGACCCTGGCGCGCCTGGCCGACCAGTTCGAGGCGTACGACGAGGCCGACTTCCAGACCGTGCTGGACGAGCGCACCGAGGCCGGCGAGAACGCCGACGGGGTGTTGCAGCTGCCCGAGTGGGTGCCAGAGCCGGCCGAAGCTCCCGAGGAGGTCGAGGAGCCCTACGAGGGGTTGCTGTTCCCCGAGACCTACGAGGTGCGTGCCGACGCCGCGCCGCTGGACGTGCTGCAACGCATGGTCGACCAGCTCGAGCGGGTGATGTCCGAGGTGCCCGAGGAGCAGGTCGCGGCGGCGGAGGATCGCGGGCTGAACCGCTTCGACATGCTGACGCTGGCCAGCCTGATCGAGCGCGAGACCCGGGTCGACGACGAACGGCAGACCGTGGCGGGCGTGATCGAGAACCGCCTCGACGACGGCATGCGGTTGCAGATCGACGCGACGGTCGTCTACGCCGTCGGGGAGCCGCGGGACGTCGTGCTCCTCGAGGACCTCGAGGTGGAGCACCCCTACAACACCTACGTCGTGGAGGGCCTGCCGCCGGGGCCGATCTCCGGCATGGGCCGGGCGTCGCTGCTGGCCGCGTACGAGCCGGCCGACGTCAGCTACCGCTTCTACGTGCTGACGCCGGAGTGCGACGGGCGGCACGCGTTCGCGGACACGCTCGACGAGCACAACGTCAACGTGGCCGCGTTCCGCGATGCCGGCCGTTGCCAGGGCGAGGACCTGCCCGAGTGAGCCGGCCGGCCGACGGAGCCCCCTGGCCGACGGCGAGCACCCGTCCGGTGGCGCTGTTCGGCTGGCCGGTGGCGAACTCGCTGTCGCCCGTGATGCACAACGCCGCGTTCCACGAGCACGGCCTGGACCTGGTGTACCTGGCCCTGCCGTGCCCACCGGACGCACTGGCACGGACGGTCGACGCGTTCGGTGTCGTGGGTGGGGTCGGTGCGAACGTGACGGTGCCGCACAAGGAGGCCGTTGCGCGGTTGTGCGATCGGCTGACGGCCGAGGCCCAGCTGATCGGGGCCGCCAACACGCTCGTCTGGGACACCGACGGGCTGCTGGGCGACAACACCGACGCCGTCGGGCTCGCGGACGCGCTGCGCGCCGACGTGATGCTGGCGCCGGGGGACCGGCTGCTGCTGCTCGGCACCGGCGGCGCCGCCCGGGCCGCGGCGGTCGCCGCGGGGCGTCTCGGCTGCGGGCTGACGGTCGTCGGCCGGCGCGCGGAGGCGGCACACGAGCTGGCGGCGCTGGGGGAGCGGGCCGGCGCGCGACAGCCCGAAGCGGTCGACCTCGCCGACGAGGCCGCCGTCGTTCGCGCCGTCGATGGGGCACGCCTCGTCGTGAACGCCACGCCGTTGGGGCTGCACGGCGAACGACTGCCCCCGGCCTTCCACGCGTTGCAGGTCGGGCAGGTCGCCTACGACCTGCTGTATCCGCGCGTGCCAGTAGCCGCCGGCGCGGAGCCGACCCCGTTCCTGCAGGACGCCCGCGACCGCGGCGCCGACACGTTCCACGGGTTGGGCATGCTGATCGGCCAGGCTGCCGCCTCCTACCGGCGCTGGACCGGCCGGCCGGCACCCGTGGAGACGATGTCGGCAGCCGCCCTGGCCGCGCTCGCCCACCGCTGACGCGCTGGCCACGCCGCCCGCGAGCGGTTCCGTGCACGCGGTCGTGCGCTCGTCAGGGACCGACCCGTGCGAGCGCCAGGTCCTCGGTGACGAGGTCCGCGTTGACGACGGCCCCGACGCGGTTGCCCTGCGCGGCAGCGGTGATGACCTGGGCGCTCGGGTCGGTGACGTTGCCGGCCACCCACACGCCGGGGACGCTGGTCGCCCCCGTGGGATCCGAGGGCACGTGGAGCCCGGTCGCCGACGGGAGCTCCACCGGGTCCAGCCCGAGCTCCTCCAACAGGGCGGAGCGGCCCACGAAGCGCGGGGCGACGGCCAACACCTCCAGCGTCACCGCGCGTCCGTCCTCCAGTCGCACGCCCGTGAGAACGTCCTGTTCGATCTCCAGCGCCGCGACCCGACCCTCGACCACCTCGACGTCACGTGCGGCCAGCTGTGCCGCCTGATCGGCATCCGGCGAGGGCCCGTCGTGCGCGAGCAGAACGATGCGCTCGCTGAGCTGGCGGAACAGGCCCGCCTGGTGCAGCGACATCGGCGAGGTGTTCAGCACCCCGATCAGACGGTCGCGCACCTCCCAACCGTGACAGTAGGGGCAGTGCACGACGTCCCGACCCCAGCGCTCGGCCAGACCGGGGACGCCGGGAAGTTCGTCCACGAGCCCCGTGGTGACGACCAGCCGGCGAGCACGAACGGCGCGGCCATCGGCACGCACGACCCGGAACCGCCCCTCCGTGCGCTCGACGTCGACCACCTGGCCGGACTCGACCTCGCCGCCGTAGCCGACGACCTCCGCACGCCCCAGGCGCAGGAACTCGGCCGGCGCCATGCCGTCACGGCTGAGGAACGCGTGCATGGCCACGGCGGGCGCGTTGCGGGGCTCGCCGGCGTCGATGACCAGCACGGACCGCCGCGAGCGGGCCAGGACCAGGGCGGCGGACAGGCCGGCCGGCCCACCGCCGATCACGCAGACGTCGACGAGGCGTTCGGCAGGCAGAGACATCGGGCGTCCTCCTTCACGGGTCGCAACAGCGTGACCTCGGTGACTCGGCCTGGCAAGATGGATTGCTGAACTGGCAAACCACGCGACGCCATGGAGGCCGCCGTGGCCGAGACCCCTGACCGGGACCTGGACCAGCGGATCCGTCACCGACTACGACAGCTGCGCACGGACCGCGGACTCACCCTGCAGCAGGTGGCCGATGCGGCACGCCTCGACGTGTCGACGCTCAGCCGCCTCGAGTCCGGCAAGCGCCGCCTGGCGGTCGACCACCTCCCCGGGATCGCTTCCGCGCTCGGGGTCAGCATCGACGACCTCCTCGCGCCCGCGGTCACACCCGACCCCCGGGTGCGCAACGCCCCGACGGCCCGTCACGGCGTCACGGTGTGGCCGCTGACCCACCGCGGACCTGCCGGCGGGCTGCACGCCTACAAGTACCTCGTCGAGCCCGGCCGCAGCCACCCTCCCGCGGTGCTGCCGGTCCACGAGGGACACGACTGGATGTACGTCCTCAGCGGCCGCATGCGCCTCATCCTCGGCGAGGACGACCTCGTGATCGAGGCCGGCGAAGCGGTCGAGTTCTCCACCCTCACGCCCCACTGGTTCGGCACCTTCGACGAACCCGTCGAGCTCATCGCCATCTTCAGCCCCCAGGGAGAACGCTTCCACCTGCGCACCTGATGCCGACACCCGTCGCTCCCGCTGGGTGTGGGGTGACGCGTGGCCCGAGCACCTTGACGTGCCCGGGCGGCTCGTTCGATGCTGGTGGGTGGGCCCCATCACGGCATGCCAGGAGAGCGATCGTGACCATCGTCCGTGTGGCAGCCGTCCAGGACGCGCCGGTGTTCCTCGACCGGGATGCCACCGTGGCGAGGGTGCACGCGCTCACCGGCCAGGCGGCGGCCGAAGGGGCCGAGCTGGTGGTCTTTCCGGAGGCGTTCGTGCCGACCTACCCGGACTGGGTGTGGCGCACGACCCCGTGGGCCGACGGGCCGGCCCGCTGGTACGAGCGATTGGTCGAGCAGTCGGTGACCGTGCCAGGGCCCGCGGTCGACGCACTCGCGGACGCGGCACGGTCGGCGGGGGTGCACCTCGCGGTGGGGATCAACGAGCGTGACGGGTCCACGCTGTACAACTCGCTGGCGTGGTTCGGCCCGGACGGGCATCTCCTGGCCGTGCATCGCAAGCTGATGCCGACCGGCGGCGAGCGGCTGGTCTGGGGGATGGGCGACGGCTCGACGATGTCGGTTCTGGACACCCCGGTGGGTCGGCTCGGTGGCCTGATCTGCTGGGAGAACTACATGCCGCTGGCTCGCTACCACCTCTACGCCCAGGGGATGGACGTCCTGGTGGCGCCGACCTGGGACAACAGCGATGCCTGGGTTCCGACGATGCGTCACATCGCCAAGGAAGGCCGCTGTTTCGTGGTCGGCGTGACGTTCTGCCTGCGCGGGTCCGACGTCCCGCAGGGCATCCCTGGGCGCGACGAGATCTACGGGGGCAGCGACGACTGGCTGGCGCGCGGCAATTCCTGCGTCGTCGGTCCCGGTGGTCAGCTGCTCGCGGGACCGCTGGTCGGCGAACCCGGGATCGTGATCGCCGACTGCGATCTGGATGCGCTCGTGAGTGCCCGGCGCCAGTTCGACCCCGTCGGCCACTACGCCCGCCCGGACGTGTTCCGGCTCGAGGTCGACGAGCGTCCCCGCCCACCTGCTCGTTCGACCGCGGCATCGCCAGCGTCCAGCGCGGCTACGACGACGGGGAACGACGAGCATCACGGGGGCGCGGCCACCGCCGATGACGTCGCCCGACGGTCCTCGTCTGGCGCCATGCAGCAGCCTGCCACGGCGGATGCACGCCGGTAGAACTCCTGGCGGCCCGAGATCGGAACTCTGGTGGGGCCTACGACGTCGACGGTGGGTCTCGAGCCGATCACCGACGAGAACGTCGCGGCGGTGTGTGACCTCGAGGTCGCACCGGATCAGAAGCGCTTCGTCGCGGACAACGTCTGGTCCCTGGCCGAGGCCTACGCCAACTACGCCCACGCATGGCCTCGCGCCATCGTGCGCGACCGTGAGGTCGTGGGCTTCCTGATGCTGGAGATCGACCTCGACGACGAGGATGGCCGTCCCTACTGGTTGTGGCGGTTGATGGTCGGTCGCGCCCATCAACGGCAGGGGATCGCGTCCGCCGCGCTGGCGTTGGCCTTCGAGAAGATCCGCTCGCGCGGTGGCACCTCGATCCACACGAGCTGGGTGCCGGGTGACGGCAGCCCGGAACGGTTCTACCTCGGCCTCGGCTTCGAGCCGAACGGCGAGATGGATGACGGCGAGGTCGTGGCACGCCTGTCGCTTGCCGGCACCTCGACGTAGCGGCTCGCTCGACGTTGCGGCTTGCGTCAGCCGCCGTGTTCGCTGGCCTGTGCGATGTCGTCGAGGTCGGCGGCCAGGGCCTTGCGGGTCGGCCGCGCAAGGAGTCGTCCGAGCGTGGCCGCCGCGACCCGGCCGCCCAGCCCCGACGGCTGGCCGTCGAAGGTCATGGTCAGGGCCGTGCCGTCGCCGTCCGGAGCCAGACGGAACTCGCTGCGGTAGTGGGTGCCGCCGCTGTCCGCTTCGACGACGTAGGACCGTCCCGGGTCGACCGCCGTGACTTCCATGGTCTCGCTGGCGGTCCGACCCATCATGGTGCGGGTCTCCGTCCAGCGTGTGCCGACCTCGAAGCCTGGGCCGGTGTGGACCTCCACCGATTGGATGGCGCCGATGACCTCGGGCGAGCGCTCGAGATCGGTCAGGACGGCCCAGACCCGCTCCGGTGGGGCGTCGACGTGGCGGCTGACGGTCATGGCAGGCATCACGGTTCCACGTGCGGCGATCGTCGGCACGGTAGCCGCCCGGATGCCCCGCATGGCGGACGTCTCCGGCGTTGCTGGGGTCAGGTGCACACTTCGGTCAGGACGGCGTCGAGCGGGGCGGGCACGCGATCCAGGTCGAGCGCCTCGACCAGGAGCCGCCCGTACCGGAGCTTGCGACCCGACCGGATCCCGAGGAACCGATGCAGGTGCGCCTCGATCGGCCGTCCCCGCTGGGCAGGTTGGCGCTGGAACGTCCTGAATCGTCCCGCCTCGCCGTCCTGTTCGAAGATGCGAAGCACGGCACCGGCACCCAGCACACGCAGCAGCTCGTCCTCGAGGTCGCGGCGGCAGCCATGGAACCCGTGGACGGTCAGGTCCTGGCCGGCAGGGATGCCGGAGGCCGTCAACCCGCGGCGCACGACGCCGGCCTCCGGCTCGTCGTAGAGCCCGGCGAGGTGCAGGCCCGCCCCTCGGGGACCCAGGAGTTCGACGTAGTGCCCGAGATTGGTGATGCCGCCCAGGGCGACGACGGCGACGCCCTCGGCATCGAGGTCGCGGCCCCGGCGCGCCGCGAGTGCTCGCACCGCCGCCCGGTCACTGCCGCCTTCGACGAGCATCGCCGCACGCGCTCCGACCGCGACAACCGCCGCGGCGGCGCTGGCGACCTCCTGGGGAATCCTGCTGCTCATGGTGCCAGCGTGCCGCACCCGGGTGCCAATTGCCGGCTGCCGCGGAAGCGGTCGGACGCTCCCGCGGAAGCGCTTCCGCGGCCCGCGGCCGTGCCTGGCGGTCAGCTGGCTTCGGCGTGCAGCAGCGGTGGCGGGGAGGTGCCTGCACGTTCGGCGGCCGGGGCGATGACGAGTTGGGCGAGGCTGCCGGTGGCGGCGAGGGCGAACGCGGCCGGCAGGCTCCACACGTCGGCAACGACACCGGCCATGGGCGTGGCGATCGCCTGACCGGCGCCGAGGGCGAGGAAGCAGGCGCGTACGCCCGCTGTCGCGTCGTCCGCCATGTCCGCGACGCCCCACAGGATGAGGAGCCCGGTGAGGGCCATGTAGGCGGCTCCGAAGATGCCGGCCGACCCGAGGGCGACGACGGTGGGCAGGGTCGGCAGCGCCAGGAGCCCGAGCGAGAGGGCCCACAGGGCGCTCCAGATGCGCAGGGTCCTCACGAGACCCAGCCGCGCCGCCATGAGGCCCGCGACCCCGCCGGTGACGCCGAGGCCCCCCGATGACGATCCAGAAGCCGGCGGACCAGCCGGCGGTGAGTCCTGCGGCGATGACCCGCTCGCGAGCGAACGTCCAGTACGGGGCGCTGGTCATCCCGACCACCAGGGAGAACGACAGCAGGCTCCTCGTGGGCGTCGGTCGCCGGCGGGGACGTCGATCTCTCGGGGCTCCGCCGGCAGCGTCACGCCTCCGGTTGGTCAGCCTGACCCACGCCGTCGCCGCCACGAGGGCCGCGAGCAGCGCGAACACGCTCCAGGTGGTCCTCCACTGCACGGCCAGCAGCACCGTCGGGGCGGAGATCGCGAGCCCGAGGCTGGTGCCGCTGTTGATCCAGGTCTGCGCGGGCGAGCGGTCCGCGCGCCGGAACCGCTGCACGACGAGCTGCGCCAGGGCGGGGGAGGACAGCCCGCTGCCGGTGCCGGCCACCAACACCGCGGCCCCCAGGCTGATCGGTCCCACGCTCGCCGCGACCGCACCCAGCCCGACGGCGGCACACAGACCGGCCCCGGCCGGGATCCGGTCGGCGCCGAGGCGGCGGGCGAGCCGTGGCGCGCCGACGAGTCCGAGCGCGTAGCCAGCGTGGGAGAGGCCGCCGATCGCGCCGCTGGCGGTCGAGCCGAGACCCAGCGATTCCTGCAGCTCCGGGACGAACAGGCCATAGGCGTACCGGCCCAGGCCGTAGCAGACCGCGATGACCGCCATCCCGGTCAGCACGTCTCCCGCCTGCCGTGATGGTTCGATCATCAGCGCCTCACCCGGTAGATAGAACGATCGGTCTACCGTAGCGGCGCATACCATGACCGGCATGACCGGAAGATCGCAGGACGAAGTCGCCGTGGCGTCGCCGCGCCAACGGCTCCTCGCGGCTGCCGACGAACTCTTCTTCGCACGCGGCATCGTGAACACCGGTGTGGACGCGATCCTCGACCACGCTCGAGTCGCTCGAAAGACGCTTTACCACCAGTTCGGCGGCAAGGACGGTCTCGTGGTCGAGTACCTGCGGACCCGCGACCGGCGATGGACGGCGCACTGGCAGGCTGCCATCGACGCACAGTCGACCCCCGAGGGGCGCCTGCTCGCCATCTTCGATGCGCTCGACACCTGGGAGGACGAGACGCGCCGAGCGCGAGGCTGCGCGTTCGTCGACGCACTCGTCGAGGTGGCCGACCCGTCACATCCGGCCACCAGCGTCGTCGTCGACCACTGGACGGCCATCGCCGGTTGCCTCCGGGCGCTGGCCGCCGACACCGACGCCGACGACCCGGACCGCCTCGCCGCGGACGTCGAGCTGATTTACCGCGGCGCCCTCTCCGCCATGATGCTCGAACCCCCCAGCGTCGCCGTCGAGAGGGCACGGGCGCTTGCCCACTCGAGGCTCGACGTGGCGTGATGGGGCTGCATGGTTGCCTCGCTACCGCAGGCCGGATCCGTCCCAGCAGGTGCACGCCTCGGATCTCGTCGATCCTGCCTCGGGTCCTCCTACCGGGCGGATGCCGTTCCTCGGTCGTTCGTGATCGGCCGATGCATCAGATCAGTTGGCGTCACCCGGGCGCACGAGCCCGAGCTCATAGGCAGCCACGGCTGCTTGGGTGCGGTCTCGCAGCTCGAGCTTGCGCAACAGCGAGGCGACGTGTGTCTTGACCGTGCCCTCGCTGATGTAGAGAGCATCGGCGATCTCGAGGTTCGAGCGGCCGTGGGCGATCTCGCGCAGCACGTCGGTCTCGCGTTCGGTCAGCCGTGTCAATGCGGGTGAGGGCTCGGCCCGTCGGGTGGTGTAGTCGCGAACCAGCCGGTCCACGAGCGCGGGGGCGAGCGCGGTCTGGCCCTCTACCGCGGTGCGGGCGGCCTGGCGGATCTGGTCGGGTGGCATGCTCTTGAGCAGGTAGCCGGCGGCACCTGCACGAAGCGCGGCTACCACCAACTCGTCTTCGGCGAACGTGGTCAGCACGACCGGGCGGACGGCTGCCAGCTGGGGGGACGCGACGATCCGGCGGCAGACCTCGACCCCGTCCATGATCGGCATCCGGACGTCGAGCAGCGTCAGGTCGGGTCGATGCTCGATGGCGCGTCTCAGTGCCTCACGCCCGTCGGCGGCCTCGGCCACCACGGTCATGTCGCCATCGAACTCGATGACCATCCGTAGCCCCTGCCTGACGAGTGGTTCGTCGTCGGCGATCACCACCCGCAAGCCGGTCACGGCGATCGCTCCGGCAGTGGGATGTGCACTTCCACCCGCCAGCCGGCTGCGTCCGAAGCGACCGCCAGCGTGCCGCCCAATGGTTCGAGTCGCCGCTGCAGGCCCATGAGCCCGCGACCCGTACCCGGCCTGGCGCCGTGTCGGGCGGGGCCCGGATCGGCCACGACGGTCACCAGCTCGCCCGCCCGGGAACACACACGCACGTCGGCCACGCGCGCGTGGCTGTGCCGCGCGATGTTGGTCAGCGCCTCTTGCACCACCCAGTACGTCGCGTTCGCGACGCTGCGCGGGACCTCGTGCGCCTGGACCTCCAGGTCGACCTGCAGTCCGACGGGGGCGATACCGGCGACCAGGTCGGGAAGGTGCGCCAGGCCCTTGCCCCTGTCGCCCTCGAGATCCAACAGCCCGAGAACCCGGTGGAGATCGGTCAGCGCTTCCCTGCCGGTCCGCTCGATCAGCGTCAACGCTTCCGAGGCCACCGGCTGATCGACCCGTTCACGGGCGCTGCCAGCCTGCAGGGTCATCAACGTCAGTGCGTGGCCCAACGAGTCGTGCACGTCCCGAGCGATGCGACCGCGCTCCGCGTCCACGGCGGCGCGGGCGGTCCGGTCAGCTTCCACCTCGGCAGCCACCCGTCGATCGGTCGTCACCCGCAGCCCCCGACCGGCCGCCCACGCCAGGACGAGCAGCGCCGCGTTGACGACCACGTCGGCCACTGGCGCCGCACCGGCCAGCGTGTCGTATCCCAGCCCGCAGACCAGCGTCACCGCCACCCCGACCACACCCTGACGGAGTGGAGCGAACCAACCGAGCGACGCCAGCAAGAACAGGAGGGCCAGATACGGCGTGGCCACCGCGGCCGGACCGATGAGAGGCTGGAACAGCAGCCCGACTGCAGCGATCAGGATCGACCAGAGTGGAGCTCGCCGCCGCAACGCCAGCGCGGGCAGGATCAGCAGGCTCGTTGCGTGGTGCCAGACCACTGGCCCGCCCGCCTGCGCGGCGAGCAGTACCAGCTCGATTTGGGCCACCGCCGTCACCGCGACCGCGAGTAGCAGGTCGCGCGCGAACGGCGTCCGGGGCGCGAGCTTCATGCCAGCGATCTTAAGGACCCCGGCGGTAGCGCACGGCAGATCTCTGCCTCGAGACAGAGGCGATCGAGCCACCAGGGGGAGGTCGGCCGGGCGCCGTTCCGGTTGCCTCCTCGCAGTCGGGCCATGTCGGTCCGACACGTTCGGAAGGAGCCTGTCATGTCCTGGTCCCCACTCACGAGCCGCGCCACTGCCGCGACCAACGATCACCGGCGACGCCCTGCCCGTCTCGCAGCCCTCGCCGCCACGGCCATGCTGGTCACCAACGGGTTCGTCGCGCTCGCGGGCGACGTCGACGAGCACACCACCGGGCTCGGCCTCGTGTCAGAGGTGACGGCAGGGCTCGCCTTCCTCGCCGGCGCCGTTGCCCTCGCACTGATCGTGCCCGTGACCGGTTGGCGGGCGCTGCTCTGGTGGCTGGCCCCCACCGGGATGACCCTCGCCGGTCTCACCATGGTCAGTGTGCCCGTCGCCGGGTCGGAGCCGCCCGACTGGCTGTTCGTACTCGCCGTCCTGCCGACCTTCGTCGGCCTGGTCGCGGCCGGGGTACTCGGCACCGGCAGGCGCTGGCCCTGGTGGACCGGCGCAGGCGTCGCAGCGTTCCTCCCGATCATGTTCCTGCTACCCCCCTTCGCGAACGGCTTCGGCATGGCTCTGGTCTGGCTGGCCGTTGCCCTGGCCGCGGACCCCGGGCCCGCCCCACTGCCAGCTGTGGCTGACTAGCGACGTCGAGAAGCGGGTCGGGCGCCGGACACTCGCCGCTGTCGCGGCGACCGTCGGGCCGAGGGTGCGGGGCTGCACCCGGCCGCTGGGCCGGGCTCAGCGCGTCAGGCCGGTCCGGGAACCGTGCGGACGGAATGCGTGGTGGCGGGGGGTTCGTGTGTGCGGAGCATCGTGCGCGCCGCGGGGAACAGCCCGGCCGCGAGCAGGATCGCGGTGAAGGCGGACGTCGCGGGTGTCGACCCGGCGATGACCATGACGGCGACACCTGCGACGACGGCGAGTGCGGCCCACAAAGGAATGATTCGTGCGCGGCGCAGGCCGACGACCTGGGGGATGGGCGCGAGCAGCCCCAGCAGGAACGGGACGAACAGCGCGATCAGGAAGCTGTTGACCCCGGTCGCGACGAAGAGCTCGGCGGCGACGCCGAGATCGTGGAAGGCGGAGAAGGCGAGGGACAGCCCGAAGTAGCCAGCGAGGTGCACGGCCTGGCCGATGATGCCGAGGGCGGCCAGGGTCGCGCCGACCCAGGCCCAGCGCGGCGCTCCTTCGACGGACAGCCGCCAGACCGCGAGCATCGCCGGGAAGGACAGCAGCACCGCGAGCAGGACGAGGTAGGACGCGGCGAGGAAAAGGCCGCGGTTGGCGTCGATGCTGGCCAGGGTGGCGGTGGCCTCGGCGACGCCGTAGTCGGGGTCGACACTCCCCAGGCCGGTGGGGGGCTCGGCCGCCATGCGTAGTTGGTCGCCGATGCCGAACAGCAGCGGGACGAGCACGATGCTCATCCCGCCGATCAGTCGGTTCGCAGAGCTCATGAGGGTGCTCCATGTCGTCCGCGGCCCGTTCCGCGGTCCACGGTCACCTTCAGCGCTGCGGCGCCCCTTCGCGTCAGCCTCGACGCACCGACCGGGCTCGCGCCAGGTCGGAGGCGGCTCAACCTCCAGGCGGACGCGGCCGGGGCTGCGTGTCGTTATGGTCCGGTCATGAGGATCGGTCCTGCCTACCGTCTCGAGGCCGCCCTGGCGGCCGGCTGCGTCGCCTCGGATGCGCTCTTGCTGGCCGCCGAAGGGCTGGGACCGGTGCTGAGCGCGCCGTTGAGCGGGCTGGTGGTGCTGGGCTTCCGCCGTGCCCCGCTGGTCGCGGGCCTGAGCACGGCCGGTCTCCACCTGCTGCGCGCCGCCCTGGGGGTGCCCGCCGAGAGCCCGGCCGGCATGGCGGTGTTCCTCATCGTGGCCTACGCGCTCGGGCGCTACGCCGACAGAGCCGGGGGCCTGGCGGTCGCCGGGGTGCTCGCCGCCGCGCAGTGGGCCACCGACCCAACCCTCGCGACCGGCCTGTTCGTCGTCGTCCTGGTGGGGACCATCTGGGTGTGTGGCTACCTCGTTCGCCGTCGCACACTGGGGGCCGAGCAGGCCGCTGAGGTGGCCGCCGAGTTGGCCGCGACCGACCCGCAGGTGACGGCCGCGCAGGTGGTGGCCGAAGAGCGGGCGCGCCTGGCCGGCGAGGCGCTGCGCACGATCCGCGCCGCGGTGGTGGGGATGGCCGGCCATGCCGAGCAGGCGGGGCGTGACCTCGACCGGTCCGCGATGGTCGCGATCCAGCAGCAGGGCAGGGACGCCACCACCGAACTGCGACGGCTCCTCGGCCTGTTGCGCACGGAAGCGGACGTCGCCGACCCGCCGCCAGCCCCTCGGCCACCGCCACGTTGGCGCACCGACCTGGCCACCGCCGCCGCGGTGGCAGTGCTGTACGTCGGCGAGATGGTCCTGTACGCGCGGCTGGACGTGGCGCCGGAGCGTGCCCTGGGCGGCCTGCTCGGGGTCGTGTTGGCGGGCGGGTTCGTCGCGAGTCTCGCGCTGCGCCGCACCGACCCCTTGCTGGCCTGTCTGGCCGCTGCGCTCGCGCCCGCTGGGGCCCTGATCCTGGGCCAGCCGCTGCCCTACGGCCTGTGGAGCGCAGCCGTGTTCATGCTGCTGGCCTGGTCCGCCGCCGGCGAGAGGAGCCGGCGTGCCTGTGGAGCGCTGTCGCTCCTGGCCGTGTTGGTGCTGGCGGACGTCTATCACGACGAGCCGGACAACGTCGTCATGACCTCCGCGCTGCTGGCCCTGGCCGCGGTGGCCGGGCACGTGTGGACCGCCCGCCAGCGCGAGGAGCGAAGCTCGGAGGCGACCGCGACCTCGCTCAAGGCCCAGCACGACGCGATCGCTGCGGCCGCGGTCCAGAGCGAGCGTCTACGCCTGGCACGTGAGTTGCACGATGTCGCCAGCCACGCCGTCGGAGTCATGGTCCTGCAGGCTGGCGCTGCCGCCGCGTTGGCCGCTCGGGCACCCGCACAGGCCCGGGAGGCACTGGCCACGGTGCGCAGCACCGGCGCCGACGCGCAGGTCGAGCTCGACATGCTGTTCGGTCTGCTCGACGCCGGTGCGGTCGGCGCGGCCGGACTGGCCGCCAGCCCCGAAACGAGCGGCCTCGACGACGCGCTGCACGCCCTGGCGGGCCGGATCGAGGCCGCTGGCCTGACCGTGTCGTTGGGCCTGCCCGAACGGCTGCCGCACGATCCTCCGCTGGCGGCGACGATCTATCGGATAGTCCAGGAGGCGCTCACGAACGCGACCCGTTACGCGCCCGGCGCCGCCGTGCAGGTCACCGTCGCCGACCAGGACGGCATCCTGGAGGTCATCGTCCGAGACGACGGCCCCGGACACGAACCCGCCATCCCCTCCGCCGGTGGGTTCGGGCTCGTCGGCCTGGCCGAACGTGTCCGCGCCCTTCGCGGCACCGTCACCGCCGGACCCGCGAGCGACCGCGGCTTCGTCGTGACCGCGCGGCTCCCCCTGGACCGACCCGCCCCCCAGGTGCAGCCATGATCCGGGTCGTGATCGCCGACGACCAGAACCTCATCCGCGGTGGCCTGCGCGCCATCCTCGATGCCGAAGCCGACATCGAGGTCGTGGCGGAGGTCGCCAACGGGCTCGACGCCGCCACCGCCGCGGCCACCCACCAGGCGGACGTCGTGCTCATGGACGTCCAGATGCCCGACGTCGACGGCATCAGCGGTACCCGGACCGTCCTGCAGGCCCGCCCCGACTGCCGAGTCGTCATCCTGACCATGTTCGACCTCGACGAGTACGTCGTCGGTGCCCTACGCGCGGGTGCGAGCGGTTTCCTGCTCAAGACCACACCGCCAGCTGACCTCGCCGACGCCGTACGTGCCTGCCACACGGGCGAGATGCTGTTCGCACCCACCGTCACCCGCCGGCTCGTCGAGACCTACGTCCATCATCCCCCAGCCTCGGGTGACATCCCGGACACCCTGGCCGCACTCACACCACGGGAGATCGAGGTCTTGCGCGTCATCGCCCGCGGTCTGTCCAACGCAGAGATCGCTGCCGAGCTCTACCTCGGCGAGGCCACCGTGAAGACGCACGTCACCCGCATCTTTGCGAAACTCGGACTCCGCGACCGCGTCCAGGCCGTCGTGCTCGCCTACGAAACCGGTCTCGTCAGCCCCGGCGAAGGCTGACCAGCCTGGTGTCGTGTTGCGAGGTCACTGCGCCAGTTCCACGGTCCATCCCGGCGGTCATCGCACCCACTGCGTCGCCTGCTCACGGGCAGCCTGCACCGCTGCGCCGGACTGGCGGCGTGCCATGCGCCGCAGCACCGGCGGGCAGATGGCCGTGCCGACGATGGCCCACGCGGCGAGGACGGCGACGGTCGCGCCGGTGCGCCACGACTGTCCAACCTCGATCGCCAGGGCGGCATCGGGCAGGAACGCCGAGCGCATGCCGAGCCCGATCCAGTAGAGCGGGAAGGCCTGCGCGATCGGCTGGACCCAGCCCCAGAGGGCCTGGATCGGGAAGAAGATGCCCGAGATGCTCACCAGCACCATGATCGGCAGCATGCCCCAGCTGCCGACTTTCTGCGTGCTCGGTACGAGGGCGCCGATGACGATGCCGATCGGCATCATCGCGGCCAGACCGAGCAGCAGCACCCAGATCATGGTCAGCCAGCCCGTCGTGCCGCGCTGCATGAGCCCGTCGAACAACAGGAAGCCCGGGACCAGGATGACCAGCAGCATCGGTACCAACCCGAGCGAGTGGTAGGCGAGCTGGCTGGTGACGTATCCGCCGATGCCGTGCGGCATGGCCTTGTAGCGCAGCAACGTGCCGTCCTCCCGATCCATGGCCAACTGGTAGGCAGGACCGATCACCACCCCGAACGCGAGCAAGCCACCCAGGATCGACGGCATCGACACCTGCGGGATGGTCATCCCGATCTCGTCGATGACCGTGTTGCGACGGATGAAGAGGTAGCCGAGCACGGCGAGCGCCATGAACAGGTAGAACCCCTGGTCCTGCGGGCTCTTCAAGCTCTGGAGGAACTCGGTCCAGCCTCGGTGGAGCCCGATCCGGCTCGCATGCAACTTGGGGTTCACGGACCCACCTCCTCGGTCGTGCGCGTGAACGTGGATGCCGCATCGACCGCGTCGCCAGACTCGTGCTGCTGCACCATCGTCAGATAGGTGTCCTCGAGGCTCGTGTGGCGCACCTCCAGGTCGTCGAGGTCGTCGTACTGGGCGAGCAGCTGCCGGACGAAGCCGACGGCGTCGTCGGCCGCGTGCACGTGGTGCTCCCCGTCGCGGCGCCAGCGGACGTGGGTCTTGCCCTCGACCTGCCGCGCGAGCTCGTCGGCCGAACCGTCGGCGACGATCCGGCCCGCCGCCAGGATCAGGATCCGGTCGGCGAGCTTCTCGGCCTCCGCCAGGTCATGGGTGGTCAACAGGATCGTGGTGTCCTCGACCTCCGACAGTCGATACACGAGGTCGTGGAACTCCCGGCGCGCGTGCGGGTCGAACCCGGTCGTCGGCTCGTCGAGGAAGAGCAGTTCTGGGCGGCCGACGATGCCGATGGCCACGTCCAGCCGGCGGCGCTGGCCTCCGGAGAGCGTGACGATCTTCTGGTCGGCCTGCTCGACGAGGCCGACGAGTGAGATCAGCTCCTCGACGTCACGGGGACGTGGCCTCTCCGCGGTCGAGAAGGGCAGGTAGTAGCGGCCGAGGTGGGTCAGAAGCCGACGGGGCGTCCATCGCGGATGATCGCGCCACGACTGCAGCACCACCCCGCTGCGTGCCCGCCAGGACTCGTCGCCGGTCGCCGGGTCCGCACCGAGCACGGTGACCTCACCGCCGGACGGCATCCGGAAGCCCTCGAGGATCTCGATCGTCGTGGTCTTGCCGGCACCGTTGGGACCGAGCAGCGCGACGACCTCCCCGCGCGCCACGTCGAAGTCGACACCCGTGAGCACGTCGCTGTTCCCGTACCGCATCCGCAACCCGCGCACGACGACGGGATGTTCGGCGCCAGCCTGTTCGACCCTCGAACCGTCCACATGGCCTCCTCGCGGGCTCATTGCGCAGCGCAAGTCGTACGTCTAGTCGTTCGAGGGCGGCCGTGCGGTCGGAACGAGCCGGGGAATATGGCACCGATCCACCGTGCTCGCCCCGGTGCGGGGCCGTCACCGACCTCGATCTGAACTGGGCGGCTTCGCGGCCGTAGGATCGCGGCGATGCCCGGACACGGAGGAGCGCCCGTGCCGATACGCCAGGACCAAGAACCGTTCGTCCCGGCCGATTTCTCACCGCCGACGCACCTGGACCACACGGCCTTCCGGCTCCGGCCTTCTCGGCCCGGAACACAACGAGCGCGACCACGCGGCGTGGATGGGCTCCATCGACCACATCCGTTCGACGCCGGGGTATCCGGACGGGAGCTGGCCGCGGCCCATGTCGCTCGAGCAGAACCTCGCGGACCTGCAGCGCCACCACGACCACTTCCGCGACCGGGTCGGCTTCACCTACACCGTGCTCGAGGCTCGTGGCCCCGCCGACGTCGCCGACGTCATCGGGTGCGTCTACATCTACCCCGACGACCAGCCCGGCACCGACGTCCATGTGCAGAGCTGGGTTCGCGTCGACCGGGTGGATCTCGACGCGCTGCTGGCCGCGACCGTCCGCGCGTGGCTCGAGAACGCGTGGCCCTGGCGACCCGAACGGATCCGCGACCACCCGCGGGACACCGCGAGCTGATCCGGCCGTCACAGCAGGTCGGCGAGCAGCGCCGCGGCGCGTTCGGCCCCGTCCGTGGCGACCGGCCGGTAGGCGACGTCCCGGCCGATCTCCTGCGCGATCACGGCCGCGAGGTGGTCCGGGTCCGCTTCCTGGTAGTCCAGGCGGCGGCCGGCGCCGTAGCGTCGCAGCCGGTGCGCCACGTGGTGGTGCTGCTCGAAGTGGTGGCGGAGCGGCACGTAGACGAACGGGCGGCCGGTCGCGGTCAGCTCCATGCAGGTGGTCAGCCCGCCCTGCACCACGGCCAGGTCGCAGGCCGCGAGGTGGCGGTGGAGGCCGGGCAGGAAGCCGACCACCTCGAGACCGTCGTGGCTCGGCAGGGACGCCGGGTCGATACGCGGGCCGGCGACGACCACCATGCGCAGCCCGTCGACCGCGCGTGCGGCCTGCGGGTGGGCCGCGATGACGCGACGCAGCAGGTCGCCGCCGACACCCGATCCACCCACCGTGACGATGCACACCTGTTCGCCCGGCGCGTAGCCGAGTTCGGCGCGCAATTCGTCGCGGTCGGGCAGGCCCACCGGGTCGAAGCCGGTCACGTAGCCGGCGAAGTCGTAGTGCGCCTCGGTCCACTCGCGGATCCCGGGCAGGTCGGGACCGAAGCGACCGGGCACGATGTCCTCGGGGTCGCCCACGAAGATGGCCCGGTCCCGTACGTACGGGAACCGTTCGATCTGCTCGATCATCTCCGCGTTCACGTCGGCAGCCACGACCGCCTCGCGCGCGTCCGGGTCGGTCGAGCCGGAGAACGGCCCGCGGTCGCCGCCCGGCATCGGCAGCATCCCCACGAAGTCGGTGAACCACGCGTACGCGCCGCGCTTCAGCTCCGGGTTGTCGTGGAGGAAGTGGTCGACGTCCCAGGACTCGTCCCCGACGACCAGGTCGTAGGTGCCGTCGGCGACGAGGTCGTGGAAGACGTGGAAGTTGGCGACCAGGATCTCGTCCATCTCGCGCAGCGCCTGGAAGCAGTGCAGGTCGTGCTCGCCGGCCTGCGCCTCGACGTGGCCGGACTCGCTGGCGAGCCAGGCGCTGGCTGGATGGACGCGCTCGCCGGCCTGCTCGAGGAACCGGGTCACCGGATGTTGCGTGAGCCAGTCCACCTCGACGTCCGGGTGGTGGCGGCGCAGTTCCTGTGCGATCGCGAGGTCGCGGCGGGCATGACCCAGCCCGATCGGCGAGGACAGGTACAGCACGCTCCTGCCACGCCGTGCGGCACGCCGCCAGGTGCGGCGCCCCGACGGAGCCGGCCGGAACCGTTCGGCGAACTGCTGGATCGCCAGGTTGAGCCGGACGGGGTCGCGTGCCAGCGGCAGGTGCCCGCCGCCCTCCAGGACCAGCAGTTCACCCCCGGTCAGCTCCGCCAACCGTTCGGCCCGTCGCAGTCGGCTGATGCGATCCCGATCGCCGTGGATCACCAGCGTCGGGCTGGCCACGGCGGCCGCCCATGCCTCGACGACCGGGCGTTCGGGCCTGGCCTGCCCCCGCGCCTCGGCGACCAGCACCTCGGGCGTCGTCTCCAGGCCCCAGGCGACGCAGTCCTCGATCGGCTTGGTCGAGAACTCCTCGGAGAAGCACTGGCCGAAGAAGAACCAGAGGAAGTCCTCGTGGTGCTCCTGCCAGTAGGCGAGGTTGTACTTGGGCCAGTCGGTGGCCGCATCGCGTCCGCCCGACGGGACACGCGACGGCTGCAGTCCGCGCGGCGCCGGACCCGAGAAGTCGACACCGACGCTGCGGGCATCGTGGCCGTCCGCCACGTCCAGCGACGGCGCGACGTAGACGGCACCGAGGACCCGGTCCGGGTGGTTGCTCGCGAGGTCGAGCACCCAGTTCGCGGCCTGCGACAGCGACACGAGCACGGCCAGCTCCGTCCCTGTGGCGTCCAGCACCGCGAGGGCGTAAGCGACCTGCCGCTGATGGTGGTAGGCCTGCGGGTCGACGGGCCGGTCGGAGCGGCCGTTGCCGGGACCGTCGTAGGTGACGACGCGGAAGTGGCGGGCGAGGTGGCCGATCTGCGCCTTCCAGAACCGTTTGTGGACGATGGTCCAGGTCGGCAGGAGCAGCAGCGTCGGGGCGCCGTCGCCGAACACCTCGTAGTGGATCTTGACGCCCTCGTGCTCGACGAAGCCGTCGGCGTCGGCCTCCCGCGCTCGCATGATCCGCTCCCTCCGTCAGCCATCCTGCGCGACGGGCACGCCATCGTCCACCGGCGCACCCTCGTGCGGGCGGGCGAACCGAGGCACGAACCGCGGGACCTCGGCCTCGTAGCGCCGGTAGGTGTCGCCGAGGCTCGCCCGTAGGTCGCGCTCCTCGAACCGGACCCCCAAGAGGATGTAGCCGGTGCCGAGCGCCGCGAAGAGCAGCCGGCCCTGGCTCATGTCGGGCGTGGCCCAGAACGCGATCAGGAAGCCGACCATGATCGGGTGCCGGACGAACGCGTAGAGCATCGTCAGACGGAACGGCGGCGGGACGTGGGCGCGCTCGCGGGCGCGCGCGACCACCTGGCTCAGCCCGAACAGTTCGAAGTGGTCGATCATGAACGTGCTGCCCACGACGGTGACCCAACCCAGGCCGTACAGGCCCCACAGCCCCACCCGTAGCCATCCGGACTCGACGGGCCAGACCGTCTCCGGCATCGGCTGCCAGAGCCGGACGACGAGCACGAGCGACAGGCTCGCGGCCAGCACGAACGTGCTGCGTTCGATCGACGGCGGCACGAATCGGGTCCACCAGCGCTTGAAACCGGGCCGGGCCATGACCGTGTGCTGGACGGCGAAGAGCCCCAGCAGCGCGGCGTTCACGGCGATCGCGACCGGCAGTGGCCCGGCCGGCCCCTCGTCGATGCCGCGTGGGACCACCGCGTTGGCGAGGAACCCGACCGTGTAGGCGAAGACGCCGAGGAACAGCAGGTAGGCGAGGGCGCCGTACCCGACGAGGAGCAGCCGTCGCATGATCATCCTCCGCTTGCGTGGTCGTCGCGTCCCTGGCTGTCAGGTCGTGGCGGTCGTGGCAGTCGTAGGCGTCGGGCGCACCGGCGCGATCGCCTCCGCCTCGGCGTCGAGGTGGACCGAGCCGCGCAGGGAGCCGGCGACCGGCGAGGTGGCGACGGCCGAGGCGAGCAGTTCGCGCAGCGCGCCATCGTCCACCTCGGTCGCCACCTCGGCGTGGAGCGCTATTCGTGTCATGCCGGGCTCGACGCCGGGTACTCCCAGGCTGCCGCGCAGGTCGAGGTGTCCCTCGGCGCTGATCGTCAGCCCGTCGAGGTCGAGCCCGCCGACGGCGGCATGCTGCACGAACTGGTGCAACACGCAGCCCGTGAGCGCGGACAGCAGCAGCTCGCCCGGGGCGGGCGCACGGTCGTGGCCGCCGAAGGGTGTGGGCAGGTCGACGCCGACCTCGTGATCGCGCGGCAGGGCGAGCGGCCCGACGCGGAGTTCGTCGGCCCGCGCGGTCGCGGCGAAGGCGCCCGCCCAGCGGTTGGTGACGCGTAGACGGGTGGCGCCGGCAGCCGGTCCGGCGGCGAGCTGCGCCGTGGAACGTTCGAGTACGGTCAGATCCAGTCCATTGCGGTGCATGTGGTACCTCCGGACGGCGTTCGGGATTCGCAGGCCCGCAGCAGGGAGGCGCGCGGCGCGGCTGCGGCGGTCAGCTGCGGGCGACCGCCTCGTCGTAGCTGTCGAGCACGGCGCGGAGCTGCGAGCGCGCCTCCGGGGGCAGCTCGCCCTCCGCCCCGCCCTCGGCCCACCGGGCCGCGGAGATGAGCGCCGCGAGCTCCAGCGGGTGGAACGTCACGCGCCATGCGGTCGGTCGGACTCGCTCGACCCTCACGAGCGTTCCTCCTGGGCAGACGCCGCCTCGCGGTCAGGCGGACAGGTGCGCGCCGATCTGCGCGAGCTCGTCGGCGAACCGGTCCTCGGGCTCGCGCATGCCGTTCAGGTACACGCTCCAGCCGACCGTGTACTTGGCGAGGTGGACCGCCTCCTGGATCTCCTCGTCGGTCGCGCCGAAGAGCTTCGCGGCCTCGGTGTGGAACAGCGTGCAGTAGCGGCAGCGCGTCTCCGCGTGCACTGCGAGCATCAGCAGTTCCTTGTACTTGTTCGGGATGCGGGTCTCGCCGAACTCCATGCGCTGGAACAGTTGCCACTCGTGGTCGAGCGTGTCCTCCGGGATGGTGGTGAAGAAGCTCGGGACGAGTCCCAGCGTCTCCTTGATCTCGGCCTCCACCTCGGTACGTGCGCGTGCGGTCGTGGTCATGGGGCATCCCTCCTGACGTGGTGATGCCCACACACTGCCGCGCCCTGTTGCAGCGGCGTTGCAGCGACACAGCGCAACCGGCTGCTCGGGCTGGCCACCGACGACGACCGCCTCGCCGCGCGCCTGTGACGGCGCCCGTCTGACGGCCCGGCGACATGCGGATGTAGCCGGGCGTGCCGAGCGTGGTGCGGTCGGGTGCGGTCGACGGATGTCGCCGCAAGTGCGAGGTCAGGCGGTGACCGGTTGTCGCCGTAGCGGCGGGTCGGAGGTCGCCCGCCGAAGTCCGCGTTTGACGGTGACGGTCCCGTCGACGGTCATGTCGAGTTGCCAGCGGCCTTCGGTGACCGCGGTGTGATGCCGTCGGCAGAGCGCGACCAGGTTGTGCAGCACCGTGTGGCCGCCGTGTTCGCGTGGGATGACGTGGTGCAGGTCGGTCCAGGCGGCCGGCATCCGGCAGCCCGGGAACCGGCAGCCCTGGTCGCGGGCCAGCACCGCCTGACGTAGCCGGGCTGGGATCGACGTGGTCGGGGCGCTGATGCCCAGCACCTCGTGCCCGTCGGTCAGCACGAACTGCATCCGGCAGTCATCCGTCAGCCGCCGCAACGCCAACGGGGTCAGCGCCGGCGGCGCGCCCGGCAGCCGCCACAACAGCCGCGCCCGCCGCGCCTGCTCGGAGTCACCGACCAGGGACTGGATGTCGGTGACCACCACCATCGACGGGCGGGCACGCACCATGGTGCCGTCGGTACGGTGGCCGGACAGGAACACCTCGGCCAGCTTGACGAACGCATCCGCCAGCTGCCGGCCCCGCGGCCGATCGAACCCCTCGCCGAGCACGTCCGGGCCGTCGTCGTCGACGGTGTCCGGATCAGGGTCGAGGGCGTCACGGGTCACGTCGCGGTCACCGGTGGGCGGTGCGGCGGCGGCTTCGAGCGCCTCGCGGAGCAGCGCCCCCTCGGTGGCCGGGAACGCGAACGAACCGCGCACGCCGCCTTCGAGGTCGGGCTGGACGTGCAGATAGCGCCGCTCGACCCGCCGGACACTACGGGCCTGTTCGAGGTCTTCACGTAGCCGGCCGGCCGCGACCCGCACGTGGTCGACCAGCTCGTCGGCCTGCAGCCGCTCGAGCTCGTCGAGATCCGCGAACCGCTGGTCGAGCTCGGCCCGCAGCGCCACCGTCAACGGGCCGGCTTCGCACACGATCGCGCGGACCTGCCCCCAGCCGAGCGCACCGGCATGGAACGCGGCCTTGACGTTGGGCATACAGGCCAGCACGTCCCGGACGGTGTGCAGGAACCGCCGGTCCCCGAACGTGGCCTTGGACTGCAATGCGAGCAGCCCCTCCAACGGCAGACCGGCCCGACGTTCGGCCAGCGAGCCGTCTTCGATGCGGTCGACCAGTTCGACCACCGCGGCCTGGCAGGTGTCAGCAGTGGCGAGCAGTTCCAGCAGCCCGGCCAGCTCCCCGTTACCAGACACGGCCCGGTCGGCCGCCAACACCCGGACCCGTTCCATCGCAGCGGCCGCGTGCCGGATCGCCAGGCGCAGATCCCCACCATCGGTGTGGCCGGGCACCGGAGCGGCGTCGGTCGTGTAGTCCGGGGCGTGTTCGCGGGCGCCGTTGTGGTGCAGCCGGACTGCTCGGTACCCCGCGCGAGGCGCGGTCGCGGGCACCGCGCTGACGGTGCTGGGCGGGGTGGCGGGGGGTGTGGGCATGGTGCGTATGGTATGTGGCGGGTTGGCGATTCAGCGGCTGGATCTGCGGTTCCTTGTGGATTCGTCGGTCAACGTTCCACAGCCTGCAGCACCGCACGACCAAGACGACGCCCGCGCCACGCGGGCGTCGGGAGTCACCAGGACACCGACGTGGCCGATCCCGGCGGGCCAGCCGCGATGACCGGGCGACGCCGAGCACGATCCCGGCCTGACGCAGCCCGAGGACCTGCTCCCGGCTGCCCCGGGTCAGCCGGCCGGCTCGCCCGTCGGGTCCGCCGCCCGCCGCTGTGCGACCTGGCGGAGTCGCGCCGCCAGCGCGGCGTCGTCGACGGATGCGGCGATGGCGTCGAGGTGGCGGTCCGCCATCACGGCGTGCGCGACGGCGGCGTCCGTGTCGCCCATGGCGGTACAGGCGTGGCCGCTCGCGACGCGTGCCTCCCAGGCGAGGGGGAGCAGCCCGACCTCCTCGGCGGTGCGGTGTGCCTCGTCGAGCAGGCGCCGCGCGTGCTCGTGGTCGCCCAGCAGGTGCCGGGATCGGCCGCGCAGCAGCCGGTCGGTGACGACGATCTCGTGCCAGTCGGCGGCGGCCGCCGGTGCGCGGACGGGTGCCAGGAGGGCTTCGGCCGCGTCCAGGTCACCGCGCGCCAGTCGTACCCTTGCCAGGGCCGCGTAGGCGTGCGCCCCGTGGAGGAACGCCTGACGCGGTGGCGTCCGCACCGCCGCCGCCAGCCGCTCGCCGCGGGTGAGCCACCTCGTTGCCTGCTCCGTGTCGCCAGCACGCCACGTCGCCAGCGCGAGGTGGGCGACGCAGCGCAGCAGGTAGCCCTCCATGCCGTCGCGTTCGACCGCCGTGACCGCCTGCTGCAGGCGGTCGACGGCTTCCTCATGGGCGCCGGCGTCGCTCAGTACCCAGCCCAGCATCGTCGCCGCGAACGCCGTCCACCACGGGTGGCGTGCCGAGACCTCGGCGCGACCGGCCGTGCGCGCGTCGTCGATGGCCCGCCCGTAGTCGCCCTGCGCCCGTCGGAACCACGAACGGTGGGCGAGGAAGAAGGCCCGCCACGGATGACCGGTGCGCCGGTTGAGCGCGAACGCGCGGTCCAGGACCAGCTCGGCGGTCCGCCACCGGCCGCGTGCGAACGGGGGCATGGCGGACTCGAACAGACACCACTGCAGCAGGGCGAGGTCGCCGGTGTCGCGCAGGAGCCGCTCGAGGGCCGGCACGACCTCCTGGAGCCGGTCGAGGTCGCCGGTGTAGGCGGTGACGTTCTTGACCGCGTCCAGCGCCAGGGCGAGCGCCCGGTCGTCGTCGAGCTCGCGGGCGCGGGCGAGCGCACGGTCGGCTAGGTCGGACGCGAGGTCGAAGCGGGTCCGGTTGGCCCACACGACGGCGAGCCGCCCCATCAGCTCGACCTCGATCGTGCCGAGCCGGGCCGCCTCGGCGACGTCCAACCCGACCTCGAGGTAGGGCACGCAGTCGGTCGTCGGCCGGCCGAGCCCGACGATCACGTCCCCGCCCAGAGCTCGCAGCGCGGCCGCCTCCAGGTCTGGCCGGGCGCTGCCGCGGGCCAGCTCCGCGGCCACCTCCAGGTCGACGAAGGCGCCGACGTAGTCGCCCTGGACCTCCCGGACGGCCCCGCGCGCGAGCCGGGCGCGTGCCGTCCCGATCGTGTCGTCGAGGCGCTCGCCGGCGTCAATGGCCTGGGTGAGCAGGCGCTCCGCGTCGCGGTTCGCGTATTGGCTCGCTGCGTCGTCGGCGGCGTCCAGCCAGGACTCGAGCGCCAGGGGCAGGTCGCCGGCGGCGTGGGCATGGCGCGCCACGGCTTCCGGTTGCCCGGCCAGGAGCGCGGCTGCACGCCGGTGGTGCAGAGCCCGGGCCGGCCCAGGGATCGACCGGTAGACGATCTCCCGGTTCAGGTCGTTGCCGAACGCGAACCGGACCCCGTCCTCCACCAGCAGCCGGGCGTGCACGGCACGTCCGGCACGGCGCACCGCCTCGGCGACTGCCAGGTCGAGCAGGGCGGCCACGGCGCCGGGCTCGAAGGTCGGCCCGAGCACGGCCGCGGCGCGCAGCAGCTCCTCGACGTCGGCGCCGGCCCGCTCCACCCGACGCAGGACGGCGGCCTGCAACGTGACCGGCAAGGGCGGCTCGTCCGCGTCGTCGTCGGCCTCCGCCAGCGCAGCGAGCGACTCGACGACGGACAGCGTGTGCCCCCGGGTCATGGACAGGATCCGCGCCGCGAACCGCTCGGCGCCGGCCGCGCGGACGAGGGCGGCCACGGCATCGTCGGGCAACGGTCCGAGGTCGAGGCGTTGTGCGACGTCGTGTAGCTCGCGCAGCACCTCGGCGCCTTCCTCGACCCGGATCGTCGCCACCATCAGCAACGGGGCAACGATCGTGTGGCGCGCGAGGAAGTGCAGCGCCTCCAGCGTCGACGCACCCGCGAGGTGCAGGTCGTCGAGGTGCAGCAGGGTCGGCCGGTCCCGCGCGAGGTCACCGAGCAGGTCCGTGACGGCCTGGAAGGCGCGGCGCCGCTCGATGTCCGCCGACGCCCGGTCGTACGGACCGGGCTCGAGGATCGGGCGAAGCTCGGGGACGAGCTCGACCAGCGTGCCCGTCCACGGCCCGGCGAGCTCGCGGAGCCGGTCCGGCGGCTCGCTGCCGGCGAGCTGCACCACGACCTCGACGAGTGGCGCGACGAACTGGGATTGCTCGGCCTCGTGGCAGCGCACGTGCAGCCGCCGGCCGCCGGTGGACCGCACGAGCTCGCCCAGCTGCTCGGCGAGTCGGGTCTTGCCGATCCCGGCCTCGCCGACGACCAGTACCAGTCCAGAGCGTCCCCCGATCGCGGCTTCCCACTGGCGCCGCAGGACGGCCAGTTCGTGGTCGCGACCGACGAAGCCGGCCGAGACGGTCTTGCTGGCGTCATGAGGTGACGGGCCCACGACCGGCGTCGGTGTGGTCCGATCGCCGTCGACCATGAGGCGTTCGTCGCGCAGGATCGCGAGGTGGACGTGGCGCGTGCGCACGTCGGGGTCGACGCCCAGCTCGTCCGCCAGCGCCGTGCGCAGGTCGTCGTAGGTGCGCAGCGCGTCGGCCTGCTCGCCGAGCAGATGCGCCGCCCGCATGGCGGTGCGCGCTGCCACTTCGTCGAGCGGGTCGGCGGCGAGCGCGTCGCGGGCCAGGTCGCGCGCGCCCGCGGCGTCGCCGAGTGCGAGGGCCGCGTCCCAGCCGAGGCGGCGAAGGTCGTGACGGAGGCGCTCGAGCGCGGCGCGGGCCGGTACGAGCCAGTGGCCTTCGTCGTCGGGGAGCAGGGTCCCCGCGCCGACCAGGCCGAGCGCCCGTCGGGCCGCGGTCGCGGCCAGGGCCGGTTGGGCGGCGGCGAGCCGTGCCCGGGCTTCGGCGGCCAGGCGCTCGGCGTCGTGCAGGTCCGTGGCGAGCCGCGCGCTGGTCCGGAGCCGGTAGGTGCCCGCGCCACCCTCGATCGCGTCGCGTCCGAGCATCGCCCGCAGACGGCTGACGAGGCTGGCGACGTTGCGTTCGGCGTGGTCGGGCGGCGCGTCGCCCCACAACAGCTCGCTCACGTGGCCGAGACGGACGCTGTCGTCGGCGTGGACGAGCAGGAGCTTCAGCAGCGTCCGGCCCTTGCGGCTGCCGATGTCCCGGTCCGGCACCGGGTGGCCGTCTCGCCACGCCGCGAACGACCCGACGAGCTGGAAGCGGAAGCCCGCGGCCCGGCTCCCCCCGGCCTCCGGCGACGGTGCGTCCGGCGCGTGCGCGGTCACTTCGCCCCATCCACCTCGATGACCACGTGACCACAGCATGGCAGGGCGGCCGGGCGGGCGCGACCGGTCGATGCGAGCTGCCAGCCCGCGCCGGCAGCGCCCGCTCCAAGCGTCCCGCCAATCAGGCGCAGCAGGTGTCCTCGAGGCTGTCGGCTCGCCACGTCCTGATGGCCTCGAAAGACGCGAACCCGGCGAGAGCGAGCGCCGCGACGGGGTCGGCCCACCACCAGCCGAGGAGGGCGTTCAGCGCGAGGCCGGCGAGGACCACCGCGGAGAGCCAGGCGCACAGCTCGGTCTGGCGGGACTCGGACACGACCGCCTGCGAGCCCAGGACCGGTCCGAGCCGCTTCTTCGCGCGCGCGAGCACGGGCATGACGATCACCGACACGCTGGCGAGCACCATCCCGGGGACGCTGACGTCCGGGGCGCGCTGCTCGACCAACTGCGCGATCGCCTCGTAGCCGACGTACACGGCGAGGACCGCGAAGCATCCCGCGATCCACCGGGTGGCACGGCGGTCGTAGCCGGCCATGCAGCCACCGCGACGTTCCTGCGCCAGCCGCCAGGCGAGCACGATCGAGGTCGACACCTCGACCCCGGAGTCGAGCCCGAACGCGATCAGGCTGATCGAGCCGGCGGCGATCCCCGCCGCGACGGCCACGATGCCCTCGACGACGTTCCAGCCGATGGTCAGGTTGTTGTAGAGCCGGACCCGCCGGACGGCCTCGACCCGGCTGATGCTCGGCGCGGTCGTGGTCATGCCGATCGCTCCGGCCGGTGGGCGTGCTGCGGGTCGACGGCGACCGTGAGCTCGACGAGGTCGCGCAGCGCGGTCGCCAGTCCGGCGTCCACCAGCTCGTAGCGCATCCGCCGGCCCTCGGGGAACGCCACGACGAGGCCGCAGCCCCGCAGACACGCGAGGTGATTCGAGATGTTCTGTCGCGACTCGTCGAGTTCGACCGCGAGCTCGGCGGGGTAGCCGGGACCGCGGGCGAGTGCGACGAGCAGGCGCCGGCGGGTGTGGTCGGACAGGGCGCTGCCCAGACGACTCAGCCCGTCGAGGTCGATGTCGTGGTCATTGGCATCCATGCGAAGACAGTACATCATCACCTGTCGGATACAGGATCTGCTGTACCGACGGGTGCGGGAGCCGGGCCGCTTCGATCAGGCGCCCGGGCCGCTGCGGAGGAAGTCGACGACCCGTCGGCTGAACTCCTCCGGGACCAGGTCCATCGCGATGTGCTGCTGTCCTTCGAGGATCTCGACCCGGACATCGGGTAGGGCAGCGGCGACCGTCGCGTAGTCGTTCTGGATCGACGGCGGGCTGTCGGATCCGACCAGCAGCAGGACCGGCAACGCCAGCCCGGCGGCCTCGTCCGCATCGAACGCCGGCACGCTGCGTTCCTCGCGCAGGATGGTGTGTGCTGCGGCGACCCGGCGGGGCCACGCGGGCAGGGTGCGGTAGATGGCGAATTCCGCGTCCGGCATGCCGACGACCTCGCGCATGAACAGTTCCAGCGCGGCCTCCGGGGCGCTGGCACCCAGCAGCTGCCCCATCCGCTCGTGCACGTCCGCGGAGGCGCTCATGCTGGCGGGATCGGCTGCGGGCCAGCCCTCGTAGAGCAGCAGCGAGTGGACGTTCTCGGTGAGGTGAGCGGCGCCGTAGGCGACGACGCCACCGTACGAGTGCCCGAGCACGTCGACCTTCTGGCCCGACGCCGCGGCGACGTGGTCGACGACCGCTGCGACGTCCTCGTACTCGCGCTCGATGGCATAGACAGGGCCGTCGCTACTGGCGCCCCGTCCTCGGCGATCGATCGCGTGGACGGTGGCATGCGCCTCGAGCAGCCCCAGGATGGGAGCCCACCGCGCGTGATCGGCGGTGGTGCCGTGGACGAGGACCAGCGGCGGGCCTTCACCGCTGGTGAAGCAGGCGATCTGGGTGCCGTCGGGCGAGGTGATGCGGGTCTGGGCGGCGCGGTCGGTCGTCGCGGTCATCGTCGTCCTCCTGAACCTGGCTGACGACGTCCACCCTGGGCTCCTCGGGGGAGGATTGCATCGGTAGTCCTACCCAGTCGGGAAAACGTCGCACCGGGTCTGGGGCCGATCGCTCCGACGCGGTGGTCAGGGGTGGTCGGCAGGTGCATACTCGATCGGACATGAGCTCATCACGGCCGACAGCACCGACCGGCACCGACGGTGGCTGGGAGGCGCTCCGCGCTGGTGACTGGGCCGCCGCGCGCACGCTGTTCGATGCCGCCGTGGCGGTCGACGGCGCTCCCGAGGCCTGGGAGGGTCTCGGGTGGGCGAACTACTTCCTCGACGAGGACCCGGGCACGTTCGAGGCGCGGGAGGCGGCCTACCGGGCGTACCGGGAGCGCGGCGACGACGCGTCGGCCGCGCGTGTGGCCGCGTGGTTGGCGGCCGACCACTACGAGTTCCGTGGCGAACCGGCGGTCGCCAACGGTTGGCTGCGGCGTGCCCGCCGCCTGCTCGAGGGGCAGCCGCCCGGGCCGGATCACGGCTGGCTCGCTGTCCACGAGGCGTCCTTCATCCTGCTGGACGACCCGGAGGCAGCCGGGCGCCTGGGTGCTGAGGCGGCGGCGCTGGGTCGCCGCTACGACGTGCCGGAGCTCGAGATGGTCGGCCTGGCCACGGAAGGCCTGGCGAAGGTGCTCGAGGGGGACCTCGCGGACGGCATGCACCGCCTCGACGAGGCGACGGTGGTGGCGCTGGGTGGTGAGGCGGACCAGCTGGCGTGCGTCGCCTGGGCGTGCTGCTACCTGATCTCGGCCTGCGAGCAGGTCCGTGACTACGACCGCGCCGGCCAGTGGTGCGTGCGGATGACCGAATTCTGCGAGCGGCACGGGGTCGGGCTCATGCTGGGGCAGTGCCGCGCCAAGTACGCCCGCGTGCTGATCTGGGAGGGGCGCTGGGAGGAGGCCGAGACCCAGCTCGGGCAGGCCGAGACCGAACTCGGCCTGGCCCGCCCGGCATTGACCGGCGAAGCGCTCGTGCGCCTCGGCGACCTCCGGCAACAGCAGGGACGCCTCGAGGAGGCGGCCGCCCTGTACGCACGCTGCGACGGCAACCTCTACGCCTCCCTCGGCCTCGGTTCGCTCGCGTTGACGCGGGGCGACGCCGAGCAGGCACTCGACCTCGCCGACCGGTTCCTCCGCCGGCTCCCGCCCCACGCGTTCGAGCGGGCCGGTGGACTCGAGTTGGCGGTCCATGCCGCGGTCCGTCTCGGGCAGGGCGAACGCGCACGGCGGTCGCTCGACGAGCTGCAGCAACTGGCGGCGCGCGTCGGGACCGGCCCGCTGCAGACGGCGGCGCTCGCGTGTGCGGGCACGGTGGCCGCCTTCGACGGCGACCATGCGTCAGCCCGTCGAGCCTTCGAGGACGCCCTGGACACCCCGGCGGGCCGCCGCGCGCCGTTCGAGGCCGCCCGCATCCGCGTGGAACTGGCCACCACCCTGCGGGCACTCGGTCGCCGCTCCGCCGCGCTCGTCGAACTCGAGCGCGCCCTGGTCGGCCTCCGCGACCTCGGGGCCGCCGCCGAGTGTGCCCGCGTGGAGGCGCTGGCACGGCAGTGGCGCGCCGAGGCAGGTCCGGGTGAACCGTTGCGCCCCGACGGGCCGCTGGGCTCCCTGACGCCGCGGGAGCGGGAGGTCCTGTGCCTGGTGGCCGAGGGGCTGACCAACCACCAGATCGCGCAACGGCTGGTCCTGAGCGAGCACACCGTCCACCGCCACGTGGGCAACCTGCTGCGCAAGCTCGCACTGCCGTCGCGGACCGCGGCCGCCTCGCTGGCGGTGCAGCAGGGGCTGCTGTAGCCAGAACGGGCCATCAGCTGCGGCGGCCGGGTTGGCCATCGCGGGGGACGGCAGGGGAGCGGCCGCGCCGTAGCGTCGAGGCATGACCAGCGACACGCCCGGCGATCCACGCGACCGCGTCGGCGCCCCCGTTCGCGGGGAGCTCCAGCGGCTCGCCCACCTCGCCGCCGTGTTCGCGGACTCGCGGAGAAGGACCACACCGATGAGCGCACCCACCATCGCCGGCGACGTCGCCGCACTGCGCGACCGCCTCGCCGGGACCGTGCTCGTCGCCGGCCAGGACGGCTACGACGACGCCCGCACCCTCTTCAACGCCACCATCGATCGCCGGCCCGCCGTCATCGCCCGGTGCGCCACCCCCGCCGACGTCGCCGAGGCCATCGCCTTCGGACGTGCGCACGACCTCGCGGTCTCGGTGCGCTCGGGCGGCCACGGGGTCGCGGGCGCGGCCTTGAGCGACGGGGGACTGGTGATCGACACCCGGCTCATGCACGACGTCCACGTCGATCCCGTGGCGCGAACGGCACGGGTCGGCGGCGGGGCGAACTGGGGCATGGTCGACCGGGCGTGCCAACCGCACGGGCTGATGACGACGGGCGGGCGCGTGACGACCACTGGCGTCGCCGGCCTGACCCTCGGCGGCGGCGACGGTTGGCTGGCCCGCGGCTTCGGCCTGGCCTGCGACAACCTGCTGGCCGTCGAGCTGGTGACTGCGGACGGACGCACGGTCGTCGCGTCGCAGGACGAGCATCCCGAGCTGTTCTGGGCCCTGCACGGCGGCGGCGGCAACTTCGGCGTCGCCACCTCGCTGACCTTCCGCCTGCACGAGCTGCCCGTGACGACGTTCGCCATCCTCGTCTACGACCCGGAGGACGGCGAGGAGCTCGTTCGCCGCTACCGGGACCTGATCGAGTCGGACGCGCCCGACGCGTTCGGCGGCGGTCTGGTCTACCTGACCGGCCCGGAAGAGGACTTCCTCCCCCAGCGGCTCGTCGGCAGGTTGACGCCGGCCGTGGTCGTGGTGCACGCCGGCCAGGAGCCGGAGGCGCGCCGGCTGATGGCGCCGCTGCTGGACCTCGGTCCGGCCGGCCAGATCGTCGAGGAACTGCCCTACGCCGAGGTCCAGGGGGCGCTCGACGACCCACCCGGCTACCGCAACTACTGGACGGCCGAGCACCTCACGCGGCTGCCGGACGAGGCCGTGACGGCCTTCTGCCGGCGCGCCTCCGACATGGTGGTCCCGTCACCGTCCCAGCACGCACTGCTGCCCTGGGGCGGCGCGATCGCGGCGCAGGCGGGCACGTGGCCGATCGCCAACCGGGACGCCACGTGGTGCGTGCACCCGTTGGGGCTGTGGGAGGACCCTGCCGACGACGACCGGGCGATCGCCTGGGCAAAGGCCGTCCGGGCCGACCTGGCCCCCTACGCCGCGGCAGGCACCTACCTCAACTACACCACCGACGAGGGCCGCGATCGCACGATCGCCGGCTTCGGCGGCGAGGCCAACTACCGGCGCCTGGCCGCGGTCAAGGCCGAGTACGACCCGGACAACGTGTTCCGGTTCAACCACAACATCGAACCCGCAACCGCCTGACTCACCTCATCCCGGACCGTCGATGCGCAGGTGCACGGTCGCGTGATCGCCTTCGTCGAGGTGCTCCGCGTCGCGCACGGCGGCCTTGACCGGCACGACGTAGCGGCCGTCCTTCGGCCACAGCGCCGTCTCCCACTCGCTCTCGCCGATCCGGATCGTGGCCGGGATCATGCCCCAGCCGTAGCTCACCAGCGGCGCCTCGTCGTGGATCAGCGCGCACGCGTCCGCGGGCACCGTGACGAAGTAGAACGGCGCCGGCCCCCGCCAGTACCACAGCTCACCGTCGAACTCGAACGTCAACAGCGCGGCCGAGGTGTCCGCCACCTGAACCTCCCCCCACGCCGGCGCCGGGACAGCATGCCGCATGACGCGGACACATGCCGTCCGTGAGCCGGCGGGCCCAACAGGCTGCGATCCCACAGCAGGCCGTGACTGAACAGGATCGTCTCTTCGCCCGCGCCCGTGTCCTCGTAGTACAGCCGCGTGCCGTTGACCTCGACCTGCGGCATGACGAGCCCCCGAGCGCTTCGGCGGCAGGCTAGCTACCGGACGTGCGCCCGGGGCTACCGTGGCCGGGACCTCGCGGCGACCTCGACGTCGCTGCGTCCGGACCGGCAGGGGGACGGGATCGTGGTGGGCTCGTGATCGTCACCGTCGGGCACGGCACGGCGTCGCAGCAGGAGCTCGAGGCACTGCTGACCGATGCGGGCGTGGCCTCGGTCGTGGACGTGCGCCGCTTCCCGGGCAGCCGCCGTCACCCGCACGTGGCGCGGGACCGGCTCGAGCTGTGGGTGCCCGCGGCCGGCATCGACTACCGCTGGGAGGAACGGCTCGGCGGCCGCCGCAAGCGCGTGGAGGGCTCACCACACACCGGTCTGCGCAACGCCTCGTTCCAGGCGTACGCGGACCACCTCGACACACCCGAGTTCCGGGAGGCGATCCACGCCGTCCTGGTCGAGGCGAGGCGCCATCGCGTCGCGGTGATGTGCTCCGAGTCGCTGTGGTGGCGCTGCCACCGGCGGATGATCGCGGACCACGTGACGCTGCTGACCGACGTCCCGTTGCGTCACCTGCTGCACGACGGCCGCCTCGACGAGCACCGCCCGACCGACGTGGTCCGCGTCCAGGACGGCCGGCTCGTCTACGACGGCGGCGAACCGCAACTCCTCTGAGCGCGTCCCGGTACGGGCCGGCGGCGCCGGTGTCGCCGCGGCCCGAACCGTCCGGAACCGTGGGCTGGACCGCCCGTTTCGCGGCCGTTCGTCCGTCTCGGCTTAAGCCGGGGGGTTCCTGCGCCGATGCAACAACGCGGGGGACGGCGCGGACGCCGCCTCCGCCGCATCGACGCACGCGAACGGAGATCGCCGTGTCCGACCACCTCGACACCCGTGCGGCCCGGCTGGCCGCTGCCCTGGACGACTTCCTCCGCTCGTCACCGGACGTCGAGGCGGCGGCCGTCGTGTCGTTCGACGGGCTGCCGATGGCCAGCGCGCTGCCCGACGAGCTCGACGAGGACCGCGTCGGCGCCATGAGCGCCGCGTTGCTGTCGCTCGGCGAGCAGGCCGCCCTCGGGCTCGGGCGCGGCCAGCTGAACCAGGTCTTCGTCCAGGGTGACGAGGGCTTCGTGTTCCTGATGAGCGCCCGCGACCAGGCCGTGCTCGCCGCCATCGCGCACCGCAACGCCAAGATCGGCTTCATGCTCTTCGAGATGCGGCGCACCGCCGACCGCGTCGGCCACGTGCTGGAGCCGCAGGGCTCGGAGCTGGTCGCGCCCGCCGAGTGGGACCCCGGCGCCGCCACCGACGACCCGGTCCAGGCGGCCGTCGACGCGTTCTCGCAGACGGTGCCGCCGGCCCCCGAGCCGGCTTCCGTCGAGGAGCCCTACCACGAGCCCGTCGCGCAGGGGGTCGAGGAAGCACCCTTCGACCTGCCGAACGGCTTCGCGCCCGTCGCGGCACCCGAGCCGCCGCGCGCCTACGAGCCGCCGCCGAGCTTCGAGCCTGCCGCCAGCTTCGAGGCCGGTCCGGTCGACGACCAGGCCCCGGCCAACGGGTTCGCGCCCGCCAACGGGTACGCGCCGACCAACCACCACGCGCCGGCCGACGGGTACGCGCCGACCAACGGTCACGCACCGTCCAACGGCTACGTCGCCAGCAACGGCCACGAGCCGACCGACGGCTACGTCCCGACCAACGGGCACGCGCCCACGAACGGCTACACGCCGGTCGCCGCCGCGCCCCAGGTGCCGCCACCGGCCGCACCGCCTGCTCCGGCCGCTCCGGCCGCCGAAGAGGCCATGCACCGCCAGGCCGAAGACGACCACCAGGCCGACCTGATGTCCGTGCTCGCCACAGAGCCGCTGACGGCCGGTGACGACCGTGACCTGCTGACCGAAGCGCTGTTCGAGGTACGACGGGCGACCGGCGGCGACACCGTCTCGTCCAACTCCTGGGCTCGTCCCGAGCCCTCCACCAACGGCTGGGGATAGGTGAGTGCCGTGCTCGAAGGACGACTGGGGGACTTCCGACTTCTCGACCTCCTGCAGCTGATCTCGGCGACCGCGAAGAGCGGCAGCCTGCAGCTGCAGCGCGGCGACGACCACGCCCGCCTGCACCTCGAGGTCGGCCGTGTCGTCGACGTCGCGACCGACACCGACGGCACCGCCCTGGCACACCGCCTGCTGGGCGCCGGCCTGGTCACGTCCGGCGGTCTGTGGCAGCTGATCGACGGCGCCGACGACGACCGCGGCCGGCTCCTGGCGCTGGCCGAGCACGAGCTGCTCGACGAGGCCACGGTGGACACGCTGCTCGCCGAGCTGCGCACCGACCGCCTCTTCGACCTGCTGCTGTGGCGCGAGGGCACCTTCCACTTCGAGGGCCCGTCCGACCAGCCGCACCGCGCCCACGGCTTCGAGCCGGTCGAGGACCCGCTGGTGCTGGCCGCACGCGAGCGGCTCGCGGCCTGGCCGCGCCTGCAGGAGCGGACCGGCGGCGCCGACGCCGTCCTGGTGCTGGACGCGCCGCCGCACACCGGCACGCTCACGCTGTCGGGTGACCGCTGGCGGCTGCTGGCCATGATCGACGGCCGTCGCACCGTCGCGGAGCTCGCTCGGCTGTGGGGGCAGGGCGACTACCGCGCCCACGCGACGCTCGCCGACCTGCTCGACGACGGCATCGTGGCGCCGGCCCGTGAGCCGGACGCCGGCGTGGCCGGTCGTCTCACCACCGCCTACGCGACCTTCGGGCTGACCGGGCCGGTCATGCCCGCCATCACCGAGACGGCCGACATCACGGCCGGGCCCGAGCTCGACGTCCCCGCCGCCGAAGCCGTCGAGGACGTGGCCGCCGTCGAGGCCGCCGAGGACATGGCCGCCGCCGAGGCCGCCGACACCCTCGACGTACTCGAGGAGCACGAGGCCCCCGAGACCGTCGAGGCGTTCGCGGCCTTCGACGAGGACGTCGACGTGGTCACTGCGGCCGCCGAGGCGGACCTCGACGACGTGCCGGCTGTCGCCGCCGAGACCGCGTTCGTCGGCAACGACGAGGACCTTGCCGCCGACCTGTTCGAGACCGCGCCGATCCAGCCGGTCACCCACGACTACCCGACGATGGCACCGCCCGCGCCCGTCGCCCCGGTGCTGGCCGCGGTGGCGGAGGCCACGGACACGACGGCGTCCGAGCCCACCGAGGCGCTGCTGTTCGAGCCGGCCGGTCCCCGTGGCCTGCGGCCGCGCGTGCGGCCTGACCGACTGCGGCAGGACGCGAACGTCGACGCCGCGCTGGTGCAGCGCCTGATCCGCGGCGTCGAGCAGCTCTGATGGCCCTCCAGACGGCCGGCCCCACACGGCGCCACGCCGTCGATCGGGCGCGCCATCGCAGCTTCAAGATCGTCGTGACCGGCCCGTTCGACGCCGGCAAGACCACCCTGATCCGCACGATCTCGGAGATCGCCGTCGTCTCGACGGAGCGGGACGTCAGCACCTACGACCATGGGGTGGTCGGCCAGCGTCATTCGGGCCGCACGACAGTCGCGATGGACTTCGGCCGGGTGTCGCTCGCCGACGATCTCGCACTGCACCTGTTCGGCACCCCCGGGCAGGAGCGGTTCGAGTTCATGTGGCAGATCCTGGCCGAGGGCATGCTCGGATTCGTGCTGGTCGTCGACGCCAGCCGGCCGGAGACGATCGCCGAGGCCCGCGAGCAGCACCTGTACTTCCGCGATCTCGCCGAGGTGCCGCTGGTCGTCGCCGTCAACAAGCTCCCCCGTGACCGGGGGACGGGCGCGGCGCTGACGCGCATCCGCCGCCAGCTCGGCCTGCCCGACCACGTGCCCGTCCTGGCTGCCGACGCCCGCCGTCGTGAGGAGGTCAAGGCCGTCCTCGTCGCGCTGCTGCGCGCGTTGCTGCGGCAGCTGCCGGGCACCGTCACCTCGCTGCCGGCGGCCGTGCCGGATCGTGTGGCTGGCCAATGAGATCGCTCGGGCAGGTGTTCGTCGCCCAGGGCCTGGTCTCCGCCGACCAGCTGCGCGAGGCCGAGACGGAGCAGCGTGGCACCGGCCGCTCGCTGGGCCGGGTGCTGGTCGAGCGGGGTCTGCTGACGGAGAAGCAGCTGGTCGCGGCCCTGGCCGGCCAGATCGGTCTGTCGTTCGTCGACCTCGCCGAGGCCGACGTCGACGGGCGGCTGGCCACACTCGTGCCGGCAACGACGCTGACCCGGCACAGCGTGCTCCCGTACGCGATGCAGGACGGCAAGCTGCTGGTCGCGATGAGCGATCCGGCCAACATCGTTGCGATCGACGACCTGCGCACGATCACCAAGCTGGACGTCCAGCCCGTCGTCGCCACCAAGGAGGACATCCAGGCGGCGATCGAGAAGTTCGCCCACCTCGCCGACGACATGGAGGCGATGGCGGGCGACATCGCCGATGGTGGCGACGAGGACGGCGACCTCAGCTCCATCCGCGCCGTCGTCGAGGAAGCGCCGATCGTCAAGTTCGTGAACCTGCTCATCTCGCAGGCGGTCGCGGACGGCGCGTCGGACATCCACATCGAGCCGGGGGAGCGCGACCTGCGGGTGCGCTACCGCATCGACGGCGTGCTGCACGAGGTGATGCGCTCGCCGAAGACGATCCAGTCCGGGGTCATCAGCCGGCTCAAGATCATGGCCGACGTCGACATCGCCGAACGCCGCGTCCCGCAGGACGGGCGCATCAGCGTCACCTCGAACAACAAGGCCATCGACCTGCGCTTCTCGACGCTGCCGACCGTGTACGGCGAGAAGGTCGTGATGCGCATCCTCGACAAGACCGCCGTGCTGCTCGAGCTGGAGGACCTCGGCTTCCTCGAGCACAACCACAAGCGGTTCGAAGAGGCCTACCGCAAGCCCTACGGCACGATCCTGGTCACCGGTCCGACCGGTTCGGGCAAGTCCACGACGCTGTACGCGACGCTGAACGTGCTCAACGAGCCGGGGGTGAACATCATCACCACCGAGGACCCCGTCGAGTACCGCCTGCCCGGCATCAGCCAGGTCCAGGTCAACCCGAAGATCGGCCTGACGTTCGCGTCGGCGCTGCGCTCGATCCTGCGGCAGGACCCCGACATCGTCCTCGTGGGCGAGATGCGCGACCGCGAGACGGCCCACATCGGCATCGAGGCCGCCCTCACCGGCCACCTCGTGCTGTCGACGCTGCACACCAACGACGCCCCGTCGGCGGTCACCCGGCTGACGGAGATGGGCATCGAGCCGTTCCTGGTCGGCTCGGCCGTCGACTGCGTGCTGGCGCAGCGACTGGCCCGCAAGGTCTGTGCGCGCTGCGTCGAACACGTGGCCCCAGAACCGGAAATCCTTGCGGCGGCCGGGTTCCCGGACGACATCGTCCGCGAACGGCCGCCGCTGCCTCGCGCGGTCGGCTGCTCGGCCTGCAGCAACACCGGCTACCGGGGCCGGCTCGCGGTGCACGAGGTGCTGACGGTCACCGAGGAGATCGAGCGACTGGCGGTCGCACGGGCCTCCTCGGAACAGATCGCGAAGGTCGCGATCGAGCAGGGCATGCAGACGTTGCGGCAGGACGGCCTGTCGAAGGTGTTGCTCGGGCGGACGACGCTCGAGGAGATCGGACGTGTCGTCGTCTGAGACGGCGACGCAGGAGGAAGAAGTCGTGAGCGCACTCGGCGAGGTGCTGGTCCGGCACGGCGTGCTGAGCCCGGAGCAGTTGCGCTGGGCGGAGGAGCGGTCCGCGGCCGGCGAGGGCAGCCTGCCCAAGGTGCTGCTCGACCAGCGCCTGGCCGGCGAGGGCGACCTCGTGCGCGCCCTGGCGGCCACGCTCGGCATGCCCTACGCCGAGGTCGACGCCGCACACGTCGACCCGCACGCGGCGGCGCTGCTGCCCGGCGAGATCGCTCGCGAGCTGCTGGCGCTGCCGATCCGGTTCGGCGAGGACGACCAGATCATGGTCGCCGTGGCCGACCCCTACGACACGACCTTGCGTGCGCGGCTGGAGTCGGCGATGGGTCTTCCCGTCGCACTCGCCTTGGCATCACGCCGGACCCTGCTGGCGGCCATCGAGGCGCAGGCAGTCCCCGCCGGCGTGGGCGCCAGGGGCGGCGAGGGCTCCACGGCCGGCGCGCTGTCGTCACCGCCCGCGGTTCCGTCGACGCCGCCGCCCGGAGGGACACCGGCGATGGCGGCGGTCGACGGAGGGGCAGCCGTGGGCGGTGACGGCGCCTCGGCACCGGTGACGCCGCTGCTGATGTCCGAGGAGGACACGGCGATCGACCTCGATCAGCTGCTGCTGACCCTGGTCGAGCGCGGCGGGTCCGACCTGCACCTGACGTGCGGGATCCCGCCGACCATCCGCGTGCACGGCGACCTGACGCCGATGGAGGAGTTCCCGGTCTGCGTGCCGGACGAGCTGCAGAAGATGCTGTACTCGATCATGACGCAGAAGCAGCGCGAGCAGTTCGAGAACGAACTCGAACTGGACATGAGCTACGCGATCCCGGGCAAGTCGCGCTTCCGCGTCAACGTCTTCATGCAGCGCGACTCCATCGGCGCGGTGATGCGTGTCATCCCGTTCGAGATCCGGCCGCTGGAGCAGCTGGGCATCCCGGAGCAGGTGGCCAACTTCGCCTACCTGCCGCGTGGTTTCGTGCTGGTCACCGGGCCGACCGGCTCCGGCAAGTCGACGACGCTGGCGTCGGTGATCGACCTGGTCAACCGCAACCGGCCGTCGCACATCATGACCGTCGAGGACCCCATCGAGTTCCTGCACACCCACAAACGCTCGGTCGTGAACCAGCGCGAGGTGGGCACGGACACCCACGGGTTCAACGCGGCGCTGAAGCACGTGCTGCGCCAGGACCCGGACGTGATCCTGGTCGGCGAGATGCGCGACCTCGAGACGATCCAGATCGCGTTGACCGCCGCGGAGACCGGCCACCTCGTGTTCGGGACGCTGCACACCCAGGACGCGCCGCAGTCCGTCGACCGCATCATCGACGTCTTCCCGCCGCACCAGCAGGAGCAGATCCGCGTCATGCTGGCCGGCGCGCTGCAGGGCGTCGTCTGTCAGACGCTGCTGAAGACCGCCGACGGCAAGGGCCGCGCCGTGGCGGTGGAGATCATGACCGCGACCTCGGCGGTCCGGAACCTCATCCGTGAGGGCAAGACCCACCAGCTCTACAGCGCGATCCAGGCCGGCGCCCAGCACGGGATGGTCGCCATGGACCAGTCGCTGGCGACGCTGGTGAAGGCGGGCAAAGTGACCTACGACGCCGCGCTCGAGAAGGCCAACAACGTGGCCGAATTCCAGCGCCTGTCCGGCAAGGGCTGAAGGAGACCACGATGCCCAGCGCGACCGTAAGCAAGTTCGACTACCAGGTCCGTGACCGCACGGGCAAGATGATCACGGGGCAACTCGAGGCCGACAGCCAGGCGGCCGTCGCCTCGAAGCTCGCGTCGATGGGCTACGCCCCGATCCGGATCACGCAAGTCGACGAGAAGGGTCTCAACACGGAGATCCGGATCCCGGGCTTGTCCGACCGTGTCGGGCTGAAGGACCTCGCGATCTTCTCGCGCCAGTTCGCGACGATGATCAACTCCGGGCTGGCCCTGATCCGATCGCTGTCGATCCTCCACGACCAGACGGAGAACAAGAAGCTCGCGGAGACCATCGACGACATCCGCAATCGCGTCGAGTCGGGCGCCTCGCTGTCCAGCGCGATGGCGGAGCACGAGAAGGTCTTCCCGAAGCTCTACCGCGCCATGGTGAAGGCCGGCGAGACCGCCGGCATGCTCGACCAGGTCCTCATCCGCGTCGCGGTGATGCTCGAGGCCGATGTCAAGCTCCGTAGCAAGATCAAGTCAGCGATGACCTATCCGACCATCGTCTTCTTCATGGCGATCGCGCTGTCGACCGTCATGCTCATCTTCATCGTTCCCGTGTTCGACGGCATGTTCCAGGATCTCGGCGGTGAACTCCCGTGGCTGACGAAGATGCTTGTAAAGGCGTCGAACTTCGTCACGTCGTGGAAGGGCGTCGTCACCTACGTTGTTGTTCCCGTCTCTGCATGGTTCGGATATAAACGAATCCGAGCGAACCCGAGAGGGCGGTATGCGCTCGACGTGATGAAGTTGCGGGTTCCGGTCTTCGGTCCACTGTTCCACAAGATCGCGCTGACGCGCTTCGCGCGGAATCTGTCGACGTTGCTCGCCGCGGGTGTGCCGATCCTGCAGGCGCTGGAAATCACCGCAGAAACGGTCAACAATGGCCCTATCGGTGATGCGGTGAAGGACGTGCAGGAGTCGGTCCGTCAGGGCGAATCGATGAACCGACCGCTGTCGCAGCACGACATCTTCCCGCCGATGGTCGTGCAGATGATCGCCGTTGGCGAGGAGACGGGCAACGTCGACGGCATGCTCGGCAAGATCTCCGACTTCTACGACACGGAGATCGAGTCGACAACGGAGTCGTTGACCGCGCTCATGGAGCCGCTGATGATCGCCGTGATCGGCGGCATCGTCGGTGGCATGGTCATCGCGCTGTACATGCCGATGTTCAAGATCTTCGAACTCATCGGCAGCTGACAGCCGTCGGCGTTCGCACAAGAGGCCGGAATGGTCGCGGACGATGACGTCCGCGCGTATACCGGCCTCGCTGGCGTCTTTGGCTCAAAGATCAATCTGTATGCGGTAGTGGGGGTCATCGCGCATCTTCCTGGATTGTGCTTAAGACCATGGCCGAAGTGGCCGAGAACACGGGGGACGAACCGCAAGCGCGTGACAAGGGCGACTCCGTCGAGAGGCGGGGAAGCAACGCCACGGGACCTCAGCCCCCAGCATCATCGGGACGGTCAGCCGGGCTGCCTCGCGCAGAGACGCTCCATCACCCGATGGGGCCTGTGCTTGTCAAGCGGGCGGGACGTCGGCACAGGTTCATCATCGCCATCATGCCAAGGAGCGTTTCATGCTCGAGTCCATCCGCACGAAGCGGGACGAAGAGGGCTTCACCCTCATCGAACTGCTCGTCGTGGTGATCATCATCGGCATCCTCGCCGCGATCGCCATCCCCGTCTTCCTCAACCAGCGTCAGAACGCTTGGCGCGGATCGGCGGAGTCGGACGCCCGCAACGCCGCCATCGAGATCGAGTCATTCATGACTCGTACAGGCGCGTACCCGGCCGCCGGCTTCGTTGCGACTCAGAACACGGCCGGGGAGACGACCATCACGCCGGCCACCAACGTCGACCTGCGCGTCAGCGACGGGGTGACACTTACGTACGCCCCGGTGGTCGGGACGGGTACGGCGGCAGCGCCCGCTAGCTACACCATCACGGCCGTCCACGCGGCTGTCGGTGGGGAGCAGGTCGTCTACAACTCGGCCACTGGCGGTCTTGGCCAGTGGACCACCACCGGCACCGGTGGCAGCGGTACCTGATTCACCCCTCTCTCCCAGGGGACTGGAAGGGGCGGCCTACGGGCCGCCCCTTCTCCTTGCCAGTAGGTTCCGTAGGCACGTGAGCAGGGGTGGTCGTGGTGGATGCGCTGTTGGTGGTCGGCGCGGTCCTCATGGGGCTGGTCGTCGGCTCGTTCGCGAACGTGCCGATCCACCGCTGGCCGCGTGGCGGCACGGTCACGGAGCCGAAGCGCTCGTCGTGCCCGTCCTGTGGGGCGCTGATCGGCGCCCGCGACAACGTTCCCGTCGTGTCCTGGCTGCTGCTCCGGGGACGCTGCCGCAACTGCGGCGCCCGGATCTCCGCCCGCTACACGGTGGTGGAGGTCATGACCGCCGTGCTGTTCGGTGCCGTGACGGCCGTCTGGGGTGCTGACCCGCTGCTCCCGGCGCTCCTGGTGTTCGTATGGGCGTTGGTCGTCGCCACCGCCATCGACCTCGAGCACCGGATTATCCCGAACCGGCTCACGCTGCGGCTCCCGCTGGTGCTGCTGCCGTTGATCGTGGGCTCGGCCGCCGCCGACGGCGCGTGGCCGGAGCTGCGCCGGGCAGTCATCTGGGCACTCGTCGTGCCCGGCATCATGTTCCTGTTCGCCGAGCTGTTCCGCCTGCTGCGCGGGCAGATGGGCATGGGGATGGGCGACGTGAAGCTCGCCATCTCGATCGGCCTGGTGGTCGGCTACCTCGGCGGCCTGCAGTTGGTCGCCTTCGCGTACGCCACCATGCTGAGCGCCGTCGTCGTGGTCGTGGTCCTGCTGGTGGCACGGCGAGCGAAGATGGCCAGTCGCATCCCGTTCGGGCCCTACCTGGCCATGGGCGCGCTGGTCGTCGTGCTCGCCCCGACCGGCAGCGCGGACGTCGTCCGGCGGGTGCTGGGCTTCTGAACCGTCGTGCGCTGAAGCGCCGTTCTGGAGCCCAACGCTCAAGCTGACGGCCCTTCGTGCCGACTGTTGCGGATGACGCGCGCGTAGGCCGCGTGTGGTCGATGGGGCTGCAGTTGCTGGTGTGCCTCGTCGATCCCTGACTTCTCCAGGACGCCGACGATGACCGCGATGGACGACGGGAACCGGGCCGTGCAACTGCGCACGGTCGCCGAGGTCGCCGACGTCCTGCGCGTGTCGACGATGACCGTCTACCGCCTGATCCGGTCCGGTGACCTGCCGGCGCTGCGCGTCGGCAAGAACTACCGGGTGCGGCAGCAGGACCTCCACGACTACCTCTCGGCCGGCGTCGTGCACGCCGAGCGATCGAACGGCTGATCCATGGCATCACGTGCCGTCGGCATCGACATCGGAACCCGCACCATCACCGTCGCCGAGGTCCGTGAGGGCCGCACCGGCGTCGTCGTCACCAACTTCGGGGGTATCGAGCTCCCCGGCGACGTGGTCAACGGCGGTGAGGTCCTCGACCCCGCCGCGGCCGCCGCGGCGCTGCGCGAGCTGCTGTCCACCGCCAAGGTGAAGACCGACCGCGTGTGGCTGGGCGTCGCCAACCCGCGCGTGGTCGTCCGGCAGATCGACCTGCCCTACATGGAGCTCGAGGAGCTGCGCACGTCGATCCGCTACCAGGCGCAGGAGCACCTGCCCATCGCCGTGGAGGACGCTGAACTGGACGTCTACCCGGTCGAGGACTGGTTCACCGAGGAGGGCGACCACCTGCAGCGTGTGCTGCTGGTCGCCGCCCACAAGGAAATGCTGACCTCCCACGTGGAGGTCGCGACCCGCGCCGGTCTGAAGCCCATCGGCATCGACCTCAACTGCTTCGCCGTGCTGCGGGCGGTCGGCAACACCTCGCCGCTCGAGCAGGGCAGCGAGATGGTCATCGACATCGGCGCCGGCGTCACCAGCCTCGTCATCCACGAGGCCGGCACGCCGACGTTCGTGCGCATCCTCGCCACCGGCGGTGACTCGCTGACCGAGGCCCTGGCCCGCGGGCTCGACCTCGACCGCGACCAGGCCGAACAGCAGAAGCGCCAGTGCCGGCTGGGCGCCACCGACCCGGCCAGCCAACTGCTGACCACGCAGGTCGACCGCTTCATCGACGAGATCCGCAGCTCGCTGGACTACTACGCCGCCCAGCCCGGCTCACGCCGGCTGTCCTACGTGGTGCTGAGCGGCGGCGCGGCCGCGCTGCCAGGCCTGCCGGAGCGGCTGGCCGCCAGCCTGCGCCTGCCGGTCGACCTGGCCAGCCCGTTCGCACGTACGAACGTCAAGGACACCGTCTACGGCGAGGAGGACCTGCACGACGTCGGGCCGACCCTCGCCACCGCCGTCGGTCTCGCGCTCGGGGGTCTGGAGTGAGCGTTCGCGTCAACCTGCTGCCGCAGGTCACCCGGGAACAGGCGCGCGCCGCCAAGCAGCGCAGGATCCTGGCGGCCAGCGGCCTCGGACTCCTGGTCGCCGTCGGCGGCGTCCACTGGTGGGGGACCGGCCAGCTGCGCGACGCCGAGGACCGCCTCGCCGCCGCGGAGCTGCGCACCGCCGAGCTCCAGGGCGAGGTCGCCCAGATGTCGGAGTACCGCGAGCTCGAAGAGCTGGGCATGAAGGCCAACGCCTCGCTGACCGAAGCGATGGCCGGCGAGGTGTCGCTGGCCTGGATCCTCTCCGACCTCGCCTCGGTCATGCCGGCCGACGCGCAGCTGGAGACGATCACGATCAACATGCCGCGGCCCGACCCGGCGGCGGAGACCACGTCGGTCGGCTCGTTCACGATCACCGGCAAGACGGTCGAGACCCACGCCCCGGGCGTGGAGGCGATCCTCCACGAGCTCGGCAAGGTCGCCATCTTCCGCAACCTCTACTTCAACTCGTCGTCGCTCGACGACGAGGAGGGCACCGAGGTCGCCACCTTCTCCGTCGATGGGGAGCTGGCGCCGTTCGCCAAGACCGGCCGCTACGCCGAGGGACTTCCGGAGGGACTCCGATGAGACGGCAGACCGTCCTGCTCTCCGTGCTGGCCGCCGTGCTGGTCGTGGCCATGTACTGGATGCTGATGTTCAAGCCGCAGCGCGAGGAACAGGCCGCCCTCGAGGAGCAGATCGTCGCCCAGCAGGACCGGCAGCTGCAGCTGCAGTTGGAGCTCGAGCGCTACCGGGCCGTCCGCGACCGCGCACCGGAGCTGGAGGCCGAGCTGGCGGCCGCGTCGGCCGTCGTGCCGGGCAGTGCGTCGCTGCCGGCGGCCATCGCCCAGGTGCAGCGTGCCGCCGAGGACGCCCGTGTCACGGTCCACGCCGTGTCGACGTCGCGGCCCTCCCCGCTGCCGGACAGCCAGGAGGAGCTGACCGCCATCGACCTGTCGGCAACCGTCGCAGGCAGCTACTTCCAGCTGGTCGACTTCTTCCGCCGCATCGAGGACCCGACGATCACCCCGCGCGGCCTGCAGTGGACGAGCGTGACGGTGGCCGAGGACGAGTACCCGGTCCTCACCGTCAACCTCGGCGGGACGCTCTACACCCGCGCCCCGTCGCTGCCGGCCCCGGCCGCGCCGACGGAGGACCCCGACGCGGCCGACCCCGACGCCGAGGGCGACGGGCAGCCGCAGGACGACGACGAGACGGTCGGCGTCGAGGCCATGGGAGGCGAATGATGGCGCTCACACGACGGACCGCGGCGCACGCGGCACCCACCAAGCGACCCTCGACCCTGGTGGTCGCACTCAGCGGCGTGGCCGCCCTGGCGCTGGTGGCGCTCGGCATCTCCCTGTGGTGGGTCCGCGCACCCGCCGTCCCGGCCGCGCCGGCCGCGACCGGGACCGAGGAGCCGGCCGACGAGGCCACGGAGGACATCGACCCGACCGCCGAGCCGGTCAACCTGACCATCGACGGCGTCGACGTGGTGCTCTCGCACGACCCGTTCACGCCGGTCGTGCAGGCCAAGGCGTCGTCCGACGGCTCGTCCGGTGACACGAACGCCGACGCGGGTGACGACGCCGACGCCGGCGACGATGCCGACACGGGCGACGATGGCAAGGACGGCGACGCGGACGACGGCAGCAAGCCGGCGCCCGACGACGAGCGGCAGCGCGGCTGCACCGTCGACGAGGACGGCGAGGTCACCTGCGACGGCCAGGTCGTCGCGCTGGGCGGGCTGGAGAAGCGCGACGGGACCACCTACGCGGTCATCCAGGTCGGCACCACGATGTACGAGGTCAGCGAGGGCCAGGGCTTCGCGGACGCGTTCGTGCTGATGACCATCGAGGACCCGTGCGTGAGCGTGCTGCACGAGGACGGGATCATCCGTCTGTGCCTCGACGAGCGCGTTCTGAAGTAGGCGGCTCAAGCCGGCCCCCCGGCGCGCCGAAACCAAGCAGAGGGGCACAGGGGCCCACGGATCGTGTCGGGGAGCCGCACGTGTCATCGACTACGCCTCGGCGATACCAGGACGAGCACGGTCTCACGCTCATCGAACTGGTGGTCGCGTTCGCGCTGCTGTCCATCATCCTGGCGGCGGCCGCCGGATCGCTGATCACCTTCGGCCGCAGCGCCGTCGACAACGAGCGCCGCGTGCAGGCCACCGCCGTCGCCAACCGGCTCCACGAGGAGCTGCAGGCGCTGCCGTGGCAGGACGCGGCGCTGTACGAGGACGAACTGGAGGCACTGGAGGATGCGCCCGCGGACGTGACCGCCGGCCTCGTCGTCGCCGACGGCACCTTCGAGGGTCGCGAGCTGGTGCTGCTGGAAGGGCCCGGGTCGTGCCCGCCGCCGCCGGCGACCTGCACCGCCCGGCGCGACCTCGTGCCCTACAGCGTGCCGCCGGTCATGACCCTGGACGGCCACGACTACGAGGTCTACCAGTACGTCAGCTGGGACTCGGTCAACGACGGCATCAAGCACTTCACGACGTTCCTGCGCTGGCAGGTGATGGGCCAGACCGTCACCCAGCGCTTCGACTCCCAGCGCGCCGCCACCGCCGGGGAGGCGGGCGACCCCCTGCGGCCGCGCGTCATCCAGTTCGAGGTCGGCCCCTCGCCGATGCCGCTGGTGGCGCCAGACGGCGAGGTGACGCTGGAGGACCCGCGCGTCGACACGGCGACCGAGCCGGTCAACGTGATCGTGCGCTTCAGCCGCGGCGTCCAATCCGCCGAGCTGACCTACTGGGTCATCAAGGACGGCCACTACTTCCCGGCTTCCGACCCGGACGCCGAGCCGCCCGTTATCGCACCGGTACCCGAGCTGCAGAAGGCGACCATCGCGATGACCGGCACGCTGGCCGACCCGGAGGATCCGGCTCTGTTCGTCGGGTTCAACGTGACCCTGCCCGCCGAGCATCGCTTCCCCAACGGGCCGCGGACCTTCCGCGTCACGGGCACGCTGAACGGCGAGCCCTATCCCGGCGCAACGACGGCGACCTTCTGGAGCGGCACGCCCTTCCCGCAGGTCCTCGATCCCGAGGAGACCGGACAGGAGCCGCTGCCGCCGGTCGTGCAGCCGCCGCCGGGCGGCGGCGAAGGCACCCCCGCGCAACCGGTCGAGCTGTCGAACGCGCTGGTCAGCCGGACCCAGGTCTGTCTCGACGCCAACGGCCGCTTCTACCGCGCCGTCAAGGTGGACGTGCTGGTGAAGGGCATGACGCCGACCGACTACTCGGTGCGCATGCAGTACACGGCCAACAAGGAGCAACGCGTCCAGGCCATGGAGCCGCCGGACCCGGCCACGGTCAGTCCCGCAGGGACCGTGTTCTCCGTCACGTTCCCGGTGGGGGACAGCCACGGGTTCAAGAAGAACGACCGCACGAAGTTCAGCATCACCGCCTCACGTGTCTCGGACGGCAAGTCGGCCGGGCCGATCGAGACGGCGCAGCTGACGGTTCGCCAGCCCAACCGGGTCGACCAGGACAACAGCTGCCTATGAACCGCTCACGGCAAGAGGAGGGTTTCACCCTCGTCGAGCTGCTCGTCGCCATCGTGCTGCTGGGCGTGGTCGGCTCGGTGGTGGTCAGCGCGATCGTCACCGGCATGAGCAGCGCCCGGACCACGACCGCCCGCACGATGGCCATCCACGAGCTCGAGGTGGCGCTGCAGCGCGTCGGTCGCGATCTGCGTGCGGCCGACCCGCTCTACGTCAGCGACAACGGGTCCTACGGCACCCACATCGGCGCCGAGTTGATCCGCGACCGGCAGGTTCAGGTCGTCGCCTTCCGCGTCGTCAACGAGAACGGTGGACAGTTCCTGGTTCAGGACACGGCGACCGCCGACCTCAGCGCCGTCGGCAACGGCACCGTGGAGATCGTCGAGCAGCCGCGCCGCACCCTCGTCACCAACATCGACAACGGCACCGCGCCGGTGTTCACGTACTTCGACGACTACGGCGCGGAGATCATCTGCACGGTCAGCGGGAGTGTCACCCAGGAGGAGTGCGATCTCGCGTACTCCGACGCCTACAAGATCGGCATCCGGCTGGAACGCCAGCTCGAAGGACAGTCGCCCGTTCGTGCCGAGACCTTCATCACCGTCCGCAACATGCGCTACAGGAGCAGCTGAGATGGGGCGTCGACTGCAGCAGGAAGAATCCGGCTCGCTGATGCTGGTGCTGCTGGCGGCCATCGTCGTCGGGGGACTGATCGTCGTCGTGTTCAGCGACGTGCGGACCGGCCAGGTGACGGCACGTGCCGACCGAGACTTCAACCAGGCCATCCAGGTGGCGGACGCCGGCATCCAGCAGGCGTTCACCGAGCTGGCAGCGTTCGACAAGGAGGACCCGGCGACCGCGCTGGGCGACAGCCTTGCGTTGGACGGTGGCGGCTCGGCCACGTGGACCGCCGACCGGGTCGGCGAGATGCGCTGGCAGGTCCGGGCCGAGGGCACCTTCGGCGACGCGACCCGCGTCGTCGAGGCCACGATCGGCCCGTACCAGTTGTTCAACCTCGCGGCGTTCGCCGACTACCGGATCGAACTCCGCGGTGGCAACGACGCCGACTCGTACACGCAGACGGGCGGGACCAACAGGCTCGGCCGCGTCGGGTCCAACCGGGAGATCGTGCTGCGCGGCAACGCGACCGTCGACTGGGTGATGCGTTACAACACCGCGACCTACAGCGACAAGGGCATCGTCAACGTGGGTGTCGAGACGGTGCCGGAGCCGGCCTTCCTGCCCAATCTCGGGGAGCAGGCCTACGCCGAGGGCGGCGAGTGCTTCGGGCGTGACGACGGCGCCTACACCGGCAGCTTCCCTCTCGTACGCGGTCAGACGTACTGCTTCAGCAACGTCACCTTCCCGGCCGGCCTGCACAAGCTCGCGGCGCCGGAGACGCCGACCACCGAGCCGACGCGGATCTACATCGCCCCCTCGGGAGGGCTGCGCCTACTGGGTCAGGGCAACACCAAGGACTGCTCCAACGTCGCCTGCGTGAACGTCGACGGCCCGAACGACAAGACCCCCGACGCGATCAGCCTGATGATCTACCTCGCCAGCGGCAACGTGTCGGCCAACAACCACACGATCATCGCCGCCGGCATCTACGCGCCGACCTCCGACTGCTCGGGCCCGAACGCGCAGGGCGACATCTACGGCTCGATCGTGTGCCGCACCATGGACAGCAAGGGCGGCTGGGCGTTCCACTACGACGAGCGCTTCCGTGACGTGGCCGAGGACGACTTCGCCGTCCACGGCTGGCGCGAAGAGGGTCGCAACACCACCAGCTTCTCCAACAACTGACACCGGTCGCGGCACGACGCGAGCGGCCGCCCGTGGCGGCCGCTCGTCCCCATGCCGGGCCTGGCTGCCGGCCCGTCGGGGTCGGCAGCCCGCGGGGATAGGCTGCCCGGACCGTCGTGTCGTTCCCGAGGTGTCCGTTGCCCCGTCTGCGCTACCTGACCGCGGGGGAGTCCCACGGCCCCGCGCTGGTCGCCACGCTCGAAGGCCTGCCGGCCGGGCTGACCATGTCGCGCAAGCTGCTGGCCGACGAGTTGGCGCGCCGCCGGCTCGGCCACGGCCGCTCGCCGCGGATGGCGTTCGAGGTCGACGAGCTCGAGGTGCTGGGCGGCGTCCGCCACGGCCGCACCCTCGGCTCGCCCGTGTCCGTCGTGATCCGCAACACGGAATGGCCGAAGTGGGTCGACGCGATGGACCCCGAGCCGCGCGAGGACCTCGACGACATCCGTGACACCGGCCGCGGCCGTCGCCTCACCCGGCCCCGGCCCGGACACGCCGACCTGACCGCCGCGCTCAAGTACGGCTACGACGACGTGCGCGACGCGCTGGAGCGCGCCTCGGCCCGCGAGACCGCGGCACGCGTGGTCGTCGGCACCATCGCGAAGCGGCTGCTCGCCGAGGCCGGCATCACCGTCGTCAGCCACGTCGTCAACATCGGCGGCGTCCGCGTGCCCGAAGACGCGCCCCGCCCCGGCCCCGACGACCTCGACGCCGTCGACGCCTCCGAGGTGCGCTGCTTCCACCCACCGACGGCCGACGCCATGGTGGCGCGCATCGACGCCGCGCACGCCGACAACGACACCCTCGGTGGCACGATCGAGGTCATCGCCCACGGCCTGCCGCCGGGGCTGGGCAGCCACGTGCACTGGGACCGCAAGCTCGACACCCGCCTGGCGGCCGCGTGCCTGTCGGTGCAGGCCATGAAGGGCGTGGAGTTCGGCGACGGCTTCGCGCTGGCGGACCGGCCCGGTTCGCAGGCCCACGACGAGATCGTCCACGACACGGCCGGCTACGCCCGCCTGTCGGACCGCGCCGGTGGGCTGGAGGCCGGGATGTCCACCGGCCAGCCGCTGCGGCTGCGGGTCGTGATGAAGCCGATCTCCTCGCTGCCGCGCCCGCTGCGAACGGTCGACCTCGACACCCACGACGAGGCGGTGGCCATCACCCAGCGCTCCGACGCCTGCGCGGTCCCGCGGGCCGGCGTGGTGCTGGAGTCGGTAGTCGCGTTCGAGCTGGCCGACGCGCTGCTGGAGAAGACCGGCGGGGACACGCTGGCCGAGGTGAAGCGCAACCTGCAGGGATACCTCGACGAGGTGGCCGGCCGCTGATGATGAGCCGCAACCTCCTGCTGCACGGGATGATGGGCGCCGGCAAGTCCACGGTCGCGGCGCTGCTGGGCGAGCGGCTCGGTCGCCGGGTCGCCGACACGGACGAGGAACTGCGCACCTGGACGGGCCGCACCATCCCCGAGCTGTTCGCCGCCCACGGCGAGGCCGGCTTCCGGGACCTGGAGCGCCAGGTCGTCGAGGAACTGGCGAAGTTCCACGACCTCGTCGTCGCTCTGGGCGGGGGAGCGGTGCTGCGCGACGACAACGTCGCGTCCCTGCTGATGACCGGCGTGCTGGTCGAACTGCGCGCCAGCCCCGAGGTGCTGGTCCAGCGGCTGGCCGGTAGTACGGACCGCCCGCTGCTGGGGACACCGGACGAACTGGAGGTGCGGGTGCGCCAGACGTATGCCGCCCGTGCGCAACGCTACGCCGAGGTCGCCGACCTCACCGTCGACGCCTCGCAGCCACCAGAGCAGGTCGTCGACGAGATCCTGGCATGGGCTCTGGCCCAGGGGGACGTGCTCACCCCCTCCGAACACGAACAGGTGATGCGTTGACGGATCCCGTCCTCGTCCCGGTCGAACTCGCCGGCCGGGCCTATCCCGTCCTGGTCGGCACCGGCTGGCTCGACCGGCTGCTCGACCACGTGACGCTGCCCGAGGGCGTCGCCAAGGTCATGGTCGTCACCCAGGAGCCGCTGGAGGAGGCGGGCCTCGTCGCACCGGTCATGGAGGTGTTCGAGCGGGCCGGGCTGGAAGTCCACCGCTACGACGTGCCCGACGGCGAGGCGGCCAAGTCGGCGGGCGTGCTGCGCGAGCTGTGGGAGGCGTGCGCGTCCGCGCCGCTCAGCCGCCGGGATCTGATCGTGGCGCTCGGTGGTGGGGTCGTCGGCGACGCGGCCGGGTTCGCGGCCGCCACCTGGAACCGCGGCGTGCCGGTCCTGCAGATCCCCACGACCCTGCTGGCTCAGGTCGACGCGGCCATCGGCGGCAAGACGGGCATCAACCTGCCGCAGGGCAAGAACCTCGTCGGGGCCTTCCACCAGCCCGTCGCCGTCGCCTGCGACGTCGCGGTCCTCGCCACGCTCCCGGAGCGGATCCGCGTCGAAGGGCTGGGCGAGGTCGTCAAGTACGGCCTGATCGCCGACCCGGAACTCCTCGACCTCCTGGAGCAGCGCACCGACGAGGTCCTCGCCGGCGACCCGGAGCTGCTCGCGGAGATCGTCCGCCGGTCGGCTGCCGTGAAGGCGCGGGTCGTGGCGGCCGACGAGAAGGAGGGCGGCGTGCGCGCCCACCTCAACCTCGGCCACACCTACGGCCACGCGGTGGAGTCGCTGACCGGCTACAACGAGGTACTGCACGGCGAGGCGGTCGCGATCGGCACCGTCGTCGCGCTCCGGCTCGGCGTGCGGCTGGGTCGGACCCCCGCCGAGCTGGCCGACCGGGCCGAGGCGCTGCTGGAACGGCTCGGTCTGCCGGTGCGCGGGCCGGCGCTGGACCGCGACGAGATGTGGGCCACGATCGCCCGTGACAAGAAGGCGGATGCCGGCGGTGTGCGCTTCGTCGTGCTCGACGCGCTGGCGAAGCCGGCCGTGATCACCCCGGAACGCGCCGACGTCGACGCCGTCCTCGACGAGCTGGGCGTGCCCACCCCGCCGGAGGACGTCGAGGCGGCTGACGCGTGACCCCGGCGGCGAGAACCGGGCGTCTCTGAGTGGGATCGCGGGGCGTCCGCGGCCGGCGGAGCGGCTCGCCCGAGTGGCCTTCGGCGGGCGGCGTCGCCGCCGGCCCGGGATTCGTCGGCGGAAACGCTTCACATTCTGGTTACCGGCGCGTAGGCTTCCGAACGGTCGGTCGTCCGTGTCCCCCCGTCGCGGACGGCCGACCACTCTTTTGCGCGGTCCACGCCCGATGTAGTGGTGCTGGCACCACCGTCTCTGGCTGTTCTGGTCGCCCGACCGGTATCCTCCTGCTCCGCAAGTACGCGCGGGGGGTAGTCGAAGCCCCGTCCCAGGGACGGGGTTTCGGCCTTTGTAGGGGTCACTCGGGGTGCGGTTCGAGGCCCGCCAGCCGCCGGCTGAGCAGGCGCCGCTCGGCGCCGTCCGGGGCCAGCTCCAGCGCGCGGTTCAGCTCCGCTCGCGCTTCCGTGCACCGGCCGAGGCGCTCCAAGAGCAGTGCCCGGGTGGCGGGCAGCCGATGACTCCGCGCGAGCCGGGGATCGACCAGCAGCGCGTCGACGAGTTCCAGCGCGGCCGCCGGCCCGTCGCGTTCCGCAACGGCGACCGCCCGGTTGAGGGCGACGACCGGCAGGGAAGGTGCTCCAGCAGCTGGTCGTAGCCGACGACGATGCGTGCCCAGTCGGTGGCGGCGTAGCTCGGGGCGCGGGCGTGCTCGGCGGCGATGGCCGCCTGCAGCTGGTACGGGCCGAGCCGCCGCAGCGTCGTCGCCCGCTCCAGCTGCGAACGGCCGGCGCGGATCCGGTCCGCGTCCCAGCGGCTGCGGTCCTGGTCCTCGAGCAGCACCAGCTCACCGTCGGCATCCGTGCGGGTCGTCCGCCGGCTGTCCTGCAGCAGCAGCAGCGCCAGGAGCCCCCGCGCCTCCGGTTCCTGGGGGAGCAGGTCCACGAGCAGCAGCGCCAGGCGGATCGCCTCCACGCAGGCGTCGGTGTCCACCGCCGGCCCGGTCTGCGGGGCATAGCCGTGGGTGAACAGCAGCTCGATGGCCTTCAGGACGGGCGGGAGTCGCTCCGGCACTTCACGCTCGTCCGGCACCCGGAACGGGATCGCCGCCGTACGGATCTTGCGCTTGGCGCGGCTGAGCCGTTGGGCCGTGGTGGCCTCGGGCTCCAGCAACAGCCGCGCGATGGTCGCCGTCGGCAACGCACAGACCAGACGCAGCATCAGCGTGACCTGCGCGGCCGTGCCGATCGCCGGGTGGCCGCAGGTGAACAGCAACCGCAGCAGGTCGTCGCGGACCGGAACAGCCGGGTCGGCCGCACCGGCGGGATCGGCCGGATCCGACGTCGGCGGCGGGCCGGCAGCCGCTGCTTCCCGCAACGGCCGCCGGGCCTCGCGCCGCCACCGGTCGCGCAACCGGTTGCGGGCCGTGACGAAGATCCAGGCAGCGGGGTCGTCGGGCACGCCGCGTCTCGGCCACTCGCGCACGGCCACCTCGAAGGCGTCCTGCACCGCGTCCTCGGCGGCGTCGAGGCTCCCCGTGACCCGCGCCAGCGTCGCCAGGGCGCCCGCCGCGGACTCGCGGAAGGCGCGCGTGACGGCGCGTGGCGTCGGATCGCTCATGTGTCCCACTCGACGATGGGCCGCAACTCCACCGCTCCGGCGCCGACCGGGATCCGTTCGGCGATGCGCACCGCCTCCTCGCGGTCGGCGGCCCACAACTCGTAGTAGCCGCCCACGACCTCGGCGGTCTCCGCGAAGGGTCCGTCGCTGACGACCAGTTCGCCGTCGCGTCGTCGCAGGGTGGTCGCGGTGTCGGGCGGTTGCAGCGCGGCGCCGCTGATCAGGTGCCGGTCGTGTTCGCGCTCGAACACCGCGTGGGCTGCCTCGGCAGCCTCCCACGACGGGCTGCCGGGCCGGTCGGCTTCGGTCGGTGCGCCGTGCAGCAACGCCAGCCAGCGGGTGCTGCCCGCCGCGGGTGTGGCACCCGGGCGCCACCAGCCCACCATGGGCCGGACCTCCACGGCGCCGGTGCGCAGCGCCGGCAGCTTCCGCGCGACGTCGAGTGCGACGTCGAGGTCGTCGGCCTCCAGCACGTAGTAGCCACCCACGACCTCCGCGGTCTCCGCGAAGGCGCCTTCGGTGACCACGGGTGCCCCGTCGACATGGCGGACGACCAGCCCCTGCTTCGAGGGCTGCAGCGCCTCGCCGCCCGCGATGTGGTCGCCGGCCTCCTCGCCGAAGGCGGCGTACTCGGCCACCTCGGCGTCCCACTCGGGGGTTCCGGGCACGGACGCGGCGTCCTCGGTGTCGTGCAGCAGGACCAGGTAATGCATGTCTTCGCTCCTTCGGCGGTCGTGGCGCTCGGTGCGGATCGAGCGTCGGACGGGTCCGGCCCGTCACCACGTTGACGAACACCCGACCGCGACTTCGACGACCGCCCGCCGCCCGTGCACGCAACGCACGTCGGGCCGTCGGCTCAGGTGTGTTCGCGAACCCAGGCGTCGAAACCGGGAACGGTGAACGCGAGCCAGCCGCGCGAGGGGGCGAAGACCAGTCCGCGGTCGATCAGTTCGGCGCGGGCCGGACCCAGCTGGGCGGAGCGTTCCAGTCCCAGCTCCGCCAGCAGCGTCCGCAGCGGCGCCCGGCCGCTCGCACCGGCGAGCGCCCGCACCAGCCCGCGGGCGCGTCCGTCGGGCACCCGTGCCCAGCGACGCGCATAGAACGCGCCGGTGTCCCGTTCCACGTTCGGGCGGGCCCGCTCGACGTCGTCGACGGTCACGGCCTCGGCCTGCTGCAGACAGTTCCACAGGTGGGCGCCCCACAGCTGGACGAACCACGGGTAGCCGCCGGCTTCGGCATGGACGGCCGCGACGGCGGCATCGGTGACCACGATGCGGGCGTCGTCGGCGAACGGCAGGCGCAGGGCCTCGGCGCAGCCGTCCTCGTCGAGCAGGCCGAGGTCGTAGCTCGCGAGGCGCTCGGTGTAGGTCTGCCCGGCCTCCATCAGCGTGTCGGCCACACCCGGCAGCCCGGAGATGATCACGCCGAAGGCGCGGGCGTCCTGCGCGTGACGGTGCAGCGCCCGCACGAGCGGCTTGAGCAGCAGGTCCTCGGCCTCGTGCGCCTCGTCGACGGTGAGCAGGATGCCCCGTCGCTGCGCGTCACCGAGCAGGACCAGGTCGTGCAGCAGGGCCTCGATGTTGCTGCCGGGATCCGTGGACGAGCTCGGGTGGAACTCGACCCGGCCGGTGATGTCCAGCGCCGCCAGCCGCTTGGCGAACGCCGCCGGCAGATCGGTGGTCAGCGGCCGGGCGTCGCGAGCCATGCCGGCACACGTCGAGGCCAACGACGTGTCGGACGGGTCGGCCTCGATGTGCAGGGTCACCGTGCCCGCGGCGGCGGCATGCTCGCGGGCGTAGGCCATCAGCGCCGTCTTGCCCATGCCGCGAAAGCCGCGCAGCACCGGCATCGTGACCGGGTCCGCCGGCACGGCCAGCCGGTCGACGATGCTCTTGGCCGCCAGTAGCGGCTGCATTCGGCCGCCGAACGCGGGCGGGACCTTCCCCGCTCCCGGCCGGAACGGGTTGGCGGCCGCCGGCAGGATCCCGCCGGCGGGGTGGTCGTCCCGGAACGGATCGGGCATGACGGCACCTCGCATCCTGGTCACTAGGAAAACTAGCAGTGACTAGCGAGATTCGCGAAGGTTCGTAACGGGGCGTGGCGGCCGGTCCCGGCGGGCCGGTCCAGGAGGCTCCGCCCACGGACGTAAGGTTCCGTCTGGCGGTGCTCATCAGGAAAGCGCATCGCTGCGACACGAGCGACGAGGCCGCGATGACGTCCATCCTGCTGCTGCACGGCCCCAACCTGTCCCAGCTCGGGACGCGCGATCCCGCCCACTACGGCACGGACACACTCGCCGACGTCGTGGTCGCCGCCCGGGCGGAGGCGCAGGGTCTGGGCGCCGAGGTCGTCGCCGAGCAGTACGAGTCCGAGGGCGAACTGGTCGCCCGGGTCCACGCGGCCCGTCGCGACGGGACCGACGCGGTGGTCGTCAACGCGGGGGCGCTGACCCACTACAGCCACGCACTCCGCGACGCGCTGGAACTGTTGAGCGTCCCGGCCGTCGAGGTGCACCTGTCCAACGTCCACGCCCGCGAGCCGTTCCGGCAGCACTCGGTCATCGCGGCCGCCTGCGACGGCTCCATCGCCGGGTTCGGGACCGCCGGCTATCCGCTCGCCGTCCGAGCGGCGGTCGCGCTGCTCGAACGGCGCGCGGCGTGACCGGCGCCCACGGCGCCCACGGCGTCCACGAGGCCGGCACCCAGCCGGCCGGCCCACGACCGGACCTGCCGGTACCCGACCACCAGTCCCGGCGCGACCGGTTGCGCGCCGACCTCGCCGGCGCCGGGGTCGACCTGCTGCTGGTCACCGCCCCCGCCAACGTCCGCTGGCTGAGCGGGTTCTCGGGCAGCAACGGGCAGGTGCTGATCGGTCCCGAGCCGGGCGTCGACCTGCTGGTCACCGACGGCCGCTACGAGCACCGCGCCGCCGTCGAGGCCGCCGGCCTGCCCCTCGCGCTGACCCGCGCTCCGCTGGAGATCGCCCTGGCCGCATGCGAGCGCGGACAGCGCCTGGGCGTCGAAGCCGTCCACCTCGCCTGGGCCGACGCCACCGACTGGGTCGAACAGGGCGAGACAGCCGGTGTCGAGGTACGCCCGACCCGCGCCCTGGTCGAGCGGCGGCGCGTGGTCAAGGACGACGCGGAGATCGCCCGGCTCGCCCGCGCCTGCGCCCTCACCGTCGAGGCGCTCGAGTGGCTGTTCGCCGAGGTGGTCGCGGTCGGACGCAGCGAACGCGATCTCGCGACGGCCCTGGAACGCCGTTTCGTCGACCTGGGTGCCGACGGGGTGGCGTTCGCCTCCATCGTCGCCAGCGGCCCGAACGCCGCCGTGCCCCACCACGCGCCCAGCGACCGGCGCCTTCAGGTCGGCGACGTGCTCACCGTCGACTGCGGCGCGCTGGTCGACGGCTACCACGCCGACTGCACGCGCACCGTCGCCCTCGGGCACCTCGACGACCGGCTGCGCGAGGTGTACGCGGCCGTGGAGGCCGCCCAGGCCGCCGGCCGGGCCGCCGCGGTCGCCGGCGCCCGGGCCGGGGACGTCGACGCGGCATGTCGCGAACACCTCACGGCCGCCGGGTACGGCGACCGCTTCGTCCACGGGACCGGCCACGGGGTGGGGCTGGACATCCACGAGGCCCCGGCGGTCGGGAAGGGGTCGCCTGCTACGCTCGCGCCCGCAACGGCGCTGACCGTCGAACCGGGCGTGTACCTGCCCGGCGTCGGCGGGGTCCGCATCGAGGACACGATCGTGGTCACCGCGGACGGACCGCCGACCATCCTGACGACCGCCCCCCGAGCGCTGCGCGTCCTGTCGTGACACGCGCCCGGCCTTCCGTGTGAGGTCCCATCGTGGTCTCGACCAACAACCTCAAGAACGGCATGACCCTCCTGATCGACGGCAAGTTGCAGCAGATCGTCGACTGGAACCACCACAAGCCCGGCAAGGGTGGCGCCGTCGTGCGCACGAAGCTCAAGGAAGTGGAGACCGGCAAGGTGGTGGAGAAGACCTTCCGTGCCGGGGAGGACGTCGAGCAGGCCATCGTCGAGCGCTCCACGGTGCAGTTCCTGTACCGCGAGGGCGACGACTACGTCCTGATGAACAACGAGACCTACGACCAGCAGAACGCGCCCGCGCCCGCCATCGGCGACGCCGCCGACTTCCTCGTCGAGGGCGACGAGCTGCAGATCCAGACCTACCAGGGCCGGATCGTCGGGGTCGAGCTGCCGGCGTCGAAGGTGCTGGAGATCACCTACACGGAGCCGGGGGTCGCGGGCAACACCGCCACCAGCGCGACCAAGCCGGCCACCCTGGAGACGGGCAAGGAGATCCAGGTCCCGCTGTTCATCGAGCAGGGCGAGAAAGTCAAGGTCGACACGCGCACCGGCGCGTACATCTCCCGCGCCTGATGGCGGACCCTGCCCCGTCCGGCCCGCGCAACCCCACGCGCCGCCGCGACACCCGCGACCCGCGTCGAGCCCGTGAACGGGCCCTGAAGATCCTGTTCCAGGCCGACCTGCGCGGCGCCGATCCGGTGGCCACGCTCGACCTGGTCGCCAACGACCCGTCGGCGCTGGCGATGCTCGACGACCTCGATGACCTCGGGGACGAACAGGCAACCGCCGAGGTACTGCGCCGTCAGGCCGAGGCGGACGCCTCAGCTGGCACGACGCTGGACGACCAGCGCCCCCGCGTCGCCCCGATCGACGCGTTCACGCGACGGCTGGTGCTGGGGGTCAGCGAGCACCGGGCCGAGATCGACCAGCTCATCGAGCGCTACGCACGGCGGTGGTCGATCCGGCGCATGCCGGTCGTCGACCGCACGGTGCTGCGCGTGGCCACCTACGAGCTGACCCACGAGGAGACCAGCCCCGCCGTGGTGATCAACGAGGCCGTGGAGCTCGCCAAGTCGCTGTCGACCGAGGACTCCGGCCGCTACGTCAACGGCGTGCTGGAGTCCGTACGCCGCCACGTGGCCGGCGAGGACGTCCCAGCCGAGGGTTAAGGTCTACCCCGTCGCCGACGGGGGAGGCGAGGATGCAGGCCGACCTGGTGCTGGAAGGTGGCGGCGCGCGCGGGGTCGCCCTCGCCGGCGCCGTCGCCGGGCTCGCCGAGGCAGGCGTGCGCTTCGAACGCGTGGCCGGCACGTCGGCGGGCGCCATCGTCGCGGCGCTGTTGGCCGCCGGGATGGCGCCCACGGAACTGGACCGGCTGGCTCGCGACCTGGACCTGCGCCGACTGGTGCCCGCCGGCCCGCTGGACCAGCTGGGCCGCATCGGGCAGGGGCTGCGCGGGCTGTCGGTGCTGCTCGAGCTGGGCCTGCACGACCACCGGCCGATGAAGGCGTGGCTGGCCGAGCAGTTGGCGGCACTCGGGGTGCGCACCTTCGGCGACCTACGCCGTGAGGTGCCCGGCGACGACGTCACCGGCCGGCACCAGTACCGGCTGGTGGTGACGGCGGCGGACGTCACCCGCGCCCGGCAGGTGCTGCTGCCGTGGGACTATGCCGACTACGGCCTGGACCCCGACGCCCAGCCGGTGGTGGAGGCAGTGGCGGCCTCCGCGGCGATCCCGCTGGTGTTCGAGCCGGTCCGACTGCCGTTCCGCGACCGTGAGCACCCGGCCGTGCTGGTGGACGGGGGACTGCTGTCGAACTTCCCGGTCGACGTCTTCGACCGTCGCGACGGGCAGCCGGCACGCTTCCCGACCATCGGCGTCAAGCTGACCGCCCGGCCCGACGGCGTCGGCGACATCGTGCAGCCGGTGACGGGACCGGTCAGCTACCTGCGCGCGCTCATGGGCACTGCCGTGACCGCCTGGGACCAGCGCCACCTCGACGACCCGTCGGTGCTGGCGCGCACCGTGTTCGTCGACACCACCGGCTACCCGTCGCTGGACTTCGACCTCGACGCCCAGGACCGTGCCGCCCTGGCCGACAAGGGCCGCAACGCCGCGCTGTCCTGGCTCACCACCGTCTAGGCCCGCGTGCGGGGTCGGCGCCCGGGTTGCTTCCTTCCGAACCCGTCGACTGAACCGATCCAGTGCAGGAAGCAACTCCACCCCGCAGCCGGACTCGGCGGTCGTGAGCTACCGGTGCGGGCGCAGGTTGAACGCGTGCTCCGCGGCGGCCCGCTCCAGCCGGTCGAGCACGGCCGCGTCGGCCGTTGGCCCCGCGACGAGTCCGCCGAGTGCCACGCTCTGAACCTTCGAGCCGTCGGTCAGCTCGATGCGCGGCGCGCGACCAGTGGGGCCGCCGAGCTCGATCGCCGCGATTCTCGACCACGGGATCGACCGCCTGCGGACGCGGACGTTCAGGTCGAGGCCTTCGTCGGTGATCTCCGTGTAGCTGAAGCGCGTGATCGCGAGCGGCAGCTGACCGGCGAGCAGCAGCACGCCGGTCAGACGCGTGAGCCAGTGAACGCCCGCGAAGGCGAAGGTGGACACCACGAAGGCCGCGACGACCCCCATGAAGGCGACGGAGAAACGCCGCCAGCCACGTGACGACGACTCCACTCGCAACGGACACCCCGAACGCCAGCAGCCCGCTCACCAGCCCCCGGCGCCGAGAACCCCGCAGGCGCCGGGAGCGAGCTCGACACTAGCCACCGTCACGGGCCGATGGGCGGCGCCGCTTCTGGCTGCACGCTATCGGCGAGTCGGACTGACCTGGCGGCAACGTGCGGGGGCGCCTCGTTCGGCGGGAGCGGTCGGCCCTGCTACCGTCGCTCGGCGAACCCCCGCGGCCGCACGTGGCTCACCCGCGCGGCGCGCTTCCTTTAACGACCGGTCCCGTGAGGCCGGGAAGGAGCTCCAAGGTGCGTTCCCTGTCCGCCTGCGCCCACATCCCGGGCGCGCGTCCCCGCCTCGCGACGGCGGCGTGACCCGGCTGTTGACGGCTGACGAGGTCTCGCGGGCGCTGAAGCGTCTCGCCCACGAGCTGCTCGAGGCCAACCACGGCGCCGACGACCTGGTGCTGGTCGGCATCCAGACCCGCGGCGTCCCGCTCGCCAAGCGCCTCGCCGCCCTCATCCACGACATCGAGGGCACCGAGGTCCCCGCCGGCGCCCTGGACGTCACGCTCTACCGCGACGACCTGACCCGCCGCGGCCCGCTGCCGCTGGGCGAGACGCGCGTGCCGGTCTCCGTCGACGGGCGCACGGTCGTGCTGGTCGACGACGTCCTCTACACCGGCCGCACGATCCGTGCCGCGATGGAGGCGGTGCTGGAGCTCGGCCGCCCCGCCCGCATCCGGCTGGTCGCGCTGGTCGACCGCGGCCACCGCGAGCTGCCGATCCGCGCCGACCACGTCGGCAAGAACCTCCCCACCGCGGCCGACGACCGCATCCGCGTGCTGGTCGAGGAGGTCGACGGGCGCGACGAGGTCGTGTCCGAGGAGGTCGTGGACGCATGAAGCCGCTCGCCAACCTGATCTCGATCGAGGACCTCGGCCCCGCCCAGGTCGTCGGCATCCTCGACACCGCCGAACAGTTGCTGCCGATCGCCGAACGGCGCCGCAACAGCGTGCCGACCCTGCGCGGCAAGGTGGTCTGCAACCTCTTCCTCGAGGACTCCACCCGCACCCGCATCAGCTTCGACATCGCCGCCAAGCGCCTGTCCGCGGAGGTCATCAACTTCTCTGCCAAGGGCAGCTCGGTGTCCAAGGGCGAGTCGTTCAAGGACACGGCCCTGACGCTGGACGCGATGGGCGTCGACTGCGTCGTCATCCGATCCGGGTCCTCGGGCGCACCGCTGCAGTTGTCGCGCTACCTCGAGGTCCCGATCCTCAACGCCGGCGACGGTTGGCACCAGCACCCGACCCAGGCGCTGCTGGACGTGTTCACGATGCGCCGCCACCTCGGCGACCTCGCCGGCCGGCACGTGGTCATCGTCGGTGACGTGCTGCACTCGCGAGTCGCCCGCAGCGAGGTGCAGGCGCTGAAGCTGCTCGGCGCGCGGGTGACGCTGGTCTCGCCGCCCACGCTGCTGCCGCCCTCGGTCGAACACTGGGGTGTGGAGGTCAGCCGCGACCTCGATGCGGTGCTGCCCGACGCGGACGTCGTCTACCTGCTGCGTGTCCAGCGCGAGCGCATGCACCGGGCGTTCTTCCCGACCTCCCGCGAGTACGCCCGCGTGTGGGGCGTCGACACGGCCCGGCTGGAGAAGCTGCCCGACCACGCCATCGTGATGCACCCCGGGCCGATGAACCGCGGGGTGGAGATCACCGCCGACGTGGCCGACTCCGAGCGGGCGGTCATCGTCGAACAGGTCACCAACGGGATCGCGATCCGCATGGCCTGCCTGTACCTGCTGCTGTCCGGGGACGCCGAGGGCGCCGAGGTGAACGCATGACCGACACCACCATCCTGCTCCGCGGCGGCCGTCTGCTCGACCCCGCCTCGGGCACCGACGCACACCTCGACGTGCTGATCCGCGACGGCGCGGTCGTCGAGGTCGGCGAGGGCCTGTCGACCGACGCCGGCGAGGTCGTCGACTGCGACGGGCTGTGGGTCACGCCCGGGTTCGTCGACCTGCACACCCACCTGCGCGAGCCCGGCTTCGAGGACGCCGAGGACATCGCCAGCGGCTCGGCCGCCGGTGCCGCCGGCGGCTACACGGCGCTGTGCCCGATGGCCAACACCGACCCGGTCTGCGACGCCGCGGCCGTGGCGGAGACGGTCTGGCGGCGCGGCAACGAGGTCGGCCTCGTCGACGTGTTCCCGGTCGGTGCCATCACCAAGGCGCTGAAGGGCGAGGAACTGGCCGAGTTCGGCGAACTGCGCGACTCCGCCGCACAGGTCGACTTCTTCTCCGACGACGGCAAGCCGGTCGCCGACAGCCTGGTCATGCGCCGCGCGCTGCAGTACGCCAGCGCCTTCGACGCGGTCATCTGCAACCACGCCGAGGACCCCGACCTGACCGCCGGCGCGCAGATGAACGAGGGCGAGGCGTCGTCGGTGCTCGGACTGCCGGGCTGGCCGCACGAGGCCGAGGAGATCATGATCGCCCGCGATCTGATCCTCGCCGCCGGCCTCGACGCGCGCCTGCACGTCCCGCACGTCTCCACCGCCGGCGCGGTGGAACTCATCCGCGCCGCCAAGGCCCGCGGCGTGCGGGTCACCGCCGAGGTCACGCCGCACCACCTCAGCCTGCAGGACCACCTCATCAGCAGCTACGACCCGGCCCTGAAGGTCAACCCGCCGCTGCGCACGGAGGCCGACGTACAGGCGCTGCGGGCGGCGCTGACCGACGGGACGATCGACTGCGTCGCCACCGACCACGCCCCGCACGCGCCGGAGCTCAAGGACCAGGAGTGGGAGCACGCCCCCTGCGGGATGCTCGGTCTGGAGACGGCGTTCGCGGTCGTCAACACCGAGCTGGTGCGCAGCGGCCTGCTCGACCCGCTGACCGCGATCGCGCGGCTGACCACGGGGCCGGCGGCGGTCCGCTCGGTCGGCGCCCACGGCGGCGCGATCAGCCCCGGCGCGGACGCCAACCTCGCGGTCCTCGACCCGGACGTGCGGTGGAGCGTCGACGGCCGCGCGTTGCACTCGAAGGCCCGCAACACCCCGTTCCACGGCGCCGAGCTGGTGGGCCGACCCGTGCACACGCTGCTGCGGGGCCGTTTCACGCTGCTCGACGGGAAGGTGCAGGCGTGACGGTAGGTGCATCCGCAGCCACCTGGCCGCTACCGCCCCGCCACGCCGCACCGGCGCTGCTGGTCCTGGAGGACGGCAGCGCGTTCCGCGGCCGCTCGATCGGTGCGCCCGGCACCGTCTTCGGCGAGGCGGTGTTCAACACGGGCATGGCCGGCTACCAGGAGGTGCTGACCGACCCGTCGTACCGGCGCCAGATCGTGGCGATGACGGCCCCGCACGTCGGCAACTACGGCCTCAACGACCAGGACATGGAGTCCGGGCGCATCCAGGTGGCCGGCTTCGTCGTCCGCGAGGCCGCCCGGCGCCCGTCGAACTGGCGCTCGCAACGCGACCTGCGCAGCGCCCTCGCCGAGGCCGGAGTCGTCGGCATCGAGGGCATCGACACCCGCCGCCTCACCCGCCTGCTGCGCGACAAGGGCGCGATGCGCGCCGGGCTGTCCACGGAGCACCTCGACGTCGACGTGCTGCTCGAGCAGGTGCGGCGGAGCCCGGGCATGGAGGGCGCGGAGCTGGCCAGCGAGGTCACCACGCCCGAGCCGTACGTGCTCGACCCGGTCGGTGAACGCCGCTTCCGGGTCGTGGCGCTCGACTTCGGCATGAAGCGCTCGATCGGCCGGTTCCTGCGCGAGCAGGGCGCCGAGGTGCACGTCCTGCCGGCCTCGGCGACGCCGGACCAGGTCCGGGAACGCGACCCGGACGGGCTGTTCCTCTCCAACGGGCCGGGCGACCCCGCCACGGTCACGCAGGGCATCGCGACCACGGCCGAGTTGCTGGGGCAGGTGCCGACGTTCGGGATCTGCCTCGGCTCGCAACTGCTCGGCCACGCGCTGGGGGCGCAGACCTACAAGCTCGACTTCGGCCACCACGGCGTGAACCAGCCGGTGCTGCGCCGTGCCGACGGGGTCGTGGAGATCACCAGCCACAACCACGGGTTCGCGGTGCGGGCCTCCACGCTGGGCGAGCAGACCGACGCGCACACGTTCGCGACCCGCGACCACGGCCGCGTCGAGGTCAGCCATCTCAACCTCAACGACGACGTCGTCGAGGGCCTGACCGCCCTCGACGTGCCGGCGTTCAGCGTCCAGTACCACCCCGAGGCCGCGCCCGGCCCGACCGACGCGCGCTACCTGTTCGAGCGGTTCGCCCGCATGATCCTGGAGGTTCGCGGTGCCACGGCGTGACGACATCGCCAGCGTCCTGGTGCTGGGCTCCGGACCGATCGTCATCGGGCAGGCCAGCGAGTTCGACTACTCGGGCACGCAGGCCTGCAAGGTCCTGCGCGAGGAGGGCTTGCGGGTCGTGCTGGTCAACTCGAACCCGGCCACGATTATGACCGACCCGGCCATGGCGGACGCGACCTACGTGGAGCCGCTCACCGTCGCCACCGTCCGGGCGGTGATCGAGAAGGAGCGCCCCGACGCGCTGCTGCCGACCCTGGGTGGCCAGACCGCGCTGAACCTCGCCGTCGAGCTGTACGCCTCCGGCGTGCTGGAGGAGTACGGCGTCGAGGTGCTGGGCGCGGACCTGGACGCGATCCAGACCGCCGAGGATCGCCAGCGGTTCAAGGAGGCCATGTCCGAGATCGGCCTGGAATCGCCGCGTTCCACCTACGTCAAGGAGGAGTCGCAGGCGTTCGAGGCGGCGGCCGAGTACGGCTACCCGGTCGTGCTGCGGCCGTCGTTCACGCTGGGCGGCAAGGGTGGCGGTATCGCCTACGACGAGGACCAGCTGCGGTCCATGATCCGCCAGGGTCTGGCCGATTCGCCGGTCCACGAGGTGCTCGTCGAGGAATCCGTGCTCGGCTGGAAGGAGTACGAGCTCGAGGTCATGCGCGACCGCAACGACAACTGCGTGATCGTGTGCTCGATCGAGAACCTCGACGCCATGGGCGTGCACACCGGCGACTCCATCACCGTCGCGCCGGCCATGACGCTGTCCGACCCCGAGTACCAGCAGATGCGTGACGCCGCGTTCGCGGTCCTGCGCCGCATCGGCGTGGAGACGGGCGGCTCCAACGTCCAGTTCGCGGTCGACCCCGCGACCGGCCGCCAGGTCGTCATCGAGATGAACCCGCGGGTGTCGCGCTCCTCCGCGCTGGCGTCCAAGGCGACCGGCTTCCCGATCGCCAAGATCGCGGCGAAGCTGGCCATCGGCTACACGCTCGACGAGATCGCCAACGACATCACCCGCAAGACCAAGGCCGCCTTCGAGCCCACCATCGACTACGTGGTCACCAAGGTGCCGCGGTTCGCCTTCGAGAAGTTCCGCGACACCGACGACACGCTGACCACCAAGATGAAGTCGGTCGGCGAGGTCATGGCGATCGGCCGGACCTTCAAGGAGTCGTTCAACAAGGCCCTGCGCAGCCTCGAGGACGGCCGCGTCGGCTTCGGCGCCGGACCGTCGCTGGGGGTCGACGAGGCACAGCTGGAAGCGCTGCTGCGTCGCCCGACCGCGACCCGCCTCGACGCCGTCGACGAGGCGCTCACCCGCGGCTGGTCGGTCGATCGGGTCAGCGAGCTGACCGGCTTCGACCCGTGGTTCACCGACCAGCTGCTGCAGCTGGTGGAGCGCCGGCGCGAGCTGCGCGCCCACGAGCACCTCGCCGCGCTGCCCGATGAGCTGCTGCGCGAGGCGAAGGCCGACGGGTTCTCCGACGCGCACCTCGCCCACCTGCTCGACACGACCGAAGCAGCCGTCCGCGCCCGCCGTCACACGGCCGGGATCCGGCCGGTGTTCAAGACGGTCGACACCTGCGCGGCCGAGTTCGAGGCCTACACGCCCTACCACTACTCGACCTACGAGGACGAGGACGAGGTCACCGAGTCGTCGCGCGACAAGGTGATCGTGCTCGGGTCCGGGCCCAACCGGATCGGCCAGGGCGTGGAGTTCGACTACTGCTGCGTCCACGCGGTGTTCGCCCTCAAGGACGCCGGGTACGAGACCATCATGGTCAACTGCAACCCGGAGACGGTGTCGACCGACTACGACACCGCCGACCGGCTGTACTTCGAGCCGCTCACGTTCGAGGACGTGCTCGAGATCTGCCACCGCGAGCAGCCGGTCGGCGTGCTGGTGCAGCTCGGCGGGCAGACGCCGCTGAAGCTGGCCCAGCAGCTCCAGGACGCGGGCGTGCCGATCTGGGGCACCGCCCCCGACGCCATCGACGCCGCGGAGGACCGTGGCCGCTTCGGCGCGCTGATGCGCGACCTCGGCGTGGCCATGCCGCCGGGGGGGATCGCGCGCTCGTTCGAGGAGGCCCGCGAGATCGCGGTCGCCATCGGCTACCCCGTGCTGGTCCGGCCCTCCTACGTGCTGGGCGGCCGTGCCATGCAGATCGTCTACGACGAGGACGGGCTGCGCACCTACCTGCGCGAGGCCGTCGAGGCGTCACCCGAGCAGCCGATCCTGGTCGACCGCTTCCTCGAGGGCGCCATCGAGGTGGACGTCGACGCGGTCTTCGACGGTGAAGAGACCTTCGTCGGCGGCGTGCTCGAACACATCGAGGAGGCCGGGGTGCACTCGGGCGACTCGGCCTGCACGCTGCCCCCGATCACGCTCGGACGCGGCCAGGTCGCCGAGATCCGGCGGGTCACCGACGGCATCGCCCGCGGCCTCGACGTCCGCGGGCTGCTGAACGTGCAGTACGCGCTGAAGGACGACGTGCTGTGGTGCATCGAGGCCAACCCGCGGGCCTCGCGCACGGTGCCGTTCGTGTCGAAGGCGACCGGCGTGCCGCTGGCGAAGGCGGCCGCCCGCGTGATGGCGGGCGAGAGCCTGGCGGACCTGCGCGCCGCCGGTGTCGTCCCCGAACGCGACGCCGTCGAGGGACCACGGCCCCGGCACGTGGCGGTGAAAGAGGCGGTGCTGCCCTTCGACCGGTTCCCGGGCGTGGACGCGCTGCTGGGTCCCGAGATGCGCTCGACCGGCGAGGTCATGGGCATCGACCACGACTTCGGGGCCGCGTTCGCGAAGTCGCAGGCCGGGACCGGCTCGATGGTGCTGCCGGCACCTGATCTCCCGCCCAGCGACGACCAGTCCGGGCCTGACGCGGCCGGGCGCCGCACGCAGGTTTTCGTGTCGGTCGCCAACCGCGACAAGCGCGCGATCGTGTTCCCGGTCATGCGCCTGATCGACCTCGGCTTCGAGGTGGTCGCGACCGCCGGGACCGCCGACGTCTTGGAGCGCGCCGGCATCCCCGTGAGCGTGGTCCGCAAGGTGTCCGAGGGCTCGCGCGACATCCTCGACCGGATCGAGTCGGGCGCGATCGGGCTGGTGCTGAACACGCCGTTCGGGTCCGGCACCCGCGGGGACGGTTACGACATCCGCCAGGCGGCGGTGACCAACGGGGTGCCGTGCATCACGACGTTGTCCGGCATCCTCGCCGCCGTCCACGGCGTGCAGGCGGTGCGGCGCGGCCGGTTCCAGGTGCACTCGCTGCAGGAGTACCAGGCCGTGTTCCGCGAGGACGCGACCAGCGGGGAGACGAGCGCATGAGACGGGCAGGACAGGTCCAGGGCCGTGCCGGCACGGAGTTCCCGGTGCGGGCCCAGTGCGAGGTGCTGGCGCGGCGGCGCGAGGGTGCCTACTGGCTGCTGTCGTTCTCCTCGCCCGAGATCGCCGAACGGGCCCGGCCGGGCCAGTTCGTCGACATCGCCGTCTCCTGCCAGGGCGCGCTGCTACGGCGGCCCTTCTCGATCGCGCGGGTGTCACGGCAGGGCATCTACGCCGGCACGGTCGACGTCGTGTTCGACGCCCACGGGCCGGGCACCGAATGGCTCACGGCCGTCGACGCGCACGACACCATCGACGTGGTCGGGCCGCTCGGCACGCCGTTCCCGCTGCCGCAGCGGCGCGTGTCGTGCCTCCTCATCGGCGGTGGCTACGGCGCCGCACCGCTGTTCTTCCTCGCCGAGGAACTCGTCCGCAAGGGCCTGCGGGTGGACATGATCGTGGGCGCCGCCGACGAGGGCCGGATCCTCAACGCCATCGAGGCCAAGCGCATCACCGCCAGCGTCACGTTCACGACCGAGGACGGCTCGCTGGGGGAGCGGGGCCGGGTCACCGACGTGCTCGAGGACGTCGCCCGGCAGTGCCGCACCGGCGTGGTCTACGCCTGCGGTCCGAACCCGATGCTGCGGGCCGTCTCCGAACGCTGCCAGGAACTCGAGCTGCCGGTCCAGGTCGCCGTCGAGGAGCACATGGCCTGCGGCATCGGCGTGTGCTTCACCTGCGTGATGCCGGTGAGGACCAAGGACGGGCAGGTTCGGATGAAGCGCAGCTGCATCGACGGTCCCGTCTTCAACGGTGCCCGCATCGCGTGGGACGAGACCCGCTGGGCCGCCCAGCCCGACGTGCTGGACGAGGAGCCGGAGCCTGAGCCGGTGGCGCGGCTGACCGACGCCGAGCTGTGGGGGGACGCATGAGCCCGGACGTACGCCGCATCGATCCGGCGGACCTCGCCGTCGTCGACGAACGTGCCATCCCGCAGGCGGACGTCGACACCGCCGTCGACCTGGCGGGGATCGCGCTGGACAACCCGATCACGACCGCGTCCGGCTGCTTCGCCTCCGGCGTGGAGATCGACCGCTTCTACGACGTGACCGAATTGGGTGCGGTCGTGGTCAAGTCGATCACGCTGGAGCCGCGGGAGGGACTGCCCACGCCGCGGATGGCGGAGACGCCGTCCGGCATGCTCAACGCGATCGGGTTGCAGAATCCCGGCATCGACGGCTGGCTCGACCGTGACCTGCCCTGGCTGCAGGGACGCGGCGCCAAGGTGATCGCCTCCATCGCCGGCAAGACCGTCGAGGAGTACCGCGAGGTGGCACGTCGGCTGCGCCGGCAGGCCGGCGTGGTCGGGATCGAGGTGAACCTCTCCTGCCCGAACGTCGAGCACCGCGGCCTGGTGTTCGCCTGCTCGCCGGACGAGTCCGCGTCCGTGATCGCGGCGGTGGCGCGCGAGACCGACGTCCCGGTCTTCGCCAAGCTGACCTCGGACGTGACCGACATCGTCGCGGTGGCGCGCTCGGTCGTCGACGCCGGCGCCGACGGGCTGACGCTGATCAACACCCTGCTGGGCATGGCCATCGACCCGGAGACCGGCCGGCCGCGCCTGCACAACACCTACGGCGGGCTGTCGGGTCCGGCGATCAAGCCGGTCGCGGTCCGAAACGTCCACCAGGTCCACCAGGCGATGCCCGAGGTCCCCATCATCGGGTGTGGTGGGGTGCGGACGGTTGCGGACGTGATCGAGTTCACGCGCGCCGGTGCGACGGCCGTCGCCGTGGGGACTGCCAACTTCGTCGACCCCTTCGCCGGCCAGACGCTGGTGAACGACCTGCGCACCTGGCTCGCGCAGCGGGGTATCGCGAGCATCGCCGAGCTCCGCGGGAAGGTGACCACGTGACGCCCACCGAGCGGCTCGCTGTCGCCCTCGACGTACCGAGCCTGGACGAGGCCGAAGCCCTGGCCAAGACGCTGTCCGGGCACGTCGGCTGGTTCAAGGTGGGTCTGGAGTTGTTCGCGGCCCACGGGCCGGCCGCGGTGGAGATCATCCGTGGCTACGGGCCGGTGTTCCTCGACGTCAAGCTGCACGACATCCCCACGACCGTCGAGCGTGCCGCGCGGCGCATCGCCGACCTCGGGGTGGGGCTGCTGACGGTCCACGCCAGCGGCGGGAAGGACATGGTCCACGCCGCGGTGTCCGGGTTGGGGGAGCACGGCCGGGTGCTGGCCGTGACGGTGCTCACCTCGATCTCCGACCACGACCTGACCTCGATCAGCGCGCCCGCGGCGACGACGCAGGTGCCGACGCTGGCGGCGCTGGCCGTGCAGGGCGGCGCGCCCGGGCTGGTCTGCGCGCCGGCAGACCTGGTCGCCGTGCGTCGCACCGTCGGTGGCGAGGTGTTGCTGGTAACGCCCGGCGTCCGTCCCGCCGGTGCCGGCGACGACGACCACGCGCGCGCCGCCACGCCCGCTTCCGCGGTGGCGGACGGTGCCGACCTGCTGGTGGTCGGCCGCCCGATCACCCGCGCCGAGGACCCCGCCGCGGCTGCCCAGGCCATCGCCGCCGAACTCTCTCGGGACTGAGTACCGCTGCCGGCGGCTGTCGGCACCGATTCGCTCGTGTGGAACCCCCACTTCCCGTGGATGGCCGGGTTTCGGGCCGTGCTGTCCGCCGGATCGCGGAGCGCGCCTGCCCATTTCCCGTGTATGACCGGGTTTCGGGCGCGCGCGTCGCTCGAGTCTGGGACGTCGGGCCGTGCGTCGTCAGCCGAGGCGGTCGGGGAGTGGGCGGCCTTCGGACAGTGCGGCCGCGACCTCGTCGAGGGCTTCGACCGGTGACCTCCCGGTGCCCAGGCCGACCCGGCGTTCCTGTCCATCGGACGAGTTGGCCATGATGGCCGACCATCCATTCCTCCGCGCGTCACGGGCCATGACCAGCACGTCGAGCGGCGGTGGCAGCAGCGTCCCCCAGCTGTTGAGGATCACGTCACCCGCCTCGTGCCGCACGAGCCACCGGCGTCCCTCGGGGTCGGTGACGCGCCGGATCTCGTCCGTCGAGGCGGTGGGTCGGCGAGACCGCCGCCGGCGTCCCTCGTCGTCGGCCACCAGGGCTCCTCCCCGGAATCCGGAGAACAAAGACCCCCGCGGCCCCGGTCCTCCGCGGCGCACCCTACGCGGCGGTCGACCGCCGCGGACCCGTCGGTCGGGTTCGCGAGCGAAGGTGACGCTCCTCGGTCGGGCATCCTGCGGTGGGTCGAGGAGGGCGTCGTGACGCTGCGTGAGCGTGAGAAGGCGCCACGCCAGCTGGTCCGGAGCCGGGCGTGCTGTCCGCCGGATCGCGGCGCGCGCGTGCCCACTTCCCGTGTATGGCCGGGTTTCGATGGCCGGCTCCGCGACGCCTTCGGCGGACAGTCGGCCGGTGTCGGCCCGGCCGGACACCACACCGGGGACCGGCCGGATCGAGGTTGGTTCGCGCGGTTCGACCGCCTGCTCGGGAGCGGCGCAGGATGAACGACGACGAACCGGGACTGGCCGACCTGGGCGAACTCGAGCGGCATCGTCTCGCCGAGATCGTGCAGGACGGGCGTGCGGTCGACGATCCGCGCCTGGCGAGCGCTGCTGTGGAGCTCGCCCGCCAGCAGCGGCGGGTCAGCTTCTGGCTGATGACCAGCATGCTCACCGTGCCGGCGCTCGTTGCCGGCCTCGTCCAACTCGTCGTCACGGGGACGGTGGATCGGACGCTGGTCGTGGCCGCGCTCGTGGTGATGGCCCCCTTCGCGTTGGGGTTCGGGTGGCTGGATCACGCCAATGCCGCCGCGGCGGAGCGCGCCAACCAGGCCCTTCTGGATGGTGCACGGATCGACCCCGAAGCGGCACCGAGCGTCGGCCAACGGATCGGGGCCGGTCTCCTCGCCCTCCTGGTGGCCGTCTTCACCGCCCGGATGTTCCTCTGGGTCGGCTTCGCCGGGCTCCGCGCGGTCGGCGTAGAACCGGGCGAGCTGCCCGCCTGGGGCCAGGTCGTCGGCAGCCTCGTCGTCATGGGGCCGATCTGGTTGCTCGGTTACCGCGCCTTCACCCGGCGGTCCCCATCGTCGTGACTCGCGCGGGTCACCGCTGACCGTCGGCGTCCTCCGAGAGCCGGTCGAGCACCCGTGAGGTGACACGGATGATCGTCTCCAACTCGTCGTCGCTGACCAGGTCGAGGAAGAGGCGCCGCACCGTGGCGACGTGACCGGGGGCGGCGTTCCGGATCGCCTCGCGCCCGTCGACGGTGACGGCGACGAAGTAGCCGCGGCGGTCGGTGGGGCAGGTCTGCTTCTCGACCAGATCCCGGGCGGACATGCGCTTGAGGTGGTGGCTCAGCCGGGTCTTGTCCCACCCGAGCGTGTTGGCGAGCTCGAACGCCCGCAGGCGGCCGTCGGGATGGTCGGTCAGCGCGACGAGCACCATGAAGTCCTGCAGCGACAGCGACGACTCCGCCGACAGCTGTCGGGCGAGCGCGGCTTCCAGGCGCATCTGCATGAACTGCAGCCCACGCCAGGCGGTCGCCTCGTGCTCGTCCAGCCACTGCACCTGATCCATGTCGCGCAGCATACCGACACTGGTTGACATCTCAACAAAGAAGGTGGACACTTCAACCATTCCCCGGTCGGTCCCGGGGGCCGCCTCTCCCGCTGGAGCCTCACCATGGCCGTCTCGCCGGTCCGTCTCAACCACGCCGTGCTGTTCGTTGCCGACCTCGAACGCGCGGAACGCTTCTACACCCAGGTGTTCGGCATGGAGGTCGTGGCGCGGGAGCCGCGCGCCAACGCCGCCTTCCTGCGCCTGCCGCGGTCGGGCAACCACCACGACCTCGGGCTGTTCGGGGTCGGACCGGCCGCCCCGCCCAAGCGTCGCGGCGGCATCGGGCTGTACCACCTGGCCTGGCAGGTCGACACCATCGAGGAACTCGCCGACGCCCGGCGGATCCTCGGCGACGCAGGCGCGCTGAGCGGCGAGAGCAGCCACGGCGCGACCAAGAGCCTCTACGGCATCGACCCCGACGGCAACGAGTTCGAGATCATGTGGATGCTGCCGCGCGAGGCCTGGGGTGAGTTCGAGAACGCCGCCCCCATCGAGCGGCTGGACCTGCGTGCCGAGCTCGAGCGCTGGTCGGGCGTGCGCACCGCCGGCCGCATCGTGGCGGAGAGCGGGGACGGCACCGCCGTCTGAGCGTCGACGGCGGGTCAGGCGTCGCGAGCGATCCCCAGGGTCGCGAGCAGATCCTCGTGCAGCTGGAACCAGACCGTGTGGTACGAGTCGAGGCTGTCGGTGATCTGGGCGACGTCGCCGGCGCCTGCGCGTTCCAGGGCCCTGGCCAGCCGTGGGCCGTAGCGTGAGAACCGCTGCAGTCGGGCCCCGAGGCGCGCACAGACGTGCTGTGCCTCGGCGTCCAGGTCGGCCAGCCGAGCCAGCACGCTGTTGTCGTACTCCGCGTCGGTGTGGTCGTTCAGGACGACGCTGCCGTCGACGCCGCGGACCTGCCACGCGCCGCACAGGTCCAGGGCCCGAGGGTTGAGGTCGAGGAAGTCGACGTAGGCCACCTGGACCTCGCCGCGTCCGCCGGCGACGTCCAGTTCGTCACCGATCCGTTCGGTATCCGCGGCCTTGCCGGCGTCGGTGAGCCCCCAACCACCGAACTCGCCCCGTTCATGGGTGACCAACCCCTGCGCGGCCAGGGACAGCAGTTCCTCCTCGACGTCCGCATCGGTCAGCCCGGCGAGGGCCGCCTCCACACGCTGCACGGACGCGAAGCCGATGCAGCGCAGCGTGTGCAGCACGAGCAGGTCGGGCGGGGTGGGGTGTGGTTCGATCATCCGGACGTCGACACGGTCGGTGACGGTTGGGCGAAGGACACGGCGCAAGCCTAGGGGTCGTCGCGCTCGCCGACGCCATCGTGGAGGACCTCGACGCCGAGGTGCTCGGGAACAAGGCCGTGGGGCTCGCCACGATGGCGCGGCTGGGCCTGCCGGTGCCGCCCGCCTTCGTCGTGACCACGCCGGTCGGCCGGCACTTCCTGCGCCACGGCGCGCTCGCGGGCGACGTGGCCGCGGCGATCCGCGAGCAACTGCACGCACTCGAACGCGTGACGGGACGCCGGCTGGGCGATCCACGGGCACCGCTGCTCGTCGCGGTTCGGTCGGGGGCAGCGGTGTCCATGCCGGGGATGATGGACACGGTCGTGAACCTCGGCGCCCTGCCGGTGCAGGCCGCGCTCGAGGCGGCGCCGTCGGCGTTCCACGTCGACACCCGCTTCCGGTTCCTGCGCAGCTACGCCACCACCGTCGCCGGGGTGGACGAGGCCGTCTTCGCGGACCTTGAGCGACGGCACGCCGCCGGGAGGCAGGGTGCAACACGACCCGACGCGTTGCTCGGAGCCGTCGAGGAACAGCTCGACCGGGCCGGCCACGCGATCCCCGAGGACCCGGTCGAGCAGGTGGAGCGTGCCGTGGCGGCGGTGTTGGGCTCGTGGCATTCGCCGCGGGCACACGCCTACCGGCAGCGCCAGGACATCCCGCACGACCTGGGGACGGCCGCGGTCGTGCAGGCGATGGTGTTCGGCAACCGGGACGCCGACAGCGCGACGGGTGTGGCGTTCAGCCGCGACCCCACGACCGGCCATCGGGCGCCCTACGGCGACGTGCTGTTCACCGCCCAGGGCGAGGACGTGGTGTCCGGCCGGGCCGACACCGGCCGACTGTCCGCCCTGGCGGAGCGCCTCCCAGACGCCTGGGACACCCTCCTCGACGCCTTGGCGCTGCTGGAGCGCGAACTGCGTGACCTCGTGCACGTCGAGTTCACCATCGAGTCCGGGCGGCTCTGGCTGCTGCAGGTCCGCGTCGGTGGTGCCACGGCCCGCGCCGCCATCAAGATCGCCGTCGAGCTCGTGGACGAGGGGCGCATCGGCACGACCGAGGCACTGCGACGGATCACCCCCGAGCAGGTCCGGGTGAGCGCCGCCGCAGCGCGCGCGAGCCACGATGGCGAGCGCGTGCTGACGGCCGGGCTGGGTGCGTCGCCCGGCGTCGCAACCGGGCGGATCGCGACCACTTCGGAGGAGGCCATACGGCTGGCCCGAACGGGGCCCGTGGTCCTCGTCCGGCCCGTGACGTCGCCGCGGGACATGCCCGGGATCGCCGCGGCGGTCGGCGTCCTGACTGCGGCCGGCGGGCTGACCAGTCATGCCGCGGTGGTGGCGAGGTCGTTGTCCAAGGCCGCTGTCGTCGGCGCGGCCGGCATCGCGATCGACGCCGGCGCCGGCACGGTGACGGTCGGTCCGACGGTGCTGCGGACCGGTGACGTGGTCTCCATCGACGGCACCAGCGGCGCCGTGTTCGTCGGCGACGTGCGAGCGCGAGCGGACGGCGTCGATCCCCACCTCCAGCGGTTGTTGCGCTGGGCGGACGACCTCGCTGGCGGTTCGGGCCGCTCGCGCTCGCCCGCGGCGAGGCTCGCGGCAGCCCATGCCCGGCTCGGAGCGGGCTGACCTCCACCCCCGGTGCGGGGCCGGGCCGATCTCGCTGGGCGCAGGGCATCGGGCACACGCGGCTGGACCGGGCGGTCACGGACCTCCGGGCGGCCGGCGTGCCGGTGATCATGCTCTCGACCGGCGGCGACGAGGACGAGCCGGCGGCGCGGTGTCCTCACGACGGGCGGCCGGCAGCGCCGTGAGGTGCACGAGCGTCGACCCACAACCGGTGGCGTCGCGACGCGTCGACGTCCACCGCGCCCGGACCCAGGAGGTCGCCGAGGAGGCCGGGCAGGTCAGCGTCCTCCTCGGCCTGGACGACGAAACGGCCGTCGTCGGTGAGGTTCCAGCTCCAGTGCCAGCGGGCGCCGAGCACCTCCACGAGGTGGCCGTAGACCTCGCCCCACCGCTCGGCCGGGCCCGACACCTCCGGGCCGTACGCGAGCTCGACCGCCCGGGGCAGCGGCAGGTCGGGCACCGCGACCCCCTCGGCGACCAGCGCGTCGCGCAACGCCGCCGTGGTGATCCCACGTCGCTGCAGGAACGCGATCCCGGCCGTGTCGGCGGCGTTCCACAGCAGCGCGACCAGCAGGTCCTCCGCGCGAACCTCGGCCGAGCCGTTGGCGATCGCCACCCCCTCGGACCGAGCCAAGAGCTCACGGATGCCGGCGAGCGTGGTGGCGCCAGCCTCGCCTCCGGCACCCGCCGCAGGGGCGCGTCCGGCCAGCTCACGCTCGACCACGTCCGCGGTCAGCCCGACCGCTTCCAGTGCGCGCCGGCCGGCCGTCACCGGTCCATCGAGGACGCCCGCGAGCAGGTGTGCCTCGGTGAGGTCGTACTGCCGCAGGCGCCGGGCGACCCGGGCCGCCGCCGCGAGCACCCCGGCACTCGCGTACGTCACGTCAGGACCTCGCGCAGGAAGGTCAGCTCCTCGCGTACGTGGTGGGCACCGCCACCTTCGTGCTCGTTGAACGGGTAGACGCGAATGTCCTTGTCGCCCGCGTAGGCGTGGAAGGCGGCGAACACGGTCGACGGCGGACACACCGTGTCGGCCAGCCCGACGCTGAACAGCGCCGGCGCCTGGGCCCGCCTGGCGTGGTTGACGACGTCGAGGTAGCTCAGCGTCGCGAACACCTCGTCGGCCCGGTCGCGGTGGGTCCGGCAGTAACGCGACAGCTCGCCGTAGGGCAGCGCGTCGGTCACCTCCACGGCGCGCCGGAAGTGGGCCAGGAACGGCACCTGCGACGACACGGCGGCGGGCTGCTCGGCGAGGTGGGCGGCGGCCAGCGCGAGCCCGCCGCCCTGACTGCCGCCGAGCACGGCGACCCGGCCGGAATCGACGGCCGGATGCGCCCGCACGGCGTCGACCGCACGGGCCGCGTCGACGAACAGCCGCGTGAAGTAGTGCGTGGCCGGGTCGGCGATCCCGCGCGTCAGGAACCCCGGGGCCGCCGGCGCGCCCGTGTCACCGACGTCGGCGGTGTCACCGACCGCCCACGACGAGCCTTGCCCGCGCGTGTCCATCACCAGGTGGGCGAACCCGGCGGCCGACCAGAACAGCCGCTCGTGCGGCAACCCACGGCCGCCGCCGTAGCCGACGTACTCGACCACGGCCGGCAGCGCGTCGGTCCGGTCCCGGGGCAAAAGCAGCCAGCCCTTCACCGGTGTGCCCCCGTGCCCGGCGAAGGTCACGTCCAGGACCTCGACGGTCACCAGGTCGACCGGCGCCGGCGCGAAGCGGGCCGCCAGCGGGTGGGCGGCCGCGGCGTCGCGTTGCTGCTTCCAGAACGCGTCGAAGTCGGCGGGCTCGGCCACCTCGGGCCGGTAGGTCCAGAGTTCCTCGAGCGACTTGTCGACCAGCACGCGCAGCACCTCCCGCTCGGCGAGCACACCCGGTCCGGTGCGTGCCGCCGCGAAGCTAGCTCGCCATGGGCCGGCTCCGTGCCGGAGCCAAGGCTGGTGTCGGGCAGCGCGTTCCCGATCGCTCGGCTACAACTCCCGCTCGCGCTTCCCGCCAGGACCTCGCATGACCGCCGAGCACGCCGATCGCGACCCCGCCGTCTCCGGCGGTGAAGAACCGCCGGGACTGGCAGGGCATGGCATCGGTCTCGGCGAGGCCACCCGGGTGTGGGGATTGGTGGCCCTCAACAGCTTCGGCGGACCGGCCGGACAGATCGCCGTCATGCACCGGTTCCTGATCGAGGAGCGGCGCTGGTTCTCCGAGAAGCGGTTCCTGCACTCGCTCAACTACTGCATGCTGCTGCCCGGCCCCGAGGCCCAGCAGTTGGCCACCTACTTCGGATGGTTGCTGCACGGGACGCGTGGGGGACTGATCGCCGGCGGGCTGTTCGTGCTGCCGGGCTTCCTCGCGATCATGGCGCTCAGCGTGCTGTACGCCGGCTTCGGGGACGTCACGGCCGTCGAGGCGATCTTCTACGGCATCAAACCGGCGGTCATGGCCATCGTCGCCGCCGCGGTCGTGCGCATCGGCTCACGCGCGTTGAAGAACCGCACGATGTACGCCATCGCCGGGGCCGCCTTCGTCGCGATCTTCTTCCTCGACGTCCCCTTCCCGTTCATCATCGCCGGCGCCGGCGTCCTCGGCTTTTTCGGCGGTCGACGGTGGCCCGACACCTTCGACGTCATCCGTGGCCACACAGCCGACGACACCGCAGACGGAGGCGCCAGGGTCTCCGACGACGACCAACCCGTCCGGCCCTCCACCCGAAGGTCGCTGAAGGTCCTGGCCATCGGCGTGACCTTGTGGTTCGCACCGATCGTCGGGCTGGCCATCTGGACCGGCCGTGAGAGCATCTGGGTGCAGCAGGGCACCTTCTTCTCCACCGCCGCGGTCGTGACCTTCGGTGGCGCCTACTCGGTGCTGGCCTACCTCGCCCAGCAGGCGGTGCAGACCTACGGCTGGCTCGCTCCGGGCGAGATGCTCGACGGGCTCGGCATGGCCGAGACCACCCCGGGGCCGCTCATCCAGGTGGTGCAGTTCGTCGGCTTCATGGGTGCCTACCGCGCCGACCTCGGTCTCGACCCGATGCTGGCCGGTGTGCTCGGCGCGATTCTCACCACCTGGGTCACGTTCGTGCCCTGCTTCCTCTGGATCTTCCTCGGCGCGCCCTACATCGAGTACCTGCGCGGCAACCACCGGCTCACCTCCGCGCTGTCGGCGATCACCGCCGCGGTGGTCGGCGTCGTGCTCAACCTCGCCGTCTGGTTCTCACTGCACACCATCTTCGGGCAGGTCGACGAACTCCACGCGTACGGCGTCCGGCTCTACACCCCTGAATCCGCCAGCCTCGATCCGCTCGCCGCCGCCATCGCGACCGCGGCTTTCTTCGCCATGTTCAAGCTCCGTTGGTCCATGCTCCGCACCCTCGCCGTCAGTGCCGGCGCCGGCGCCCTGCTCCACTACCTCGTCGTCGCGTGAGTGGGCGCCGTCCGACCGGCTTGGTCCACCGTGCGGCGCAGGCTCGACCAGGTATGCGGGCGCTGGCGCAGGTCAGGCGCGGGTGACCTCGGCGAGCTCGCCCTGCAGGCGCAGGATGTCGGCGAGGTGCAGCGTCTCGTCGAGCAGCAGCCCGTCGGCCACCGCGGCCAGCAGGTCCGCGTTGGTTTGGAGCAGCGCGCGAGCCTCCGCCAGCGCCTCGTCGAGCAGCGTGTTGACGGCCGCGTGGACCTGCTCGGCGAGCGGGCCGTTGACGACCTGCTCGGGGGAGAGGCTGGCGACGCCCAGGGGGCTCATGCCGTAACGGGTCACCATGTTGGTGGCCAGTTCGGTGGCGTGCTGGAAGTCACCGGCTGCGCCCTGCGTGAACGAGCCGGCCAGCAGGCGCTCCTCGGCCGCGCGGCCCGCCATCGCGGTCACCAGCTTGGCCCGCGCCTCGCTGGCGGTCATGAAGGCGTTGTCGTTGCCGCTCATCCACGTGACGCCGCCGGCCGGCCCGCGCGGCACGATCGTGACGGTGACCGGGTCGTCGGCGTCCGGCTGCAGCAGCGCGGCGAGGGTGTGACCGGCCTCGTGCCAGGCCGTGATGGTGCGGTCGCGGTCGGTGGTGACCGCCGAGCGACGTTCGCGGCCGAGCATCGCCGTCGACAGGGCTGCCTCGAGGTGGTCGGCGTTGACGGCCTCGGCGCCGTCGCGGGCCGCCTCGAGGGTGGCGCTGTTGACGAGGGCGGCGAGGTCGGCGCCGGTCATGCCGGGCGTGCGGCGGGCCAGCGCGACCAGGTCGACGTCGTCGGCCAGCCGGCGACCGTCGGTGTGCAGCTCGAGGATCTTCGTGCGGCCGACCCGGTCGGGTGCCGGCACGGCGATCCGACGGTCGAAGCGCCCGGCGCGCAGCAGCGCCTGGTCGAGCACGTCCGCCCGGTTCGTGGCGGCCAGCGTGATGATGCCCGAACCCTCGAAGCCGTCCATCTCGACGAGCAACTGGTTGAGCGTCGCCTCGCGTTCGTCGTTGGCACCCGAGGACGGACCGTTGCCGCGCGCCTTGCCGATGGCGTCGATCTCGTCGATGAAGATGATCGCCCGCTCGTGCTTGCGGGCCTTGGCGAACACGTCGCGGACGCGGCTGGCGCCGACGCCGACGAACATCTCCACGAACTCCGACCCGGACAGGCTGAAGAACGGCACGCCCGCCTCGCCGGCGACCGCACGGGCCAGCAGCGTCTTGCCGGTCCCGGGCGGGCCCTCGAGCAGGAACCCGCGCGGCACGGTCGCGCCGCTGGCGGCGAACCGCTCCGGATCGTGCAGCAGGTCCACGACCTCGCGCAGCTCGGCGACGGCCTCGTCGGCGCCCGCGACGTCGCTGAAGCGCGTGGAGGGCACTGCGGCCGGGCCACGGTTGGACTTGCCGAACTGGCCGAAGCCACCCTTGCGCGCCACGAACCACAGCAGGAACGACACGATCAGCAGGGCCGGCAGCAGGTTCGTGACGATCGGGGTCAGCCGGTCCGGTTCGGGCTCCGGCTCGCCTGTGAACGGCACACCCGCGTCGACGAAGATGGCGGCCAGGTCGGGGCCGTAGCCCTCGTTGTAGGCCGCGACCAGCTGCTCGCCCTCGGGCAACTCGAAGGCGCCGTCGGGGGCGATGGCCGGCGAGGTGGCCGTGGCCGGGTCGCCCAGGACGAGCAGCACCTCGCGGCTCTTGTCGTCGATGGTGGCGAAGGCGACCTCGCCGCCGCGCACCCGCTCGATCGCCTCGGAGAGGACCACGCGCTGCGGCTCCGCCGCCGTGGTCGGCCAGCTCAGCGCCACCAGGGCCGCGATCATCACCACGAGCCCGGTGGCCGCGACCCAGACGCGCTTGTCGCGCCAGACGTCCGAGCCTGGCGAGCTCGGACGGCGCACGGAACGGCGGCGCGGCGCGGTGGTCGAGTTGGACGGGTCGGGACGGCGCGACTTGGACACGGGCAGCTCACGGTTCGCGGTCAGCGAGGCAAGGAGGCTAACCATCCCGATCGGCCACTGTCCCCGCCACGACAGTCCGGGAACGGCGAGCGCACGAAAGGGTAAGAACAACGTAAAAGCCCCCAACCGCCGGGAACCCGGGCCGACTCGGCCGATCCCGCCGCCTCGCCGCCCTGCTCCAGAGCGCTGCGCGGGGCGCCGCGGAAGTGCTCAGCGCACCCCGTAGATCGCTCGGTAGCGCGCGATCCGGTCGAGGTCGTCGTCGCCCAGCACCCGCCGGCCATCCACCTCGCGGTCGCGCAGGTGCTCCACGACGTCGTCCACGGTGGCGAGCGCCACCGTGCGCAGCCCGTGGTCCTCGGCCAACTCGTCCAGCGCCGACACGTCGTCACGCGAGCCACGTTCGCGGCGGTCCACGCCGACGACCAGCCCGACCACCTCGACGTCCGCGGCGGCGCGCAGCAGTGGCAGGGTGTTGCGGATCGAGGTGCCCGCGGTGGTGACGTCCTCGACGACGACCACCCGGTCACCGTCGGCGAGCGGGTGACCCACGAGCGAGCCACCTTCGCCGTGGTCCTTGGCTTCCTTGCGGTCGAAGCAGAAGCCCACGTCGCGGTCGTGATGCTCCGCCAGCGCGATGGCGGTGGTCACCGCCAGCGGGATGCCCTTGTAGGCGGGACCGAACAGCACGTCGACGCCGTCGCCGAACGCCTCGTCGATCGTGGCGGCGTAGAAGCGGCCGAGTTCGGCCACCTGTGTGCCGGTGCGGTAGCGGCCGGCGTTGACGAAGTAGGGGGTGCGCCGGCCGGACTTGGCGACGAAGTCGCCGAAGGTCAGCACGTCGCACCGCACCATGAAGTCGACGAAGTCGCGGGTGCGTTCGTGCACGGCAGGACCGATCGGGGCGGGTGGCGGGGGAGTGGCGGCAGCGTAGACCCGGGCCGTCGTAGGGCCGCGACCTGGGCGAGGTCGCGCCCGGCGTCACTCCAGTTCGAGCGGCAGCGGCACGTGGCGGGACCGGGCGTCGAACTCGGCCTCCACCAACGCCACGACGTCGTCCCAGGTGTGGGCCCGGGGGCTGGGCAGGTCACGGTTGTAGGGCTGGTCGAACACGATCACGGCACGCCCCGCCCCGCGCAGCGCCAACACGTTGCTCGGGGAGTCGTCGACGTAGAGGTCCGCGCCCACGTTGGGCTTGTCGCCGATGAAGCACAGGTCCCGGTAGGGGATGTTGTGCTGGTCGAGCCAGAAGGCGGTGTCGGCCGCGCTGGACTCGTGGGCCCAGTTGAACAGCAGCCGGTGCGTGATGATCCGGATCCACACGCCGGCGTCGGAGAGCCGCCACAGCGCCTCCGACACGCCCGGCAGCGGGTCCATGTGGCGGAACATCCGGTCCTCGAGTACCGCCTTCTTGTGGGCCTGCTCGAACTCCTCGAACGTCAACCCCCATTGCGAGTAGGCGTCCATGACCGTCTGTGGCGGCAACTGGTCCGGATGGCGGCCGAAGTGGCGGACCACGGACGCGCGGAACGCGCCCTCGTAGTCGGCGCAGACCCCGTCGAGATCCACCCCCAGCACGAACTGGTCGATGCTGGTCATGCTTCCTCCCCGACCGGTGGCGCGTTCGTCGCGTCCGGGACGCTACCCGCCCACCGCACGGACTAGGGTTGCGCCGCGAACGAGACGATTCGACCTGTTGCCGTGGTCGTCGACCCGCCGGCGACCCGTCCGGAGCCAACCGCATGCCGCTGCCCGAGCTCGATCCCGAGCAGCGCCGCGCCGCCCTCGCCAAGGCGGCGGAGGCGCGCCGCATCCGTGCCGAGCTGAAGCAGATGCTCAAGGCCGGCGAGGTCAGTCTGCGGCAGGTGCTGGACCGGGCCGAGTCGGCGGACGCCCTGGCGAAGATGAAGGTCTGCGAGGTGCTCGAGGCCATGCCGGCGTACGGCCCGGTGAAGGCCCGTCGCCTGATGGAGGAACTCGACATCGCGCCCACGCGCCGCCTTCGCGGCCTGGGACCTCGGCAGACCGAGGCGCTGCTGGCCACGTTCGAGCATCGCCCGTGACCCCTCGCGGCCTCCTGGTCGTGATCGCGGGTCCCAGCGGTGTCGGCAAGGGCACAGTGCACGGGCGCGTCCGCGCGGCGCTGCCCGACAGCGTCCTGTCGGTGTCCGTGACCACTCGTCCGGCGCGCCCGAACGAGGCCGACGGGGTCGACTACCACTTCGTCGACCGGCCCCGCTTCGAACAGATGGTGGCAGACGGCGAACTGCTGGAGTGGGCCGAGTACGCCGGCAACCTGTACGGCACGCCGCGCCGCCCGGCCGAGGCGGCGGTCGCGGACGGCAAGGTCGTCGTGCTCGACATCGAGGTGCAGGGCGCCCTACAGGTGCGCGAGCAGTCCACGGACGCGTTGCTGGTGTTCCTCGCCCCGCCCTCCTTCGCGGAGCTCGAACGGCGCCTGCGTACCCGCGGGACCGAGGACGACGAGGCCGTAGACGCCCGTCTCGAGGTAGCACGACGCGAGTTGGCGCAGCGTGATCTGTTCGACGCGGTGGTCGTCAACGACGACCTCGACCGCTGCGTCGCCGAGGTGCTGGACGCGATCGCCGCGGCGCGCACCGTCACCTGAGGGAGCCGCTCACCCGAGAAGACGCGAGCGAGCCCGTCCCGTTTCCACAGGTCGCGGGCAACGCATCCGGGCCGTGTCACACCCGTCGTCGATACTCGGCCGATGCTTCGCACCGCTTCCGCCCCGTCGCTGTCGGCCGCTCCGGCCGGCTGCTACCGGGTTGCCGGTGGGGCCGCCGCGCGACGGGGGACGCGTCCACACACGGTCGGGCAGCTGCTGGCCGCCGACCATCGCGCCGGCTACCAGGCCGAAGCGTCGGTGAGCGCAGAGGCAGCGTCGACGCGCGGCGCGGTGTCGGCGCGTGATGCGGCGACCGGCTCAGCTGGCGCTGCCGGCACCGGCGGTCCCGCCGCCACGCCCGCTACGCCGCCCGATTCCGACCCGGCGGCTGCGGCCGACGGTCTGGACGCGTTCCCGTTGCTGGCCGAGGTGCCGGCGCTGGCCGGGATGCTCGACGAGCTGCGCCTGGTCGATCGGCTGCTCGCCTCGGTGTTGGACACGATCATCCAGCTCCAGGACAACTCCGTGGTTGAGACGGTCACGGGGGTGCCGTTGGAGCAGTGGCTGCTGTCCGAGGCCCGCCGTACGACGGCGGATCGGCGGATGCTGCTCACGGCCGCCGACGTGTTGCGGCGGCTGCCCGGCCTCAAGGCCGCATTCGACCAAGCCCGGATCTCGTGGGCACAGCTGCGGATCATCGCGCTGGAAGTCGCCCGGCTGCCGCGCCGGCTCGACGCGCAACTGGACGCCGCGGTCGACGAGCTGGTCGACCGGTTGGAGGGCACGGACCCGGATGCCGTATCCGGCCTGGTGCGGTGGCTGGCCGCCGACCTCACCGCCACCGACCCCGAACCCGCTGACCCGGACGACGAGCCGGCGGAGATGCTGGTGCTCCAGCCGCGGCTGGACGGCAGCGGCGGCAGGTTCTTCGGACAGGCAGGCGCGGCCAACTTCGCGCTGCTAGAGGCCGCCACCGACCCCGGCCGGGCCGGTCCGGCCACCAAGGCCGGCATCGGCCACGACCCGGATCCCGACCAGGTCCGGCAGGCGTCGGCCGATCGGGGCCGGCGCCGGTTCGAGAAGCTGATCGACCTGTTGGAGGCCGGCGCGACCGGCGATGGTGAGGGGCGGGTGCCGGTCAAGGTGTTGCTGCGTGTCTCGTACGACACCCTGCTCGACACCGGCCGGCTGCCGGCCGAGGTGTTGACCCGCCTGTCCGGCGGGCGGCTGCAGCTCACGTCCGTGGCGGCGCGGCGGCTGCTCGACCAACGCGGCACCGAGCTGCGGGCCATCGTCGTCGACGACACCGGCCAGGTCCTCGGCGTCGGCCGGACCCGCCGGTTGCCGCCCGGTTGGCTGTCCGACGCCGTGCTCGCGGTGCACGACACCTGCAGCGAACCGGGCTGCCAGGTCGCCGCGCTGGCCTGCGATCTGGACCACGCAAGGCCCTGGCACCCGGTCCGCCCTGGCGAGCTGACGGGACGCACCGACATCGATCAGCTGGCGCCGGTGTGCCGGCCCACCAACCACACCAAGGAGACCGCCGGCTGGACCGTCTCCCAGACCGCCGACGGCGTCCGCATCTGGCACCACCCCCGCACCGGACTGCGGATCCGGACCCTGCCCGGCACCACCCGCATCCCCCTCCCACCCACACCCGCCGACCGCGGTCCCAGCGGCGGCACCGACCCACCGGCCGCACCACGCGACGGGCCGAGCGGCGGCACCGACCCGCCGGCCACGCCGCGCGGCTCGCCGCGAACCGGTGCCGACCCGCCCGCCGCGCCTCGCGACGGACCCGAAGACGCCGACGCCGCCGACCCTCACGACGCCATGCCGTTCTGACGCGAGCAACCGCGCCGCCAATCGCGTCGCGGCCTCGCGCGAGATCCACCACGTCACCCGCCCACCACGCCGAACCCGCCCCCGCGGGGCGTCGCGTGGTGGGCTCGACGTGCGTGCAGTGCGGCCCGCCGCCGCTCGGTGGCGGCCGCGCCGAGTCGCGAGTACGTCCGCAGTCCGGCCCCACCACCTCGACGCCGGCGCGCCAGCCGGACCAGCGGTGCTGCGTCAGGCGCTGACGTGCGGGGCGTGTCGCGCGGCGGCGTCCAGGATCTCGAACAGCGGGCGGCGGTCGAACCCGAACGCGGACGCGACCAGGTTCGACGGGAACGCCTGCCGCCGACGCTCGTAGGCGGCCACCTCGAGGTTGTAGAGCCGGCGCGAGGCGGAGATGCGGTCCTCGGTCTCCACCAGCTGCCGTTGCAGGTCGAGGAACACCCGGTCGGCGCGCAGCTGCGGGTAGCCCTCGGCCAGCACCAGCAGGCCGGTCAGCCGCTCGGTGAGCGCGTCCTCGGCCCGGGCCTGGTCGGTCACCGGCACCTCGGGGGCCACGGACGCCACCGCCCGGTTGCGGGCCTCGACGACCTGCTCGAACAGGGCACGTTCGTGGGCGGCGTAGCCCTGCACGCTGCGTACCAGGTTCGGGACGAGGTCGTGGCGGCGCTGCAACTCGACGTCGATGCCCGCCCAGGCGGCGTCCATGGACGCCCGCTGGGCGACGAACCGGTTGTAGGTATAGATCGGGGCGAACACCACGGCGACGGCGACGACGATCGCGACCAGCACACCGGGATCCATGCGGTCTCCTTCAGGGCCGTCGATCGAGGGCGCGCCAGAACTGGGCGGGCACGGCACCCAGGACGCGGGCGGTGTCCTGCCGCACGGCCGGCAGCTGGCCGACGCAGCCGGTCAGCGACGTGTCGCGGTGGGACGGGTCGCCCGACACCACCAGCAGGTCGCCAAGCAGTTCGATGGTGCGACCCTGGAACTCGGCGAGCAGCAGTTCCTGCAGGCGCGCGTCGAGCAGCTGCACCGTCAGCATGCGGTCGTCGGCGACCACCCGGAACCGGCGGTTGAAGGCGTCTGACTCCAGCTGGTGGTCGCGGCGTGAGAGCCCGAGCCGTCCGAAGACCGACTCCGGTCCGATGCGGACGTGGTCGGGAACCGGCGCCGGCAGCCGCGTCACGGTGACCATCGTGCGGCGGGTCACGTAGGTGGTCGTCGTGTTGCCGTTGGCGTCGCGGTTCTCGCGCCGCTCCTCCCACCACCACTCGAATGCGGCGCAGGCCAGTTCGGCCGGTTCGCCGTGGAGGGTGACCGGCAACGGGCCCTGGACCCCGTAGCGCACGCCGTGCTTGCGGTCGCCCCGCTTGCAGCCGGTGAAGGTCGCGGCCAGCTGCTTCGCCGGCAGCCCGAGGGGCGTCGTCGTGGGTGCCAGGCCCGGTTCGCGCGCCAGCAGCTGGGCCATCGACTCCTCGAGCCGGCGCCGCTGCACGTGCTGGACGTACCACGCCAGGCCGCCGATCGCGATCACGGCCAGCACGATCAACACCATCGGTTCCATGCCTGCGCCCCGGTCGTCCGCCGCCCCGTGCCCGCAGAAGGGCGTGGCGGAACCCTACCGGGCACGATGCCGCGAGGACCCGAGCTCCGGCACACATCTTGCGTGCGAGCCGGTAGCCTGACGCGACCGCGCCCGGGGCGGCCGTGTCCGCCTGCCCGTGCACGACGTCTCGCCACGCTTCCCCGTCTCCCACGCTCGCGGAGGTACTCCGATCGCTCGCATCGACGACCTGATGGACAAGGTGGACTCGAAGTTCCACCTGGTGCACCTCGCGGCCAAGCGCGCCCGCGAGATCAACGGCTACTACGCGCAGCTCGGCGAGGGCCTCGGCCAGTACGTCCCGCCGCTGGTCCAAACCGCGTCGAACAAGCCGCTGTCGATCGCGCTCGAGGAGATCTCGCAGGCGAAGATCGAAGGCGTCGAGTCGGCCGGGGACGGCACCGACCCGCTCGCGTTCATCGAGGGCGACGAACAGGCCTGACCTTGCGGCGGCACGCCGCCGCGGCCCGAGTCGGGAGCACGCACGTGAGCGATCTGCGCGGCGCCCGGATCCTGCTGGGCGTCAGCGGCGGCATCGCGGCGTACAAGGCCGCGCTCCTGGCACGGCTGCTGGTCGGTGCCGGGGCCACCGTCGATCCGGTGCTCACCCGTGGCGCCCGCCACTTCGTGGGTGCCGCCACGTTCGAGGGCATCACCGGCCGCCACGTGCGTGACGAGGTCTGGCAGGACATCCCTGACGAGACCCACGTCGCGCTGGGGCGCGCCGCCGACGTCGCCGTCGTCTACCCGGCGACCGCCAATGTCCTGGCCAAGCTCGCCGGCGGCCATGCCGACGATCTGCTGACCACGACGCTGCTGGCCGCCACCTGCCCGCTGGTCGTGGCACCGGCGATGCACACCGAGATGTGGGAGCACGCGGCCACGCGCCGCAACGCGGCCGTACTGCGCGAGCGCGGCGTCGACGTGCTCGGCCCGGCGGTCGGGCCGCTGATGGGTGGCGACGCCGGCGCCGGGCGGCTTGTCGAACCCGACGAGGCCTACGCCCGGATCGTCGCCCACCTCCAGGCCACCCGCAGTCGCCGTGACGACCTCGCCGGCCGGCGGGTGCTGGTCACCGCCGGCGGCACCCGGGAGCCGATCGATCCCGTGCGCTTCCTCGGCAACCGCTCCAGCGGGAAGATGGGCTTCGCGGTGGCGGCCGCGGCTGCCGCCCGCGGCGCCAAGGTCGATCTCGTCGCCGCGCCGTCATCGTTGGCGACGCCGCCGGGTGTGGAACGCCACGACGTCACCACGGCGCTCGAGATGCGCGACGCCGTGCTGGCTCGGGTCGACGCGGTCGACGTGGTCGTCAAGGCCGCGGCCGTGGCCGACTTCCGCCCGGCGCAGGCGGCGGCCTCCAAGCTCAAGAAGGCGGCCGGGGCTCCGCGGCTGGAGCTGGTGCCCAACCCGGACATCCTGGCGGAGCTCGGTGCCCGCAAGGCCGGCGGAGGCCTGCGAGCCCTGCTCGTCGGTTTCGCCGCGGAGACCGACGACGTGGAGGCCTACGGGCGCGACAAGCTCGCCCGCAAGAACGCCGATCTGCTCGTCGTCAACGACGTCGGTGCCGCCGACGCCGGCTTCGGGGTCGACACCAACCGCGTCGTGATCCTCGGCCGCGACGGCAGCCGGGTCGAGGTGGCGCTGGCGGCCAAGACGATGGTGGCCGACCGGATCCTCGACGAGGTGGCGGCCCGACTTCGCCAGGGCTGATCCTCGCTAGGCTGGCGCGTCGTCCGCGCCCCGCTCCGTGAGGTGCCGGACGTCCACGTCTGCCAGGAGTACCCGTGTCGCGTCGAAGCCTGTTCACGTCCGAGTCCGTGACCGAGGGGCACCCGGACAAGATGGCCGACCAGATCTCGGACGCCATCCTCGACGCCATCCTGGCCGAGGACCCGCAGGGGCGCGTCGCCTGCGAGACGCTGGTGACGACCGGTCAGGTCATCATCGCCGGCGAGATCTCCACCGAGACCTACGTGGACATCCCCCGCGTCGTGCGCGACACGGTCCTGTCGATCGGCTACGACCACCACGACATGGGCTTCGACGGCAACACCTGTGGGGTTTCGGTCGCCATCGACGAGCAGTCGCCCGACATCGCGATGGGCGTCGACACGGCCTTCGAGTCGCGCACCGGCGAGGACACCGACCCCTACGCGCTGCAGGGCGCCGGCGACCAGGGGATGATGTTCGGCTACGCCACCGACGAGACCCCCTCGTTGATGCCGACGCCGATCTACCTCGCGCACCGGATGGCCCACCGCCTGTCGGACGTGCGCAAGTCGGGCGAGATCCCCTACCTGCGTCCCGACGGCAAGACGCAGGTCACCGTCGCCTACGAGAACGGGGTGCCGAAGGCGATCACGGCGGTTGTCATCTCCACCCAGCACCGCTCGGAGATCGACCTGTCGACACTGCTGCGGCCCGACATCGAGGAACAGGTCATCCAGCCGCTGCTGCCCGACGACATCGACACATCGGACGTGAAGGTCTACGTCAACCCGACCGGCCGGTTCGAGCTGGGCGGTCCGCTGGCGGACGCCGGCCTGACGGGCCGCAAGATCATCGTCGACACCTACGGCGGCATGGCCAGACACGGCGGTGGGGCGTTCTCCGGCAAGGACCCGTCGAAGGTCGACCGATCGGCGGCGTACGCGGTGCGGTGGGTGGCCAAGAACATCGTCGCCGCCGGCCTCGCCAAGCGCGCCGAACTGCAGGTCGCCTACGCGATCGGCGTGGCCTCCCCGGTGTCGCTCAACCTGGAGACCTTCGGGACCGAGCAGGTCGACCCCGACGCGATCCTGCGCGGCGTGCGCGAGGTCTTCGACCTGCGCCCCGCCGCCATCGCCGACGCGCTGGAGCTGCGCAAGCCGGGCTACCGCCAGACCGCGGCCTACGGCCACTTCGGCCGCGAGGGCGACCGGTTCACCTGGGAGCGCACCGACCGCGCCGACGCGCTGCGTCGCGCCGTTCAGTGACGCCGTCGGCGTCGTGACGCCGGGCCCGGACGATCCGGACCGGACCCGTTCGGAAGCCCGCGGGCCGGAGCCGGACCAGCTCGGAGCGGACGGCCCGCCGCGGCGCATCGCCCGGGTCGTCGTCGAGGTGGAGCCGTTCCACCTCGACCGCGCGTTCGACTACCTCGTTCCCGACGACGTCGAGGTGGTGGCGGGCCAGCGGGTGCAGGTCGCGTTCGCGGGCCGGTCCGTGCGCGGCCTGGTCGTCGAGGTGGGCGACCACAGCGAGGTGCCGCCCGCGCGGTTGCGACCGCTGAAACGGCTGCTCGGCGAGCACGTCTGGGTGCGACCGGACGAGCTGGGCCTGCTGCGGTGGGCGGCCGACCGGTACGGGGCGCCGCTGGCCGACGTGGTCCGGCATGCCCTGCCGGCGCGCACGGTGGACGTCGAGCGGCGTGCCGCCGACGCCGGCTGGTTCCCACCCGGCACGGCCCGCCGTCCGCGCCCCGACCCACCGCCGCCGGCCGCCGACGTCGACGCCGCCTGGGCGGTCTACGGCGAGTCGGGCACGGAGCTGCGGGCGGCCGTGGCCGCCGGCGCCGGCTCGTTCCTGTGGCGGCCGCTGCCGGGCGAGGACGTCGCGGCCCGGCTGGCCGAACTCGCGCAGCTGTGTCTGGCCGGCGACCGCGACGTGCTCGTGCTCGTGCCGGATCCGGCCTCGCCGGTCGCGGACGCCGTGGTGGCCGCCGCCGGAGACCTGGCGGTCGACCTGCGGGGCGGGCCGTCGCCGCGGGTGGCCTACCGCCGCTGGCTGGAGGCGCGCTGCGGGATCGCCCGGGTGGTCGTCGGCGAGCGCGGCGCCGTGTGGACGCCGCTGGAGCGGCTCGGGCTGGCCGTGGTGCTCGACGAGGCCAACCCGGCCTACAAGGAGCGGCGCAGCCCCCGCCACCATGCCCGCGACGTCGTGCTGGAGCGGGCCCGCCGCGCCGGCGGGGTCGGCCTGGCCGTCGCCACGGTGCCCAGCGCGGTCGCCTGGCGGCTGCTGCGGGAACGGCGGGTCGCGCCCGTCACGCCGTCGCGGGACGCCGAGCGCGACGCCCGCCCGCGCGTGCGGGTCGACACCGGTGAGGGCGAGCCACGAGCTCGGCTGACGCGGGCGTCCTGGCGGTCCCTGCGCGAAGCGGTACGGGCCGGCAGCTACGGGGTGCTGCTCGCCAGCCGTCGCGGAGAGGGTCGGGCCCTCGTGTGCGGACGCTGCGGGGAGCGGACCGCGTGCCCGGTTTGCGCGTCGTCGCTGGCCCTGCACGGCGCGTCGGTGTCGTGCGACGGCTGCGGGTGGCAGGCGCCCCGCGTGCCGGCCTGCCCCGCCTGCGGCGAGCGGCGCGTCGTACCCTTGGCGGCCGGCGCCGCCCGGCTGGGGGCCGAGCTCCGGCGCGCATTCGACGTGCCGGTGGCGGTCCTGGAGGGCTACGGCCAGCCGGCCCCGGACCCGCCGGCCGTGCTGGTGATGACCCGCGGGTCGGTGCTCGACCGTCCGCCGGGTCCGGTCGGCGCGGTCGTGCTGCCCGACCTCGACGGCTCCCTGCGGCGGCCGTCGCTGGACGCGGCCGAGGACACCCTGCGGCTGGCGATGACCGTCGCCGCATGGACCGTGCACGGCCGCGTCCGCACCTCACCCGGCCTGGTCGTCGCCCAGACCCGCGAACCCGACCATCCCGCGATCGCGGCCCTGGCGGGCTGGGACCCGGGCGCGTTCTGGCGGGCCGAGGTCCAGCAGCGCGCCGCCCTGCGGTTCCCGCCGCTCGCGCACGCATTGCGGCTCGACTTCGGCGCCGACCCGACCGGCGACCTCGAGGCGTTGCGCGCGGCGCTGCCCGCCGGGGACGACCTGCTCGGCCCGGTCCCGGTCGACGGCCGATGGCAGCTGCTGCTGAAGGTCGACGACCGGGCCGCGACCCTGGCCGCGCTGCGGCCGCTGCGCGAGGCGTGGAGCACGGACGACCGCGACGTGCGCCTCGACGTGGATCCGGTCGACGCCTGGTGACCGGCAGGCGGCGCCCGGACCACCGGGGCTGGCGTACGCTTGGCCGCGACGACGACGTCCCAGGAGCACCTCGTGAGCAGGCTCGAGATCCGTATCTTCGGGGACCCCGTGCTGCGTCAGCGCGCTCACGAGGTCGAGGACTTCGACGGCCGCCTCGCCAAGCTGGCCGGCGACATGTTCGACACCATGCGCGCGGCCGAGGGCGTCGGCCTGGCCGCGAACCAGGTCGGCGTGCTCAAGCGGCTGTTCACCTGGGAGGTCCCGCAGGAGGATGGCGACGACCTGGGTGGTGCGGTCGTGAACCCGACCCTGCTCGACGCCTCCGAGGAGGACCTGCAGGACGGCGAGGAGGGGTGTCTGTCGTTCCCCGGCCTGTTCTACCCCGTGCAGCGGCCGCTACGCATCGAGGTCGGCTACCAGGACCTGGGCGGCGACCACCAGAAGGTCCAACTGGAGGGCTACTTCGCCCGCATCTGGTTGCACGAGATGGACCACCTCAACGGCATCCTGTTCGTCGACCACCTCGCCAAGCACGACAAGCAGGAGGCGTTGCGCCGGATCCGGGACTACCGGATCGAGCAGGGGCTCGACGACCCGACGCCGCCGAAGCCGGGCGGCCTGCTGCTCGGCCGTCGCCCGCGCTGATTCGCCGCGCGGTCGGCGCCGCCCCTCGACGCAGCGGTCGCGGGGCCCCGCGTCGCCGTGCCCCGCTGCCCCGACCCGGAGGAGCTCCCCGTGCGTGTCGCGTTCCTCGGCACCCCTGAGGTGGCCGTGCCCGCCCTCGATGCCCTCGTCGCGGCCGGCGACGTCGAGGTGGCCGTGGTCCTCACCAACCCCGACCGTCCGAAGGGCCGCTCGCGGACTCCGGTCGCGCCGCCGGTGAAGCAGGCCGCGCTCGCCCACGGGCTCGAGGTCTGGCAGCCGGCCAAGCCGAGCGAGGTGCTCGACGAGTTCGCCGCGCTGCAGGTGGACGCCTGCGCGGTCGTCGCCTACGGCGCGCTGCTGCCCAAGCGGTTCCTGGAGGCCGGAGGCCGCGGGTTCGTCAACCTGCACTTCTCCCTGTTGCCACGCTGGCGCGGCGCCGCTCCCGTCCAGCACGCCCTGCGGGCCGGCGACGAGAGGACCGGCATCACGACCTTCGTGCTCGACGAGGGCATGGACACCGGCCCGATCCTCGACCGGGTCGTGGTGCCCATCGACCCCGACGAGTCCGCCGGTGACCTGCTCGCCCGTCTGGCACGGCTGGGCGCGCCCGTGCTGGTCGACTCGATCCGGCGACTGGTCGCCGGCGAGGAGCCGGTGGCCCAACCCGCCGAGGGTGCGACGCTGGCGCCGAAGATCACCCCGGACGACGTGCGCATCGACTGGCGGGCGCCGGCCCGCGCGGTCGTCGACCTCGTCCGCAGCGCCGACCCGGCCCCCGGCGCCCACACCACGTGGCGTGGCCGGCGCCTGAAGGTGCTGGCCACCCGCGCCACGGACACGACCGGCGAGCCGGGCACCGTCGTCGCACGCACCGGCGAGGGTGTCGAGGTGGCCGCGGGTGACGGGGCCGTGCTGCTGCGGCGCGTGCAGCCGGAGGGCAAGGCCGCGATGGACGGCGTCGCGTTCGCCAACGGCTACCGGCCCGAGCCGGGCGAACGGCTCGGCGAGTACGCCTCGTGAGCGACGCCGGCCTGCCCGCCCGACGCGCCGCGCTGGCGGCGCTGACCGCCGTCGACGAGGACGACGCGTACGCCAACCTCGCCGTGCCGGCGGCGGTCGACCGGCTCGACGCCGCCCGCGACCGCGCGTTCGCGTCCCACCTGGCCTACGACACGCTGCGCTGGGAAGGCACCCTGGACTGGGCGCTGCAGCAGGTGCTGACACGGCCGCTGGACGCGGTCGAGCCCGCGCTCCGGCGGATCCTGCGACTGGGCGCACTGCAACTGCTGCGCACTTCGGTGCCCTCGCGCGCCGCCGTGTCCACCTCCGTCGCACTGGCGCGGGAGGTCGTGCCCCGCAACCGCGCCAAGGGCGCCGGCGGGTTCGTCAACGGCGTGCTCCGCAACCTCGATCGTCGCCGCGACACCCTGCCGTGGCCGGACGCGGACGCCGAGCCGGTCACCGCGCTCGCACTGACCACCGCCCACCCGGAGTGGGTCGTCAGCGACCTGCTGCACCGCTACGGGCTCGAGCGCACCCGCGCGATCCTGGAGGCCGACGACGCGCCGCCGGGGGTGACGCTGCGCGCCACCGGCGACCGCGACGCGCTGGTCGCCGAGCTGCGCGACGCCGGCCTGGACGCCCGGCCCGGCAGCCTGCCCGAGTCGGTGCGGGTGCCCGGCGCCGATCCGCGCCGGCTGGACGCCGTCCGCGACGGCCGGGCCGCGGTCCAGGACGAGGCGTCGATGCAGGTGGCCCGGGCGACCGGCGCCGGGCCGGGGGAACGGGTGCTGGACCTGTGTGCCGGCCCGGGCGGCAAGAGCGCCCACCTCGCCGCGCTCGTCGGTCCCGCCGGCCGGGTCGTTGCGGTGGAGCTGCATCCCCACCGCGCCAAGCTGGTCGAGCAGGCGGCCGCCCGGCTGGGCGTGGACGTCGACGTCCACGTCGGCGACGCGACCCGCCCGCCGCTGCCCGCCCAGGAGCGCTACGACCGGGTCCTGCTCGACGCGCCGTGCAGCGGGCTGGGCACCGGCCGCCGCCGTCCCGAGGTGCGCTGGCGGCGCCGGCCGGCCGACGCCACGGAGCTGGCCGGGGTGCAGCGCCGCCTCCTCGACGCCGCCGCGGAGCGCGTCGCCGCCGGCGGCACCCTGACCTACGCGGTGTGCACCTGGACGGCGGCGGAGACCGAGCAGGTCGCAGCCTGGTTCGACGACGCCCACGGCAGTGGGTTCGAGCCGGGGGAGCGGCGGCAGCTGCTGCCCGACGCCGACGACACGGACGGGATGTACGTCGCCACCTGGCGACGTCGTGACCAGCCCGACCCCTGAGCGACGCGTCGGCCGAACGCTCGGGCGGCGCGCCGCAGACGCTTGAGCGGGGCACCTCGGCGGCCGATGGTGGGATGACCGTCGCGGCTACGCTGCCGTCAGCGTTCGCCGTGGCCAGAAAGGGCCGTTCCGTGCATGACCTGCGTGTCGCTCCGTCCATCCTGTCGGCCGACTTCGCGCGTCTGGCCGACGAGATCGCGGACGTCGCCCCGGCCGTGTCGATGATCCACGTCGACGTGATGGACGCCCACTACGTGCCCAACCTCACGATCGGCCCGCCGGTGGTGAAGAGCCTGCGGGCGGCGACGCCGCTGCTGCTCGACGCCCACCTCATGATCACCGATCCGCGCACGTACGCGCCGCAGGTCGTGGCCGCGGGCGCCGACTCGGTCACGTTCCACCCCGAGGTGGAGGACGACCCGCTCGGGCTCGTGGAGCTGCTGCGCGACGCCGGCAGCCAGGTCGGGGTCGCGGTGCGCCCCCACCAGCCGCTGTCGCTGGTCGAGGAGCTGCTGCCGCACGTCGACATGCTCCTCGTCATGACGGTGCAGCCCGGCTTCGGTGGGCAGGCGTTCATGCCCGAGGTCCTGCCCAAGATCGCCGAGGCGGTCCGTGCCCGTCAGCACCTCGGCGCCGACTTCCGCATCCAGGTCGACGGGGGCATCTCCGCCAAGACCGTGGGCGGGACGGCCGCGGCCGGCGCCGACACGTTCGTGGCCGGCTCGGCCGTGTTCGACCAGCCCGACCGGCCCGCGGCGGCGCGCCAAGTGCTGGAGGCCGCGTTCGCGGCGCTCGAGGTGGCCGGCGGCGAGGGCGCTGCGTGACCCAGCGGGTCCTGGTCGTCGACGACGACGCCGACATCCGCGCGTTCCTGGCGTTGACGCTGGACCTCGCGGGTTTCGAGGTGCTGGAGGCCGGCGACGGCATCCAGGCCCTGGAGCGGGCGCGCGGCGGCGGCCCGGACCTGGTCCTGCTCGACATCATGATGCCGCGCCTGGACGGCATGCAGACCCTGCGGCGCCTGCGCGACGACGCCCGCACGAGCCACCTGCCGGTCGTGATGATGACCGCCCGCGATCAGCGCGAGGACACCCTGCAGGGGCTGGACGCGGGCGCGGACGACTACATCACCAAGCCGTTCGACACGGACGTGCTGCTGGCACGGGTGCGGGCGGCGCTGCGCCGCGCCGACCAGCAGCGCTCGCTGAACCCGCTCAGCGGCCTGCCCGGCAACGAACGCATCCTCACCGAGCTCGGCGAGCGACTCGAGCGTGACGAGCCGTTCGCGCTGCTCTACGTCGACCTCGACCAGTTCAAACCGTTCAACGACCACTACGGCTTCCTGCGCGGCGACGAGGCCTTGCGCGCCGTGGGCGACCTGCTGCGGACCGTGGCCCGCGACCTCGGCGACGAAGACACCTTCGTCGGCCACGTCGGCGGTGACGACTTCGTGGTGATCCTGCCGCCCGACCTCGCCGAACCCGTGGCCGAAGCCGTCTGCGAACACTTCGACGCGCTGGCCCCGACCCTGTACGACCCGGACGACCGCGCGGCCGGCTCCATCGAGGTGCCCGACCGCCGCGGTGTGCCGCAACGCTACGGGTTGCTGTCGCTGTCGATCGGCGTGGCGACCACCACCCGCCGCGACTACGCCCACGTCGGCGAGGTGGTGACGATCGCGACGGAGATGAAGCGCTACGCCAAGACCCGGGGCCGGGGTCGCTCCACCTACGCGGTCGACCGCCGCCGCGACGGCGAGGAACCGATCGATCTCGAGGTCGAGCTTCCCTGACGACGGCCGCGCCCGATCGGGGCGGGCGTCCGGGGGGCCGGCCCGAGCGGGTAGGCTGGACGGGCGTTCCCGGGGAGGGGTGGAATTCCCTACCGGCGGTGACAGCCCGCGACCCGGATCGTCCTTCGGGACGAGAAGGTGGACCCGGTGCGATTCCGGGGCCGACGGTGACAGTCCGGATGAGAGGGAACGCGGGCCGCGCCGTGCCCGCCCTCCACGGGGCGACGGCGCCCGGCCGCGCCGCCGTCCGGTGGCGTCCGGCCGGCGGTCCGCGTGCCTTCGCATCGGCTCCGGCGGACGTCGGCACCACCGTCCGGTGCCGTGCCCGCACCGCGACCGAAGGCCAACCGCCGTGTCCGCGCTCGCCGCCGCCGACCGCCGCGCCCTCGCGCGGGCGATCGCGCTGGCCGAGACCGCGCGCCACCGCACGGCCCCCAACCCGGCCGTCGGCTGCGTCCTGGTCCGCGACGGTGAGGTCGTCGGCGAGGGTGCGACCGCCCCGCCGGGTGGCCCGCACGCCGAGGCCGTGGCCCTTCGTGCCGCCGGGGACCGCGCCGCCGGTGCCACCGCCTACGTGACGCTCGAGCCCTGCGCCCACCACGGCCGCACGCCGCCGTGCGCCGCCGCCCTGGCCGACGCCGACGTACACGGCGTCGTGTACGCGCACGCGGACCCGCACGGCCTGGCGGCCGGCGGCGCCGAGGTGCTGCGCGATCGTGGGCTCCGGGTGGTCGGACCGGACGCGGTCGGCGAGGTGCTCCACGGCGCGGTGGCCGCCCAGCTCGAGGGCTTCCTGTCCGTCGCGACGGCCGGCCGCCCGCACGTGACGCTGAAGCTGGCCCAGACGCTCGACGGCGCGCTCACCGCCCCGGACGGGCGACGCTGGATCACCGGGCCGACGGCCCGCACGGCCGTGCACCGCTGGCGCGCCGAGGTCGACGCAGTGCTGGTCGGCTCCGGCACGGTGCTCGCCGACGACCCGCGCCTGGACGTGCGCCTCGTCGCGGCCGACCACCAGCCGCGCCCGGTGGTGCTCGACCGCCGGCTGCGCACCCCGCCCTCGGCCCGGGTCGTGACCCGCGGGGCCCTGATCGTCACCAGCGCCCCGGCGGACGAGAGATCGGCGCGCCGGCTCACCGACGCGGGCGCGCAGGTGCTGACGGTTCCCGCGGACGGCGCCCCGTGGCTGCCGCAGGCCCTGCGGGCCGTCGCCGCCACCGGCATCCGCGACGTCCTGGCCGAGCCGGGCGCGACCCTGGCCGACGCGCTGCTGGCCGCCCGCCTGGTCGACCGGGTCGTGCTGCACGTCGCCGACCTGGGCGACGGGCCCCCACGCCGCGCCGTCGCGCCCGCCAGCGGGCAGGTCTTCGTGACCGAGCGCGCCGGCGGGGCCGGCCCCGACCTCGTCCTGCACCTGCGCCCCCAGCCCGCCGAGGAGGCCGCCTGATGTTCACCGGGATCGTCGAGGAAGTCGGCACCGTCGACGCCATCGACCTCTACGACGGGCACGCCCGGCTCACCATCGGCTGCGCCGAGGTGGTCCGCGACGCCCGCCCCGGCGACTCGATCGCCGTCGACGGGTGCTGTCTGACCGTCACGTCGTTCCTCGACGACGACGGCACCCGCCGCGGCTTCACCGCCGACCTCATGGCCGAGACGCTGCGTGCCACGGCGCTGGGCGGGCTCGCCGAGGGCGTCGGCGTCAACCTCGAACCGGCCATGCGTGCCGATGCCCGGTTCGGCGGCCATCTCGTGCAGGGCCACGTCGACGGCGTCGGTGAGGTCGTCGCCCGCGACGAGCAGCCCGGCACCGTCTTCGTCACCGTGCGCGCCCCCGCCGCCGTCGTGCCCTACCTGGTACCCAAGGGCTCGATCACCCTGTCGGGTGCCAGCCTGACCGTCGTCGACGTCGACGGTGACCGCTTCCGGGTCGGGCTGATCCCGCACACCCTGCAGGCCACCACCTTCGACGACCGGCTGGTCCCCGGCCAGCGCGTCAACCTCGAGGCCGACGTCGTCGCCAAGTACGTCGAGCGTCTGCTCGCCGCCGGCGCCGCCTCGCCCTACACCCGTGCAGCAGCGCCCCAGGGCGATTCCCTGGCAGCGCCCCAGGGCGACGACCCGGACCGCCGGGCCGACCAGGAGGTCGATCGAGCATGACCACGTTCGCCACCATCGAACAGGCGATCGAAGCCATCCGCGACGGCAGGATCGTCGTGGTGGTCGACGACGAGGACCGCGAGAACGAGGGCGACCTGGTCCTCGCGGCCGACGCGGCGACCCCGGAGAACCTCGCCTTCCTGGTCAACCACACCAGCGGCGTGATCTGCGTGCCGATGCTCGGCGAGGACCTGGACCGGCTGCGCATCCCGATGATGGTCGTCGACAACGAGGACCCGAAGGGCACCGCCTACACCGTCTCGGTCGACGCCGTCGAGGGCACCTCCACCGGCATCTCCGCCGCCGACCGTGCCCGCACGATCCGCGTGCTGGCGGATCCGGGCAGCACGGCCGAAGACGTGCACCGACCCGGGCACGTCTTCCCGCTGCGCTACCACCCCGGCGGTGTCCTGCGCCGCCCCGGCCACACCGAGGCGTCGGTCGACCTGGCCCGCCTGGCCGGCCGGCGACCCGCCGCCGTCATCGCCGAGGTCGTCAACCTCGACGGGACGATGGCCCGGGTGCCCGACCTCGAGCGCTTCGCCGCCGAGCACGACCTGCTCATCGTCACGATCGCCGACCTGGTCGCCTACCGGCGCGAGCGCGAGCACCTCGTCGAGCAGGTGGCGGCCGCCCGGCTCCCCACGCCGTACGGCGAGTGGCGGATGATCGGCTACCGGTCGGGCGCCGACGGTTCGGAGTCCGTGGCCCTCATCCACGGCCAGCCGGAGGGCAAGCCGAACGTGCTCGTCCGCATGCACTCCGAGTGCCTGACCGGCGACGTGTTCCGGTCGCTGCGCTGCGACTGCGGCCCGCAGCTGGACCTGGCGATGGCCCGGATCGCCGACGAGGGCGAGGGCGTGATCGTCTACCTTCGCGGGCACGAGGGCCGCGGGATCGGCCTGCTCCACAAGCTGCAGGCCTACGAGCTCCAGGACGCCGGGATCGACACCGTGGATGCCAACCTGCAGCTCGGCCTGCCGGCCGACGCGCGCGACTACGGCACCGGTGCGATGATCCTCGCCGACCTCGGCCTGTCGAGCCTGCGGCTGCTGACCAACAACCCCGCCAAGCGCGCCGCGCTCGGCGGCTTCGGGCTCTCGATCGTGGAGCGGGTCCCGGTCGAGGTGCTGGCCAACGACGCGAACGAGCACTACCTGCAGACCAAGGCCGACCGTATGGGGCACCAGTACACCGGTGAGGACGTCGCCGTCTCCACCGGGGTCGGCGACATCGCCAAGCAACGGGCCACCGCCCCCGCGGCCGTGGAGAAGCCCGCACCGCGCGGCATCGGGATGGCCCCACCGCCGCAGGACGACCACCCCCGCCTCGGAAAGGACTCCGCGTGACCACCAGCAACGACCCCGACCTGCGCGTCGTGACCGGCGCGCTGGACGCCGGCGGCCTGCGGGTCGGCATCGTCGCCGCCCGCTTCAACGAGGCCGTGGTCGAGCGCCTGGTCGACGGTGCCGTCGGGGCGCTCGTGCGTCACGGTGCCAAGCCGTCCGACGTGACCGTCGCCTGGGTCCCCGGCGCCTTCGAGGTGCCGGTCGTGCTGCGCCACATGGCCGCCAGCGGCGGCTACGACGCACTGGTGGCCCTCGGCTGCGTCGTGCGCGGCGCCACGCCGCACTTCGACTACGTGGCCGGCGAGGCGGCCTCCGGCGTGTCGGCCGTGTCCCGCGAGCACGGGATCCCGATCGCGTTCGGCGTGCTGACCACGGACACGTGGGAGCAGGCCGTCGAGCGTGCCGGCGGCAAGCTCGGCAACAAGGGCGCCGAGGCGGCCATCACGGCCGTGGAGACCGCCCAGGTGCTGCGCCAGCTGTGAGCTCGGCCCCGCATCCTGCCGCCCACCACGACGAACCCGCCGGCGCCGCCGACGACGCCGTGGCCCCCGAGGCGGGCGCGAAACGGGCCGCCCTCGCGGAGGAGCAGGCCCACCTGCACCGCGTCCACGACCGCGTCGAGGAACTCCGGCGCCGGGCCGACGCGCGTGCGGCCGACGCCGCTGCCGACCACAGCGGCTCGACCTTCCAGGCCCGCTTCGAGCGTGACGTCACCGCCCATCACCATGCCACCCGGGCGGCCCGCTACACGTTCGGGGACGTGGAGTCGCTGGCGTTCGGGCGCCTCGACCTCGCCGACGCCGACACCCTCCACGTGGGGCGCGTGTCGGTCGTGGACGAGGACGGCGACGTGCTGCTCGTCGACTGGCGCGCCCCGGCGTCCGCCGCCTTCTACCAGGCGACGCCCGCCGCGCCGATGGACGTCGTCCGGCGCCGCACCCTGGTCACCCGCGGCCGGCAGGTACGCGACCTCGACGACGAACTGCTCGACGCCGACGCCGCCGAGCGGCTCGGGCTGGGTTCGGTCACCGGGCAGGGCGCCCTGCTGGCGGCCCTGGCGCGTACCCGGACCGCCCACATGCGCGACATCGTCGCGACCATCCAGGCCGACCAGGACCGCATCATCCGCTCGCCGGCGACCGGCACGCTGGTCGTGACCGGTGGCCCGGGCACCGGCAAGACGGTCGTCGCGCTCCACCGGGTCGCGTACCTGCTCTACGGCGACCGGGACCGGTTCGAGGGCCGCGGGATCCTGGTGGTCGGGCCGTCCCGCGCGTTCACGGAGTACACCGCCCGCGTGCTGCCGTCGCTGGGGGAGGACCGGGCCGTGCAGCGGCCGCTGGAGGGCTTCGCGCCTCGCGGCGTCCGTGTCGCCGGCTGGGACGAGCCGCACGTCGCCGCCGTCAAGGGCGACCTCGCGATGGTGGAGGTGTGCCGCCGTGCCGTCGCGGCCGCCGTGCCGCCGCTGCCGCCGTCGACCAGCTTCAGTTTCGAGGGCACCAGTGCGCAGGTGGACGGCCGCACGCTGGCGAGGGTGCGGCGACGGCTGCTCTCGCGCGTGTCGGCCGAGCGCGACCAGACGACCTACCACGCCCGGGCCGGCGGCGCCGACGAGGCCCTGCGGGCCGCACTCTGGAAGGCGTGGCGCAGCGCGCGCCGGGCCTCGGGTGCCCGGCCGCCCGAGGAGCGCTCCGGGACCGGCTTCGACCAGGCCCTCGAGGACTCGGCGCAGGTGACCATGCTGCGCCGCTGCTTCTGGCCGCCGCTGGAGCCGGCCGCCGTGCTGGAGGCCGTCGCCACCGGCCAGGTCGGCCTCGACCGGCTCGCCGACGGCGTGCTCGACCCCGCCCCGCGGCAGGTCCTGATCGACGCCTGGGACCGCGCCGAGGGCTGGACGCTGGACGACGTGGCGCTGCTCGACGAGGTCCGGGCGGTCCTCGGTCGGGTGGCAGAGCCCGAACCCGAGGTCTCGCGCGAGTCGGACCCCGGCCTGCGGCTGACGGGGGACGCGTTGACACCGCAGGTCGAACTCGCGGACGTGGAGGCCGACGACTACCGCGACTTCGCACACGTCGTCGTCGACGAGGCGCAGGACCTCACGCCGATGCAGTGGCGGATGGTGGCGCGCCGCGGGCCGTACGCGTCGTGGACGGTCGTCGGCGACCTCGCCCAACGCAGCCGGGTCGCCGAGCCGCGCGACTGGGACGCGGTGGCCCGCCTGATCGGGCGCCGCCAGGTCGCGGTGCAGTCGCTGAGCGTCAACTACCGCACCCCGGCGGAGATCGTCGAGGTGGCACGCGCGGTCCTGGAGGCGGCCGGTCACGACCCGGACGCCGTGCCGACGGCCGTGCGCGCCGGCGGGCGACGTCCGCGCCTGCAGCGGACCACCGATCTGGTCGGTGCGGCGGTCGACGCGGGCACGGACGCCGCGCTGCGTGCCGACGGCACCGTGGTCCTGATCGCGCCCCCGGACCTGCTCGCGTCGCTCGAGCAGCGCGTGGCCGCCGCCCCGGTGGACGAGGACGCCCGCTCGCGCATCCGCGTGATGGACGCCCGCACGGTCAAGGGCCTGGAGTTCGACGACGTCGTACTGACGGCACCCGATCGGATCGCCGCTGCCTCGGCCGTCGGCCTGCACCAGCTGTACGTCGCCGTGACCCGCGCGACCCGGTCGCTGACCGTGGTCGCCGCGCCCGACGCCCCGGTACCCGGGGCGGACCGCTACGAGCCGGCCTGAGCGCACACGCCCCGCGTCGCGGGCCGAGGTGAGGCTGGCCGGGCGTACGCTGGTGACCCGAGCCCGCACTTGGCTCACGTCGGCGGAGACCGGTCGTCATGCGCGTACGTCAGCGCCCCGCCCCACCCGCGCCGGCATCCTCGGGCCGGGCCCCGAAGCCGGCAGAGGTCCTGGCGCGGCGGCGAGCCGCCCGCGACCGCAGCCTGCGTTTCAACGGCGTTCTGCTGCTGCTGGTCGTGGCCGGCCTCGCCTTCGTGTGGGCCGTGCGGGAGATCCCCAACCCGGCCCTGCCCCCGGCCCGCGAGCTCACCACCGACATGGAGACCGTCTACCGGGCGCAGCGGGCGGGTGACCTGCGGATCGACACCGAGGTGAGCACGGTCGCCGACGGCGTCGAGGGCGTGACCATCCCGCGGCCCGACGGCGACCGTTGGGTGCTGACCGGGACCGCCGGGCGCGACTGCTACGCCCTGTGGTGGGACGAGGAGGGCGTGCGCCGGGTGCGGACGGTGCCCTCGGACCTCGACTGCGCGCCCTCGAGCTGGCTGACCGCCTCCCACTACAGCGCCTACGACCGGGTCGGGCCCGCCGTCGAGGAGGACGCCCCGTTGGCCGCCTGGGACGCGATCCTGCCGGAGCCGGTCACGAACCGCGTCTGGTACCTGCCCGCGCTGATCGTCCTGGCCGGCATCGGCCTGTCCGCCCTGGTCCGCATCACGATCGCCCTGCTCACCGGTGACGCGCCCTCGGCCAGCCGCCGCTGACACGCCGCGGCCCGGGCGGCAACGGGTGCCCGCCGGCAGCGCACCACCTCACCCGGACGGCGTCCAGGTGGCGGGCTGGAACGCCGTCGGCCGGCCATGGCGGTGCACGGCGACGGCGGCCGTGACACCCTCCTGTGCGTAGGCCGGCAGCGCCAGCGCGCCGAGCTCCCCCTCGGCGAACCAGCCGGCGTCGAGCAGTTCGGCCCGGTCCAGGCGGAGCGTCCGGTCGCCAACGACCGCGGCGGTGAAGACGGTCGTCACGTAGGCCGTGCGGTCGCCGTTCTCGTAGTGGATCTCGCGGTCCGGGCCGCCCAGGACCGCCGCGACGGCGCGCAACGCGACGTGTAGGCCGGTCTCCTCGTGGACCTCGCGCACGGCCGCGTCGGCCGGGTGCTCGTCCGGCTCGACCGCGCCGCCGGGCAGCCCCCATTGGCGGCCGCCGTCGGCGTGGCGGACCAGCAGCAGCCGGTCACCATCGAAGACGGCCGTTCCGACCGACGGCAGCAGCAGCCGGTGGGTGCCGACCAGGGCACGGATCTCCGCGACGTGTCCCGACCTGGCCATGGGCTACAGCCGGCAGGCGAGGATGTCGGTGACCAGGATCCCGCGGGCGCCGAGCTCCCACAGCTGGTCCATGATTGTGTTGGTGTCCTTGCGCAGCACCATGGCCCGGACGGCGACCCACCCCTTGTCGTGCAGCGGCGACACCGTCGGCGACTCGATCCCGGGGGTCAGCTGGCAGGCCTCGTCGACGGACTCCACCCGGACGTCGTAGTCGATCATCACGTACTGCCGGGCGATGATGACGCCGTTGAGCCGGCGGGCGAGCTGCTCGACCTGCGCCGAGGGGGCGACGTTGCGGGCGTCGCGGATCAGCACCGCCTCCGACTGCAGGATCGGCTCGCCCAGTACCTCGAGGCCCGCCTGGCGCAGGGTCGCCCCGGTCTCCACGACGTCGGCGACGATGTCCGCGACGCCGAGGCGCACGGCCGTCTCCACCGCGCCGTCGAGCCGGATCACCTCGGCTTCGATGCCGCGCTTGGCGAGGTCCCGCCGCACGATGCCGGGGTAGCTCGTGGCGATCCGCTTGCCGGCGAAGCCCTGCACGTCGGTGGCCGTGCCGGGCACGGTCGCGTAGCGGAACGTCGAGCGGCCGAAGCCCAGGGACAGCATCTCCTGGGCGTCGCTGTCGCCGTCGAGGAGCAGGTCCCGGCCGGTGATGCCGACGTCGAGCTGGCCGTCGCCGACGTACGTGGCGATGTCCCGGGGGCGCAGGAAGAAGAACTCCGTGTCGTTGTCCTGGTCCACGAGCACCAGCTCGTGGCGGGCGGCGCGCTGGCGGTAGCCCGCCTCGCGGAGCATCTCGATGGCCGGCTCGGACAGCGAGCCCTTGTTGGGGACGGCGACACGCAGCATGGGTGGTACCTCGGGGAAGCGACGGCCTGGGCGGTGGCGCCGACGGCCGCAGGGGAGTGGCCGCCGAGGTTACGCGCTCGCCCGGACGTGGGCGCCGGGGCGGCCGCCGTTCGTGACCGGGCGGCTGCGGTCCGCCCGACCGTCGTCACAGGTGTCGGTAGACGTCCTCCAGGGACAGACCCCTCGCCAGCAGCAGCACCTGGAGGTGGTAGAGCAGCTGCGACACCTCCTCGGCGATGCGCTCGTCGCTCTCGTGCTCGGCCGCCATCCAGACCTCCGCGGCCTCCTCGACGATCTTCTTGCCGATGGCATGGATGCCGGCGTCCAGGGCCGCGACGGTGCCCGAGCCCGCGGGACGGGTGCGCGCCTTGTGGGTCAGCTCGGCGAAGAGGTCGTCGAAGGTCTTCACGGCATGGCCTGGTGTGGGCGTGGGGGATCGGGCAGGAGCCTACGGCAGGGTCGGCGCAGCCGGTCGCCTGGACCGGTGGGTAGGCTCCGGGGACGAAGACGTCCACCACCGAGGAGCGCCGCGTGAGCGACGTGCCGTTCGATCCGTCGCAGGCCGCCGGACAAGAACCGTCCGAGGAAGAGGTGCGGGCCTATCTCGGCCAGCTCCGGGCCGCTCCGGTGGAGCAGGTCGTCGCCGAGGTGGCCTCGGCCCTGCTGAACGCCGCCCAGGTCAAGCTCGGACGCCAGGACGGCCGTCTCCTGCTCGACATGGTCGCCGTGCTGGCGGACCAGGGCCGTGCCCGGCTGCCGAAGGAGCTGACCGACCAGGTCGACCAGGCGCTCACCCAGCTGCGGATGGCGCAGGTCGAGGCCGAGCGCGAGGTCGCGCAGGCCGGCGCCCAGGGCCACGTCGAGGAGGGTGACCTGCCGGCGGGCGCGGCAGGCGCCGACACGGACGCCCAGGCCAGCGGTGGGGCGCCGCAGCAGCCGGCTCCGCAGCAGCCCAGCCCCCAGCCGGGTCAGCAGCAGTCGTCGGCTGCCTCGCGCCTCTGGGTGCCCGGCCGCTGACGGGCGTCGCACGGGCGCTCGACGCGCCCGCGGCCCGGCTGGTAGCCTGCCGGGCCTGTGACCCGTGTGGTCGCACACAACTGCAGACAAGTGGCGCGCCGCGGCCGATGCCGCGGGCCGGCGCCCACCCGGTGGGTCGCACCTTCCCGGGTCCGTCGATCTCTCGCCAGACGTGTCTCGTACGCGGCTGGCGGCGGTAGCGACGTGTCCGGACGGCGACCCTCGGGTCGCCGTTTTTCGTGCGCTCGCGTGCCCGGAAGCGGTCGAAGGACCCGTACGTGCCCTACGTGCCGCATGCGCGGTGCACCCCGTCTCGAGGAGGCAGCAGCATCAACGAGCAGCAGCAGCGGCTGAACGCCGACATCAAGGTCCCGCGTGTCCGTCTCGTGGACGCGGACGGGACGCAGGTCGGGATCGTGCCCCTGGCGCAGGCCCTGCGCCGTGCCCGCGAGCAGGATCTGGACCTGGTGGAGGTGGCTCCGCACGCCGATCCGCCGGTGTGCCGGATCATGGACCACGGCAAGCACAAGTACGAGCAGGAGCAGAAGGAGAAGGACGCGCGCAAGCGGCAGAACCAGATCTCCGTCAAGGAGATCAAGATGCGTCCGAAGATCTCCGACAACGACTACGGCACCAAGTCGGGTCACGTCCGTCGCTTCCTCAAGGACGGCTCGAAGGTGCGCGCGTCGATCATGTTCCGTGGTCGTGAGATGAGCCACACCGAGCTCGGACTGCGGCTGCTGGACCGACTCGCCGAGGACATGAAGGAACTGGCGACCGTCGAGGCCAGCCCGAAGGTCGACGGCCGCAACATGGTCATGGTCCTCGCACCCGTCAAGCCGAAGCCGCCCAAGGCCGACAAGCCCAAGGCGCACGTCGCCGGTCAGCCACCGGTCGAGCCGGGTGAGCCCGCGCCGGAGGCCGAGCCGACCACCGAGGGCTGAAGCCAGCCGAGCAGACTCGCCGGGCGGCGCGCCGCCGCGCCGCCCCGGCTTTCCCCCGCACGCCCCGGCGCGCCCTTGCGCGCCGCCCACACGAAGGCAGCAGTTCGATGCCGAAGCAGAAGACGCACAGCGGTGCGAAGAAGCGCTTCCGGGTGACCCGCAACGGCAAGGTCCTGGTCGCGCGCAAGAACCGCGCCCACCTGCTGGAGAAGAAGCCCTCCACCCGCAAGCGCCGCCTGGCCGGTCCGACCGAGATCACGGGCGGGGCCGCGAAGAACGTCAAGCGCCTCCTCAACCAGTAGGCGCCCCGCCGGCGACCCCGCACGCCGCGGGCGCGGCACGAATCCGACGCTGACACGCACGCACGACACGAGGAGGACCCCCCATGGCACGCGTCAAGGGTGGCGTTCACGCCAAGAAGAGCCACAAGGCGGTCCTGGACCGCGCCAAGGGCTTCCGCGGAGCCCGCAGCCGCCGCTTCAAGGTGGCCAAGGAAGCCGTCTACCACGCGGATCGGTACGCCTACCGCGACCGCCGCGCGCGCAAGGGTGACTTCCGCAAGCTGTGGATCGCCCGCATCAACGCGGCGGCCCGTCAGGAGGGCCTGAGCTACAGCCGTCTGATGCACGGGCTGAAGCTGGCCGGCATCGAGCTCGACCGCAAGAACCTCGCCGACCTCGCCGTGCACGACCAGGCCGCGTTCGCGGCGGTGGTCGCCTCGGCCAAGGCGGCGCTCGAGGCCGACGCGGCCTGAGGCATCCTGCGCGAACCCTCGGCGACGAGCGCCGGCGTCCACGCCGGCGCTCGTCGTTCGTCCGGGGGCGAGCGCACGGCAGGAGAGCTCGACGGTGGAACCGATCACCTCGGTCCGTAACCCGCGGATCCGCGCCGCGGCGGCCCTGGCGCGCCGTCGCGAGCGCCGTGAGCGGGGCCATCACCTCGTCGAAGGCCCTAATGCGGTGCGTGAGGCGCTCGCGGCCGGCGTCGTCGAGGAGCTGTACGTGACGGCCGACGCGGCCCCGGGGCTGGACGTCCCCGACGACGTGGTGTGCCACGAGGTCGCCGACCACGTGCTCGAACGCCTCGCCGACGCCACCACCCCCCAGGGCGTCGTCGCCGTGGCTCGCACCGGCACCGCCGGTCTGGAGGAGGTCGTGGGCGAGGGCCTGCTGGTCGTCCTGCACGCCGTCGCGGACCCCGGCAACGCCGGCACCATCATCCGAACCGCCGACGCCGCCGGCGCGGCCGGCATCGTCCTGACCACCGGCAGCGTCGATCCGTTCGCACCCAAGACGGTGCGCGCCGCGGTCGGCTCGACCTACCACCTGCCGGTGGTGACCGACGTCGACCTCGCCGACGTCGCCCTCGTCTGCCGCGCCGCCGGCCAGCCGCTGCTCGGGCTCGACGCCCACGGCGAGCGCTCGGTGTTCGACCTCGCTGTCGCCACGCCACCGCTGGCGCTGGTGTTGGGCAACGAGGCCCACGGCCTGCCCGCCGACGCGGCCGCCCACCTCGACGACGTCGTGGCGATCCCGCGGTGGGGCCGGGCCGAATCACTCAACGTGGCGGCGGCCGCCGCGGTCGCCGTGTATGCCGCCGCACGCGCGGTGCACGTCCCGGGCACGGCGCCGACACGCCGCTAGGGTGGTCGGCGAAAACGCTGTCAAGGCCGGCCGATGGACGATTTCGGGGCATTCGACCTCCTGCCGGAGGGCGTGGTCGTGGTGGGGGCCGACGGGCTCGTGCTGGCCGTCAACGACCGGGCACGCGCCTGGCTGGGCGGTCGCGGCGAGGTCGTCGGCAAGCCCTTCGCGGACGCCTTCGACCTGCGCGACGACGCCGGCGTGCGCTGCAGCCTGGGTGACCACCGCCCGGCGTTCGGCGAGCGCATCCCCGAGCGGGTGCTGTACCTCGAGGCGGGCGGACGGGTACGCCCCGTCGCCGTCGCCGGCCGCTGGCACGACGACCTGCTGGCCGTGACGCTGCGCAGCGCCGGCCGGCGCGAGGCGCTCGACGCCATCCACGGCGACGTCGTCGCCACCGTCTCACACGAGATCCGCTCGCCGCTCACCAGCGTCAAGGGCTTCACGCGCACCCTGCTCTCGCGCTGGGAGCGCTTCTCCGACGAGCAGAAGCGCGCCATGCTGGAGACGGTCGACGCCGACGCCGATCGCGTCACCCGTCTGCTGCGCGAACTCCTCGAGGTCTCGCGCATCGACGCCGGCCGGGTGCAACTGCAGCGGCAGCCGACCGACGTGGGTGCGCTGATCCGTTCCGTGGTCGCCAAGCTGGCGATGGGCGAGCTCGGATCCGGCCGCATGCTGCGCCTGGAGGTGGACCCCGACTGCCCGCGCGTGCTGGCCGACCCCGACAAGCTCGAGCAGGTGCTGGCCAACCTCCTGGAGAACGCGCTGGCCTATGCGCCCGACAGCGAGGTGCGCATCGACGTCCGCCCGCACGACGGGGGCGTCTGGATCCGGGTCGAAGACGACGGGGAGGGCATCCCGGCCGACGAATCGCGGTCGATCTTCCGCAAGTTCGGCCGTGGCCGGGACAACCGCCGGGCCGGCACCGGGCTCGGCCTGTACATCACCCGCGGCCTGGTCGAGGCCCATGGCGGGCAGGTGTGGCTCGACACCGACCGGCGCGACGGCGCCACCTTCCACGTCGTGCTGCCCGCCGGCGACTGACGGTCACGCGTCGGGGACGTTCGCGCGGGGCGTCTACCCTGCTCGTCCGCCCCCGTCCGGGCCGAAGGTGAGACCGTGACCGACCTGGAAACGCTGCAGCGCGACGCGCTGGCCGCCGTCGAGCGCGCCGGCGACCTCGACGCGCTCGACGAGGCGCGCGTGCGCTTCACGGGCAAGAAGAGCGACCTCGTCACCATCCAGAAGGGGATGCGCGAACTGTCCCCGGACGAGCGCAAGGAACGCGGCAAGCAACTCAACGCCTTCCGCGACACCTTCCAGCGCGCCTTCGACGCCCGCCGCGACGAACTCGCCTCCGTCGCCCTGCGGGAGCGTCTGGAGGCCGAGCGGCTCGACCTCAGCCTGCCGCCGCGTCGGCTGACGCCCGGCCGCCCCCACCTGCTCACCCAGGTCGAGCAGGAGATCGTCGACGTGTTCGTCGGGCTCGGCTATCGCGTCGCCGAGGGACCCGAGGTCGAATCCGGCGCCTACAACTTCGACCTGCTCAACATCGAGCCCGACCATCCGGCCCGCCAGGAGATGGACACGATCTACGTGTCCTTCGCCGCCGACGTCGTGCTGCGCACCCACACCTCGCCCGTCCAGGCCCGCACCATGACGGCGCAGGCACCGCCGGTCGCCGTCGTGTGCCCCGGCCGCGTCTACCGGGCCGACAGCGTGGACGCGACCCACTCGCCGGTGTTCACCCAGGTCGAGGGGCTGCTGGTGGCGCAGGACGTGTCGATGGCCGACCTGCGCGGCACCCTGCTGGCGTTCTCGCGGGCCCTGTTCGGGGCCGAGCGCCAGATCCGGCTGCGGCCGTCGTTCTTCCCGTTCACCGAACCCAGCGCCGAGGTCGACGTCAGCTGCGGGTTCTGCGGCGCCGCCGACGGCCGCGCCGGCGACCCCGACTGCCGCGTGTGCTCGGGCACCGGCTGGATCGAGATCCTCGGCGCCGGCATGGTCGACCCCAATGTCCTCAGCGCCTGCGGCTACGACCCCGGCGAGGTGTCCGGCTTCGCGTTCGGCATCGGCGTCGAGCGGGTCGCCATGCTGCGCCACGGCGTCCGCGACATCCGCGACTTCTACGACGCCGACGCCCGCTTCCTCTCCCGGTTCTAGTTCGACTCCCACCCGCCACCCCGATCGTCTCGCACGCTGACGCTCGCTCGTTGCCCCGCCATTCCGATCCCGCCGATCCGATCCCGCCAAGCCGATCCCATTCCTGCCGGAGCGTGTCCCGTGAAGCTGCCGTTGTCCTGGCTGCGCACCTTCGTCGACGTCGACCTGCCGCTCGACGAACTCGTCGACGTCATGAGCCTCAACGGCCTGGAGGTCGAGTCGATCGAGACGCCGGGCGCCGGCACCGCCGGGGTGCGCACCGCCAAGGTGCTGCACTGGGAGCCGCACCCGGACGCCGACCGGCTGCGGGTCGTGCGGGTCACGGGCGACGGCGGGGCGGGCGAGGTCGAGCTGGTGTGCGGCGCCGCCAACTTCGACGTCGGTGACGTGGTCGCCCACGCCGTGCCCGGCGCCTCCATCCCCGGCATGCGCATGGAGGCCCGCAAGATCCGCGGGGTCGTGTCCAACGGCATGCTGGCCTCGGCCCGCGAACTGCAGTTGTCCGACGAGCACGAGGGCATCCTGGTCCTGCCGGCCGACACGCCCGTCGGCGCGGACCTCACCGACCTGCTGCCGGTCGGCGAGCCCGTCGTCGAGGTCGCGGTGCAACCCGACCGCGGCGACCACCTCTCCGTGCTGGGCGTCGCCCGCGACCTGGCCGCCATCCTCGACACGACCTGGCGCGAGCCCGAAGGCATCCTTGCCGCGCTCGACGCCGACACCATCCCGGTCGCGCTGGAGACCGACGCGTGCGAGCGGTTCGTGACCTGGGCGCTGGAGGACGTGCGGGTGCAGCCGTCGCCGCCGTGGCTGGCACAGCGGCTCGGGCAGTGCGGCGTGCGGTCGATCGACCTGATCGTCGACGTCACCAACTTCGTCATGCTGGAGCTCGGCCAGCCGCTGCACGCCTTCGACCTCGACCGCGTCGCCGGGCCGCGCCTGACCGTCCGCGACGCCCGCGACGGCGAGACGCTGGTCACCCTCGACGACCAGGAGCGGAGCCTGGTCGCAGGTGACGTCGTCATCGACGACGCCGACGGGCCGGTCAGCCTGGCCGGCGTCATGGGCGGCGCCAGCACCGAGGTGACCGCCGACACGCGCCGCGTCCTGCTGGAGGCGGCCGTCTGGGAGCCGCGCCGCATCCGCCGCACGTCCCGTCGCCTCGGCCTGGTCTCCGAGGCCAGCCAGCGCTTCGAGCGTCGCGTCGACCCGGAGGGCGCCGCCCGCGGCGTCGGACGGGCGGTGCAGCTGCTGGCCCAGCTCGGCGCGGCCCGGCCGGTCGGCACGGCGGCCGTACACCGCGAGGTCGCGTGGGCCGGTCGCCCCACGATCGAGATCGACCCCGCCCGGGTCCAGCGCCTGCTGGCCGTCCCCGACCTCGACGCCGCGCGTCAGACCGACCTGCTGGCCCGCAGCGGCAGCTACGTCGAGGTGGACCACGACCGGCTGCGGGTGACCCCGCCGACCTGGCGTGGCGACCTGCAGCGCGAGGCGGACGTCGCCGAGGAGGTCGCGCGCCTGCACGGCTACGGGCGCATCCCCGCCACGCTGCCCGCGATCACCATGGTTGGGGGGCGCTCGCCGGCGCAGCGGCTCGAGCAGGAGCTGCGCGGGCTCGCCCTGGCGGCCGGGTTCGCTGAAGCCATCACGCGCCCGTTCGTGGGCGAGGACGCGCTGGCGGGGGTGGTGCCGACCAAGGGCCGGGTGGAGCTGGCGAATCCGCTGGCCAAGGACGCCTCCTCGATGCGGCCGTCGCTGGTCGAGGGCCTGCTGGTCGCGCTGCGCCGCAACGCCGGCCAGGGCCGTCCCGGCACGGCGCTGGTCGAGCTCGGGCGGTTGTTCCGGCCGGCCGACGACCCGCTGGGCGAGGTGCTGGACGCGTTCGCGCCGGTCGACGCCAGCGGCGACTGGCGCTGGTCGGCCCCCGACGGCGAGCCGTTGCCGGTCCAGCCCCGCACGCTCGCGCTGGCCGCCCAGGGGCTGCGGCTGGGCGAGCGCCACCTCGACGCCGAGGACCGTTGGAGCGTCTACGACCTGCTGGCGGTGCTCGACCAGGTCGTTGCCCGGGCGTGCCCGCCGGGTGCCGACTGGACGCTGCAGCGCGTGCCCGTCGAGCGTGACGGCTTCCACCCTGGCCGCTCCGCGTCCCTGCGCCTGCGCCCGCTGCCGGACGCCGCACCGGTCGAGGTCGGCTTCGTCGGCCAGCTCCATCCGCAGGAGGCCGACCGGCGTGACCTGCCAGAACCGGTCGTCGTGGCCGAGCTGCTGCTCGAGCCGCTGCTGCGGGCCGTGCCGCCGGAGGGGCACCCGCCCGTCGCGGCACGCACGCTGGTCCGCCACCCTGCCATGAGTCTGGACGTGGCCCTGGTCGCCGACGACGAGGTGCCCTACGCCACGCTGGAAGCGGCCGTGCGCGAGGGAGCGGGCGACCTCCTCGACGGGCTGTGGTGGTTCGACGAGTACCGCGGCGAGCAGGTCGGCCCGGGCCGCCGCAGCGTCGCCATCCGGCTGCGCCTGCAGTCGCCGGAGCGGCAACTGACCGACGCCGACGCCGAGGCCGTCATCGACGCGGTCGCGGCACGTGCCGAGGCACTCGGCGCGACCCTGCGCCGCTGACGCCCGGACCCGCCCGGCACGATGTGCCGGGCGGCCGCCGCGCGCCGTCGGATCGCGGCGGACCCCACCTCGTTGTCGTCGGCATCACGCCGTCCCGAGGAGCGTCCGATGCCGGCCCGAACCCCCGTGTCCCTGCTGGCGGTCGTGGCCGTCGGCTCGCTTGCGCTCGTCCCCGCGCCCGACCTGGTCGGCGGCGTGCTGGACGGGACGGGCGCCGGACCGATGGAGCACGTCGCCAACGTCCCGTACGCGGACGCCCACGGCACCGGGCCGAACCAGGGAACCGACCTGGAGTTCGCGACCATCCCGGTCACGCGCACGGTCGAGGAGCGGGTCGGCCTCGGGCGGGGTGGGGGAGCGGTCCGGACCCGGACGGAGGTCGAGAACCGCACCTTCGTCTTCGCCGGGACCTACACCAACGGCCTGCAGATCCTCGACGTCACCGACCCGGGCCGCCCACGCCCGGTGGCCGTCTACGACTGTGCCATCGCGCAGGGCGACGTGCAGGTGTTCGAACGCGACGCACGCTGGTACGTGACCTACGCCCGCGACCTCGGGTATGCGAGCCAGACCCGCACGGACTCCGCCTGCTTCCGCGAGGCCGAGGCGCTCGGGTTCGGCGCGCGCGACGCCCTCGGTCCGGGCACGTTCGTCGTCGACGTGACCGATCCCCACGCGCCGACGCTGGCGTCGTTCGTGTCGTTCCCGAAGGGCTCGCACAACCAGACCGTGCACCCGAGCGGCGACTACCTCTACAACTCCAACTCGGAGCTGATCACCTCCGTCGTCGGCGAGGTCGGCATCGAGGTCGTCGACATCCGCGACCTCGCCGCCCCGGTCCAGGTCGCATTCGTCCCGCTGCCGATCAGGCCGGGACTGGGCACCGAGTCGCACGACATCACGTTCAACGCCGACGGCACGCGTGCCTACTCGGCCGCCCTGTCGCAGACCGTCATCATCGACACCACCGACCCTGCCGATCCGACCATCGTGTCGTCCTTCGTCGACCCGGCGATCAACGTCGAGCACCAGGCGAACCCGGTCAAGCTGACCGACCCGATCCTCGGGCGCCGCGAGTTCCTCGTCGTCGAGGACGAGGTGGCCGGCGCGTCGCCGACGGGGCAGTGCCCCAACGGCGGCGTCCACGTCTACGACATCACCGGCGACCTCGAACGGACGCCACGCAAGGTCGGCTACTGGAACATCCGTGACGTCGGCCTCACCACCGACGGGATCGGCACCTGCACCGCCCACGTCTTCGAGATCCACGAGGACGAGGCCCTGATGACCATCGCGTTCTACAACGGTGGCGTGCGCGTGGTCGATCTGTCGGGCCTGGTCGGGGTCGCCCTCGGCGAACTCGGTGTCGGGATGCGCGAGGTCGCCTCGTTCCGTTTCGAGGACAGCGACACGTGGGCCGTGAAGGCACCGTCGGTGTCCCGCGACCGGCCCTTCCACGTCTACGGCAACGACATCGCCCGCGGCCTCGACGTCTACCTTGTCGACCTGTCCAAGGCGACGGCGGGCACTGGTCTCGATCAGTGGTTGTCCGCGGAGCAGGCCCTGCTGCAGTTGCCGAGCGAGCCGCTCTCACCCGCCGAACTGGCGGACATCGCGCTGCGTTGCAAGCTGCCGGTCGCGTCCTGAGTGAACCGCGGGTCGCGTCGCCCGACGCGACGAGGCGCCGGGCGACGTGACCGCTGTTACAGCAGTTCAGGGCGCGCGAAGTCCTTGCCGTGGACGTGCTCGTCCAGGAACGCCAGCACGGTCTCGTACCACAGCCGTGCGTTCTGGGGCTTTAGCACCCAGTGGTTCTCGTCGGGGAAGTACAGGAAGCGGGCGTCCACACCGTGGCGGGACAGGTCCGTCCACAGCGTCAGGCCCTCGCTGATCGGCACCCGGTAGTCCAGTTCGCCGTGGACGACCAGCATGGGCGTGCGGATCTGGCCGACGAACCGCTGCGGCGAGTGCTCGCGGTAGCGGCGACGGTCGGTCGCGTAGGGGTCGCCGAACTCGCGCTCCCACAGCAGCCCCATGTCGGTCGTGCCGTGGAAACCCTCGAGGTTCCACAGCGACGCGTGCGTGACGATGCAGCGGAACCGGTCGGTGTGCCCGGCGACCCAGTTGGCCATGTACCCACCGAACGAGCCGCCCATCGCCGCGACCCGCTCGGCGTCGACCGCGTCGTGGTCGCAGGCGGCGTCGACGGCCGCCAGCAGGTCGGTGTACGGCTCGTGTCCCCAGCGGCCCCAACCGCGCCGGACGAAGTCCCGCCCGTAGCCGGTCGACAGGGCCGGGTCGGGCAGCAGCACGGCGTAGCCCCGGGCGGCCAGCACCGACGGGCACCACCGCCACGACCAGTTGTTCCACGAGCCGAGCGGCCCGCCGTGGATGAACACGACCAGCGGCAGGGGACCGTCGGCGTCCTCGGGCAGGACCAGCCAGGACCCGACCTGCACCCCGTCGTCGGCGGGGGCGTGCAGCCGCTCGACCCGCACGGCCGGCTGGTCACCCGCCGGTGAGGGCAACACCTGTGGCGGTTGGTCCGCGTCGGTCGCGTCGTAGCGCACGACCTGTGGCGGCTCACCGACGGTGGCCCGCAGGGCGAAGACGGCGGTGCCGTCGGGCGCGACGCAGGTGTCGACGTGCGCGCCGCCGGCCGCCAGCCGGGTCACCTCGCGGCTGGCGAGCTCCAGGCGGAAGATCGGGCGGTGTCCCTGCTCGTCGGCCTCGAACACGATCGCGCGGCCGTCCGGCATCCACTGCGCATGGTCGGGCCACAGGTCCAGGTCGGGGAGGAGGTCGGTGACGTCGCCGCTCGCCAGGTCGACGAGGGCGAGGCCGATGTCGGCGGCGCGATCGGGCGCGCCGACGTCCATCACCTGGCAGACCACCTGGCGGCCGTCCGGGGACACGCGGGGTGCCGACCAGAACCGCCCGTCAGCGACCAGGGTCCGCCGCTCGCCGGTGGCGACGTCGACCGCGACCAGGTCGGTGGCCAGGTCGTCGGGCGAGGTGAGCGCCTCACCGGCGCGGCGCCACGCGGTCACGTAGGTCGTGCCGTCGGGCGTCAGGTCGCCCTCGACGTTGCGCAGCACACTGCCGCGGGCCAGCAGCCGCGGCTCGGGGACGGTCTCGTCGTCGACGGGCGCTGCTGCCGAAGCCGCACCCTGGAGCCGGCCGGCGTCGAGGAACCAGCGGCCGGGCTGTCGCGGCCCGAGGTAGTGGTCCCAGAACCGGATCGGGTAGTCGTCGAACAACTGCGCGGTCACGCCCGCCTCCTCGCGGCGCTTGGCGTGCTCGCGGTCGCCGGCGAACGTGTCCGCCTGCGGGTGCAGGTCGCCGGCCAGGACGACGTCGCCCGTGTCGCGGGCCACGCTCACGCCGGCGACACCGCCGGGCGGTGCGACGACGAGGTGGGCCTCGCCACCGTCGGGTGGCAAGGCCCACAACGCCGCCGGCGGGTCGCCGTCCGGTGTCGTGTCGGGATCGGGCCGAGCGGAGACGAACAGCAGCGTGCCGTCGGGGCCGAACGCGGCGCCGGACTCGCCGGGCGCGGAGCGGGTGAGCTGCCGCGGCCGGCCCTCGCCCGTCGGGTCCAGCCCCCACAGCGCCGAGCGGTAGCGCTTCGCGTCCGGGGCCTCGGTCGCGACGCCGACCACCAGCCGGCGACCGTCCGGAGCGATCGCCAGGCCCGACAGACGGGGCTGGCGCAGGAACGTGTCGAGGTCGAATGGTGTAGTCATGGGACCGAGGCTAGTGAGCACCCCGGGCGGGCAACCGGCGCCGCGGACGGACCGCACACGGTCCCCGGCCGCCGGGACGGCCGACACGAGCGAAACGGCCGGGACGAGAGGAGGAGCGATGCCGGAGCGGCTGGGCAATGGCGTACTGAACTGGGCGTCGATGCTGAACGAGCAGGCGCGTGCCCAGGCGCTGCGCACGGCCACGGTGGCCGTGATCGACGGGCACGTCGCCCTCATGCCCGACGCGCACTGGGGGATGGGCTGCACGATCGGGTCGGTGATCCCGACCCGCGAGGCGATCATCCCGTCGGCGGTCGGGGTGGACATCGGCTGCGGGGTCATCGCCGCGGAGACCACCCTGCTGGCCGAGCACCTGCCCGACGACCTCACGCCACTGCTGTCCGGCTGGCAGGAACGGATCCCGGCCGGCCTCGGCTACTGGCACGCCGAGGAGGATCCAGCCTGGGCGGCCTTCGTCGCGGAGTACGGCCTGCCGGACAGCGTCGCCGGCGATGCGCGGCTGCGCGAACGTGCGCCGCGACAGTTCGGGACGTTGGGGTCCGGCAACCACTTCCTCGAGCTGTGCCTCGACGAGCGCGACCGGGTCTGGCTCATGCTGCACTCGGGCTCGCGCGGGCCCGGCAACGTGCTGGCGATGCGCCACATCGACCGGGCGAAGACGGCGATGCGCCAGGCGATGGTGACGCTCCCCGACCCGGATCTGGCCTACCTCGTGCAGGGCACGCCGGCGTTCGACGCCTACGTGCGTGACCTGCAGTGGGCGCAGGCCTACGCGTACGGCTCACGCCAGCGGATGATGCACGTGGCTCTCGCACGGCTCCGGGCCCTGGCGCCGTTCGAGGTCCGGCAGACGATCAACAACCATCACAACTACGCGCGGCGCGAACGCCACGACGGCCGGGACCTGTGGATCACCCGCAAGGGCGCGATCTCGGCACGGCCCGGCGAACTGGGGGTCGTGCCGGGCTCGATGGGCACCGGCTCCTACATCGTTCGGGGCCTGGGCAACCCCGCCAGCTACGCCTCCGCCGCCCACGGCGCCGGTCGCGCGATGTCGCGCAACCAGGCCCGCCGGGCGTTCACGGTCGAGGACATGGAGAAGGCGATGCTCGGACGCACGTGGCTGCAGCAGGACGCCGCCGCGCTGATCGACGAGATCCCGACCGCCTACAAGGACCTCGACACGGTGATGGCCGACCAGACGGACCTGGTGGAGGTGGTGCACCGGCTGCGGACGCTCGTGAACTACAAGGGCGTGGAGAAGGGCAGCCGTCGCGGCAGCCACTGACCGGCCCTCCTACGCTGCCGGCCATGGCCGACATCCGACTGCGCCGCGGCGTCTCCGTCCCGGAGGCGGAGTTCGACGTGCGCGTGTCCCGGTCCTCCGGCCCCGGCGGGCAGGGCGTCAACACCACCGACAGCAAGGTCGAACTGCGCTGGGACGTCGCCGCGTCACCGTCGCTGACGGAGACGCAACGCCGGCGCGTGCTCGAACGTCTCGGCAACCGGATCACCGGGGACGGCGTGCTGATCCTGCAGTCCTCCGAGCACCGCAGCCAGCACCAGAACCGCGCGGCGGCGTTCGCGCGGTTGCAGGCGGTGGTGGGGGAGGCGCTCGAGCCACCGAAGGTCCGCCGCCCGACCCGCCGCACCCGCGCGTCCAAGGATCGGCGGCTGCAGGCCAAGCGGCAGCGCAGCGAGACCAAGAAGCTGCGCAAGCCGCCCGACGTCTGATGCGGAGCGGTCGGCGACCCACCGGCGTTTGCATAGTGCTGCATAATCCTGCAGACTGCGCGCTTCGTCTCGACAGGAGCCGCACCCATGACCGCGTCGGTCGGCATCGTCGGCGCCTCCGGCTACGGAGGGGCCGAACTGCTGCGCCTGCTGGCCGGTCACCCGCAGCTCGAGGTGGCCGTCGTCGCCGCCCACTCGCAGGCGGGCGAGCCGGTGGCCTCGCTGTTCCCGAATCTCGCCGGCACGGCGGTCTTCGACGCCGTCGACGTCGATCGCCTGGCCGGCCTCGACCTGGTGTTCCTGTCGACGCCGCACGGCCCGTCGCTGGAGTTGGGCGCGGCCCTCCACGACGCCGGCGTGCGCACCGTCGACCTGTCCGCGGCCTTCCGGCTGCCCGCCGACGGGTTCGCGACCTGGTACGGCGAGACGCACCCGCGGCCGGACCTCGCCCCGGCCGTCTACGGGCTGCCGGAGTTCAACCGCAAGCAGATCGCGGACGCGACCCTGGTCGCCAACCCCGGCTGCTACGTGACGACGGCGCTGCTCGGGCTGGTCCCGCTCGCGTCGTTGGTGCAGCCCGGAACCGTGGTGGTCGACGGCAAGTCCGGCACGTCCGGGGCCGGCCGGGCCGCCAAGGACGCGTTGCACGCCACCCACGTGGCCGGCAGCGTCACGGCCTACGGCGCACCCGCCCACCGGCACACGGGCGAGATCGAGGCCCACCTCGCCGCGTTCGGGGCCGACCTCGGCCCGATCAGCTTCACCCCGCACCTGCTGCCGATCCCGCGCGGGCTGCTGACCACCAGCTACGCGACCCTGCGCGACGGCGTGTCGGCGGACGACGTGCAGCGCGCGCTGGTCCAGGCCTACGCGGACGAGCCGTTCGTCCACGTGCTCGCGCCGGGCGAGTTCCCGGTGGTCAAGGCCGTGACCGGCTCCAACGGGGCGCAACTGTCGGCCGTCACCGACCCGCGGACCCGGCGTGTGACGGTGGTCGCGGTGACCGACAATCTCGGCAAGGGCGCGGCGGGGCAGGCCCTGCAGAACGCCAACCTGCTGCTCGGCCTCGAGGAGACGACCGGCCTGACCGCGATCGGGCTGTACCCGTGACCGGCGTGTGGGGACCGCAGGACCGCAGCGGCCTGCAGCCGGTGCCGGGTGGCGCCACCGCCGCCGACGGCTTCCGCGCGGCGGGCGTCGTCAGCGGGGTCAAGCCGTCCGGCAACCCGGACCTGGCCCTGCTCGTGGCCGACGAGGTCGCCGGGGCCGCGGCCGTCACCACGACCAACCTCGTCAAGGCGCCCGCCTGCCGCCTGACGGAAGCGCATGTCGCCGACGGCAAGGCGCGCGCCGTCGTCATCAACGCCGGCAACGCCAACGTGTGCACGCCCGACGGCGACGCCCACGCGGCGCGACTGGCGGCCGTGACGGCCGGGCACCTCGGTGTCGCCGCCGACGAGGTGCTGGTGATGTCCACCGGCGTCATCGGCGTCCCGCTGCCGATCGAGCGCATCGAGGCCGCCCTGCCGGCCGCCGTCGACGCGCTGTCACCCGACGGCGGCGACGCTGCCGCCCAGGCCATGCTGACCACCGACACGCACGGCAAGCAGGTCGCCTTCCGCGTCACCGACGAGCAGGGCAGTTGCGTGGTCGGTGGCATGGCCAAGGGCGTCGGCATGATCGAGCCGGCCATGGCCACGCTGCTGGTGGCGATCACCACGGACGCGCCGCTGGGCGGCCCGATCGCCCGCAAGGTGCTGCGCAGCGCGGTGGCGACCACCTTCAACCGCATCAGCGTCGACGGCGACGGGTCGACCAGCGACACCGTGGCCCTGCTGGCCGGCGGCAGCGCGTCACACCCACCGCGCCTGGACACGCTCGCCCGGGCCGTGCACGCCGTCTGTGCCGACCTCGCCCGCCAGGTGGTCGCCGACGGCGAGGGCGCGACCCGCGTCGCCGCCGTCACCGTCCGGCAGGCCGCCACCGAAGCGGACGCCGAGCGCCTCGCCCGCGCCGTCGCCACGTCGCTGCTGGTGCGCGCCGCCATCCACGGTGCGGACCCGAACTGGGGACGCATCCTGATGGCGATGGGCAACGCGCAGGTCGACTTCGACCCGCGCCGGGTCGGCATCCGCTGCGCCGGCGTGACGGTCTGCCGCTTCGGCGTCGCCGCCAGCTTCGACCGCAACCAGGCCACCATCGCGATGAGCAAGCCGGAGATCGAGATCGAGATCGACCTCGGCTCCGGCGACGCCGCCGCCACCGTGCTGACCTGCGACCTGACACCCGAGTACGTGCGGTTCAACGCCGAGTACACGACCTAGGGGACCGTCTGCCATGTCCATCCCGTCCACCACGGCCAGCGCGGACACGACCGCGTCGACGACGACGTCCGCGGACGAGCAGGCCTTCGAGCGGGTCGTCGCCGCCCAGGGCAAGGCCGCCGTGCTGCGCGAGGCGCTGCCCTGGATCACCCGCTTCCACGGCCAGACCGTCGTGATCAAGTACGGCGGCAACGCGATGGTCGACGACGAGCTCAAGCGCTCCTTCGCGGCCGACGTCGCGCTGCTGCACTTCGTCGGGCTGCGGCCGGTGATCGTCCACGGCGGCGGTCCGCAGATCAGCGCGCTCGCCGGCCAGCTCGGCGTCCGGTCCTCGTTCGTCGGCGGTCTGCGGGTCACCGACGAGGCCATGATGGACGTCGTGCGCATGTCGCTGCTCGGGCAGGTCAACCCGGAGCTGGTCGGGCTCGTGCAGGCCGCCGGCGCCCCGGCGGTCGGCGTCGCGGGCACCGACGCGGGGCTGCTGAGGGTCCGCCCCGCCGTCGGCCCCGACGGCGAGGACCTGGGGCTGGTCGGCGAGGTCGAGCAGGTCGCGACCCACTACCTCGACGAGATGCTGCGCGACCAGTTCCTGCCGGTCGTCGCGACCGTCGGGCGCGACGCCGACGGACGGGAACGCAACGTCAACGCCGACCTCGCGGCGGGCGCGATCGCGGCCGCCCTGGGCGCCTCGAAGCTGGTCTACCTCACGGACGTCGAGGGGCTCTACCAGGACTTCGGCGACCCGGAGCGGCAGAGCCTCATGAGCGAGGTCTCCGCCGACCGGCTGCAGGCCATGCTCGACGCGGGCGAATTGCACGAGGGCATGCGCCCGAAGGTGCGCTCCATCGTGCGGGCGATCCAGGACGGCGTGCCGCAGGCCCACATCCTCGACGGGCGGGTGCTGCACGCGGTGCTGATCGAGATCTTCACCGACGAGGGCGTCGGCACCATGATCACCCCCGGCGCACGGGCCACGGCCACCCCCGCGCCGGCCGCGACACGGGCGGGTGCCGCATGACCAGCGCCACCGAGGCACTGGCCACCCGCGCCGGCCAGCGGTTCATGCCGACCTACCCGGCCCCGAAGGCGGCGTTCGTCCGGGGCAAGGGCACCGCGCTGTTCGACGCCGACGACAACGTCTTCCTCGACTTCCTGTGCGGGTTGGGGGTGACCAACCTCGGGCACGCCCACCCGGCGGTCGCCGCGGCCGTGGCGGCGCAGGCGGGCACGCTGGTGCACACCTCCAACCTCTTCGTCACCGAGCCGGCCGTCGCGCTGGCCGAGCGGCTGGCCCGGATCGTGGGGTGGGACGACGCACGGGTGTTCTTCGCCCAGTGCGGTGCCACGGCCAACGAGACCGCGGTGAAGCTCGCCCGGCGCCACGGCAAACGGCAGCGCCCCGACAAGACCCGCGTCGTTGCGCTCGAGGGCTCGTTCCACGGGCGCACGCTCGCGACTTTGGAGGCCACCGGGCAGCCCGCCAAGCACGAGCCGTTCGCGCCGCTGGCCGGGTTCGTCGACCACGTGCCCCACGACGACGCCGACGCCGTGCGTGCCGCGGTGAGCGACACCACCTGCGCGGTTCTCGTGGAGGTCGTGCAGGGCGAGGGCGGCGTCCGGCCGGTCCCGGACGAGGTGCTGCTCGCCGCCCGCGAGGCCTGCGACGCCGTGGGCGCGCTGCTGGTCGTCGACGAGGTGCAGACCGGCATCGGTCGCACCGGCCCCTGGTTCGCGTACCAGGACACCCCGGTCGTGCCCGACGTGGTGACGCTCGCCAAGGCGCTGGCCAACGGCCTGCCCATCGGGGCCTGCGTCGCCCGTGGCGAGGCGGCGACCGCCTTCGGCGTCGGCGACCACGGCACGACCTTCGGCGGCAACCCCGTCACCTGCGCCGCCGCCAACGCCGTCATCGACACCATCGAGGCCGAAGGCGTGCTGGCCGCCGGCCGCACCCGCGCCCGGCGCCTGACCGAGGGGCTCCAGCGGCTGGTCGACACCGCGCCGCTGGCCAGCGGCGTACGCGGTCGTGGCCTGCTGCTGGGGCTGGAGCTGGACGCCCCGGTCGCGGCCGAGGTGGAGGCGGCCTGCCGCGAGCGCTTCCTGATCGTAAACGCCGTCGCCCCCGACGTCGTGCGGTTCGCGCCGCCGCTGACCGTCAGCCGCCAGGAGATCGACCTGGCGCTGGCCGCCGTGGCCGAGTCGCTGGACGCCGTCGCCGCCGGCGACGACCCCACTGCCTGAGGAACCGCCATGACCTTCCCCGACGACTTCCTGTCCGTCGACGACCTGACCGGCGAGCAGTTGCTGCAGGTGCTCGACGTCGCCGACCAGCTCAAGGCCGACCGCGCCGAGCGCCTGGCCGCCGGATCCGACCTGGCCCACGGCGCGCTGCGCGGCCGCACGGTCGCGCTGGTGTTCGAGAAGCCGTCGACGCGGACGCGGGTGTCGTTCCAGGTGGCCGTCACCGAGCTGGGCGGCCAGCCGCTGCCGCTGTCGTCGGCGGAACTGCAGCTCGGCCGCGGCGAGACGATCGCCGACACGGGCACGGTCCTCTCGCGCTACGTCCACGCGGTGGTCGTGCGCACCTTCGGCCAGGACCGCCTGGAGGAGCTGGCGGACGCGGCCGACGTCCCCGTCGTCAACGCACTCACGGACCTCGAGCACCCCTGCCAGGCCGTCGCCGACCTGCAGACCTTCCGCGAGGCCCACGTCGACTTCGAGGGCCGCACCCTGGCCTACGTCGGCGACGGCAACAACGTCGCCAACTCCTTGCTCCTGGCCGGCGCCAAGGTCGGGCTGTCGGTCCGCGTCGGCCATCCGGAGGGACACGCCCCGGACGCGACGATCCTCGCCCGGGCACAGGCCATCGGTGCCGACACCGGGGCGAAGATCCAGGTGACGACCGACCCCGCCGAGGCCGTCGCCGGCGCGGACGCCGTCTACACCGACGTGTGGGCGTCGATGGGGCAGGAGGCGCAGGCCGACGCGCGCGCCCAGCGTTTCGTGCCCTACCGCGTCACCGCCGAGCTGATGGGGCAGGCGGCCAGCGACGCCGTGTTCCTCCACTGCCTGCCGGCCCACCGCGGGGAGGAGGTCACCGCCGAGGTGATCGACGGCCCCGCGTCCCGCGTGTTCGACCAGGCCGAGAACCGGCTGCACGCCCAGAAGGCGCTGCTGGCCGCGTTGCTGGCCTGAGCCGGGAGGAGCCCCGATGGCGGACAAGGCACGTCGGCAGCAGCTGCTGCGCGAGCTGATCAGCTCGACCGACCTCGGCTCGCAGGCCGAGGTGCGCGCGGCATTGGCGGCCCGTGGGCTGGACGCCCACCAGGCGACCGTCAGTCGCGACCTGGACGAGCTCGGCGCCGTGAAGGTCCGCGGCGCCGACGGTGCGCTGGTCTACCGTCTGGCCGTGGATCCCGGGCCAGGCTCCGCACGCAGTCGCCTCGACGACACCCTGCGACAGTTCGTCGTGTCCGTCGCCCACAGCCACAACCTCGTCGTCCTGCGCACCCCACCCGCGTGCGCCCATCCCGTCGCCTCCGCCATCGATCTCGCCGAGCTCGACGACGTGCTGGCCACCGTCTCGGGGGACGACACCGTGCTGGTCGTCGCCGCCGAGTCCCTGTCCGGCGCCGACCTCGCCGACCGGCTGCGCATCCGCGCCGGCCTCGCCACCCCGACCACCTCTCCCGCCTGACCCTAGGAGTCTTTCGCATGAAGCCTCGGATCGTGCTCGCCTACTCCGGCGGCCTCGACACGTCCGTCGCCATCCAGTGGATGCGCGAGCACAAGGACGTCGACGTCGTCGCCTGCGCCGTCGACGTCGGCCAGGGTGTCGACGACCTCGACGAGATCCGCCAGCGCGCCCTCGACTGTGGCGCCGTCGAGTCCGTCGTGGTCGACGCGAAGGACGAGTTCGCCACCGACTTCATCGCGCCGGCACTGAAGGCCAACGCGATGTACATGGGCAAGTACCCGCTCGTGTCCGCGTTGTCGCGTCCGCTGATCGTCAAGCACCTCGTCCGTGTCGCCCGGGAGACGGGTGCCGCCGGTGTCGCGCACGGCTGCACCGGCAAGGGCAACGACCAGGTCCGCTTCGAGGTCGGCACGATGTGCCTGGCACCCGACCTGGACACGGTGGCACCGATCCGCGAGTGGGGCCTGTCGCGCGACGCAGCGATCGACTACGCCAACGAGCGTGGCATCCCGATCCCGGTGAAGTCCAAGGCGTCGCCGTACTCGATCGACGAGAACGCCTGGGGCCGCACGGCCGAGTGCGGCATCCTCGAGGACCCCTGGGCGGCACCGCCCGAGGACGTCTTCGAGCGCACCGTCAGCGTCAAGGACGCCCCCGACGAGCCCGAGGAGATCGTGCTCGCCTTCCGCCACGGCATGCCGGTCAGCCTCGACGGCAAGGAACTGCCGCTGGCGCAGCTGGTGGCCGAACTGGACGCGCGTGCCGGGGCCCACGGCGTCGGGCGCATCGACATGATCGAGGACCGCCTCGTCGGCATCAAGAGCCGCGAGATCTACGAGTGCCCCGGCGCGATCACGCTGCTGACGGCCCACCGCGACCTCGAGGACCTGTGCCTGGAGCAGGAACTGGCCGAGCACAAGCGCGCCGAGGAGGGCCGCTACGCCCAGCTGATCTACAACGGCCTTTGGTGGGGGCCGCTCAAGAAGGCCCTGGACGCCTTCATGGAGGAGGCCAACCGCTACGTCAACGGCGAGGTCCGGGTGGAGCTGTTCAAGGGCCACGCCACCGTCGTCGGCCGTCGCAGCGACGACTCGGGCCTGTACCAGTACGAGATGGCGACCTACGACGCGCAGGACCAGTTCGACCAGTCGCTGGCCGAGGGCTTCGTCAAGCTGTGGGGCCTGCCGCTGAAGACCTGGGCCGCCCGCGCGACCGAGCACGGCGACCAGCTGTGAGCCTCCGCCTGCGCAACGTCCAGGCCGACGCCCCCGCGGCCGCGCACGACGCCGTCGTGGCGTTCTGGGCGGCCGCGCTGGGCGCCGCCTCGACGCGGCGGGCGTCCGAGCACCACACCCACCTCGTCGGCCACGACGCGGTCTGCGGACTGCACGTCCAGCGCCGCGAGGACGGCGTGAGCCGCTTCCACCTCGACCTCGACACCGACGACGTGGCGGGCGAGGTGCAGCGGCTGCTGGCGGCCGGAGCGACCCACGTCGCGTCGCGACCGCAGGGCGACGGCGACGTGCTGGCCAGCCCGGCCGGGCTCGTGCTGTGCGTGGTCGAGACAGGCCGGATCGAACCCGAGCTCGGGACGCCCGGCCACGGACCGGCGCGCCTGGCCGCCGTCTTCGTCGACGTCCCGGCCGGGCTGGTCGACGCGGAGGTCGGGTTCTGGACCGCGGCGTTCGAGGTCGATGCCCGCGTCGCCACCGAACGTGACGAGTACGTCCTGCTCGGTGACGTGCCGGGCGTGTCCGGCCCGGTGCGCTTCGAGGTGCAGCGACTGGACGACGGAGCCCCGCGCTACCACGTCGACCTCGACGCGACCGACGTCACCGACGCCGCCGCACGCCTGCAGGCGGCCGGCGCCGCCCACGTCCAGGACGTCGACAGCTGGGTCACCCTGGCCGACCCGGCCGGCCTGCTGCTGTGCGTGGTGCCCGACCACTTCCACGCATCCGACGATCCGGAGTCCGCCCCGTGACCCAGCAACACGACGCCACCGACGCCGGCCGCCTCTGGGGCGGCCGGTTCACGACCGGGCCGGACGAGGCCGCCTGGCAGCTGGGCGTCTCCACCGCCTTCGACCGGCAGCTGTGGCGACAGGACCTGGCCGGCTCCCGCGCCCACGCCCACGAACTGCGGCGCATCGGCGTGCTCGACGACGACGAACTCGACCGCATGCTGGCCGCCCTGGAGCGGTGCGCGGCCCTGTTCGCGCGTGACGAGTTCCCGTTCCTGCCCACCGACGAGGACGTCCACGGCGCCGTGGAGCGCTGGCTGGTCGAGGAACTGGGTCCCCTCGGCGGCAAGCTGCGTGCCGGCCGGTCGCGCAACGACCAGATCGCCAACGACCTGCGCCTGTGGTGCCGTGACGCCTGCGACGACCTCGTCGGGCTCGTCGGCGAACTGCAGGCCGCGCTGGTCGAACAGGCCGAGGCGCACCTCGACTGGCTCGCCCCCGGCTACACGCACGTGCAGCGCGGCCAGCCGGTCCTGCTCAGCCACCACCTGCTCGCCTACGTCTGGATGCTCGACCGCGACGCCGGCCGCCTCCGCGACGCCCGCGAACGCCTCGACGCGTCGGTGCTGGGCTCGGGCGCACTGGCGGGCACCACCCTGGGCCTCGACCCGGCCGCGTATGCCGAGCACCTCGGCTTCTCGCGCGTCATCGAGAACTCGATGGACGCGGTGGCCTCGCGCGACTTCGCGCTGGAACTGCTGTCCGCCTGCGCGATCCTGGCCGTGCACCTCTCGCGCCTCGGCGAGGAGATCGTGCTGTGGGCCACGGCCGAGTTCGGGTTCGCGAAGGTCGGCGACGCGTTCTCGACCGGCTCGTCGATCATGCCGCAGAAGCGCAACCCGGACGTGGCGGAACTCGTGCGTGGCAAGGCCGGTCGGGTCATCGGCGACCTCGTGTCGCTGCTGACCACGGTCAAGGCGCTGCCGATGGCCTACGACCGCGACCTGCAGGAGGACAAGGAGCCCGTCTTCGACGCGGTGGGCACGCTGCGGCTCGTGCTGCCGGCCATCACCGGGACGGTCGCGTCGCTGACCTTCGACCAGGACCGGCTCGCCGACGCCTCGGTCGGCGGGTTTGCACTGGCCACCGACCTGGCCGAGGAACTCGTCCGTCGCGGGGTGCCCTTCCGTGAGGCCCACGAGGTGGTCGGCGAGGTGGTGCGGCTGGCGGAGACGCGCGGCGTCGACCTCGACGGGCTCGACCCGGGCGAGCTGGCTGCGGCCCACCCGGTGCTCGACCGCGGCGTGGCGGACCTGCTCGACGCCCGCCAGGCGGTCGACCGGCGTGACAGCACGCTCGGCACGGCCTCCAGCGCGGTCCGCGAGCAGCTGCGCCTGGCGCGGCGGGCGTCCGCGACCAATCGCGGCGACTGACGGACACGGCGGCCAGCGATCGGGCGTGCGCGCGGCGGGGCCTGCCTCCTCCTCAGCCCGCGGGTGGCCGGTCGCGGAGCCCCAGCGCACGGCGCTCGAGCCGGGCGAGCGTGGCCCAGTCGCCGGCAGCGAACGCGCCAGCCGCGTCGACGCCGCCCCGACGCAGGTCGCGCAGCGAGCGGTTCGCAATCGCCCGGTGGGCGAGCAGGCGGTCGGCGCCGACCGTGCCGGCGAGCCGTTCCACCTCGGCGACCTCACGGACCCACCGCACCCGCCGCGGCAGGTGGCTCAACAGCAGCAGGCCGACCGGCAGCACCACCAGCAGCAACGGCAGCCACAGCGCCAGCGCGTCGATGGACGAGCCGGCCTCCGTCCCGGCCACGCTGAGGTCGCGGCCGGCCTCCGCGACGACGTCGAAGGGCGTGCGCAGCGCCCCACCCACCAGCGGCACGTCGGACAGTGCGTCGCCGGCGGACGTGGCACCGCTGCTGACGCTGCGCCCGGACGATTCGACCCGTTCGGCGGCGGTGCGGAAACCCAGGATCTGTTCGCGCAGGAACGACGCCAGCCACAGCAGCAGGAACGTGACCACGGCCACGGCCCCGTCGCCGAGGACCTGGGCCGTGCGCTTCGGGCCGGTGTCGGCGTAGAGCTTCACGCGCGCCTCCTCGTGTCCGGGCGCACACCTACCCGAACGCCTACGCCGCGGCCCGGACGACGCGCGGCCGGACGTCCGAGGTGCGCCCGACGTTACGCTTCCGGCGACGGTGCCGACCGCCGGCACCGAGGGCAGAAGCGGACACGGTGGCGAAGAAGAACGGCGAGGTGGCCCGCGCACTGGGCGAGCTCGCGACGCTGACCGAGATCGACGAGGGCAGCCCGCAGGCGTTCCGGGTGCGTGCCTACCAGAACGCGCAACGGGCGGTCGAGCAGTTACCGACCGACGTCGCCGAGCTGTCGGCCGCCCAGCTCGCGAACGTGAAGGGCATCGGCAAGAGCATCGCCGCCAAGATCCGCGAGTACGTCGACACGGGCACGATGGCCAAGCTCGAGGAGTTGCGGGCCAAGCATCCGGTCGGCAAGCAGGAACTGCTCCGCGTCCCGGGCCTCGGGCCCAAGACCATCGGGCTGCTCGACGACCTGCTCGGCATCCGTGACCTGGACGGGCTGCGTGCGGCCCTCGACGACGGGCGGATCGCGAACCTGCCGGGACTGGGGGAGAAGACCGCCGACAACCTGCGCCTCGCCATCGAACAGCTGGGGCTCTCGTCGAAGCAGACCCGTGTGCCGCTGTACGTCGCCGTGCCGCTCGCGGAGCGCATCGTCGCGGCGATGCGCGTCGTCGACGGCGTGGAGCAAGCCGCCTACGCGGGCTCGGTCCGCCGTTTCCGGGAGACCCTCGGCGATCTGGACGTGCTGGTCGCCGCCACCGATGCTCCCGCGGTCACCGAGGCGTTCCTCGGTCTCGGCGACGTCGGCCAGGTCATCGGCTCGGGCGGCACGAAGACCAGCGTGCTGACCCGCGAGGGCGTGCAGGTGGACCTGCGGATCGTCCCGCCGGAGAGCTTCGGTGCCGCGCTGCTGTACTTCACCGGCTCCAAGGCCCACAACATCCGGCTGCGCCAGCGGGCCTTGAAGCGCGGCATGACCCTCAACGAGTACGCGCTCGCGAAGCTGCCCGAGGACGTCGACGCCGACGACGAGGACGCCGAGGCAGCGCCCGTCGACCGGCGCGACCTCGAGGTCGTCGCCCAGCGCACCGAGGACGAGGTGTACGCGGCGCTGGACCTGCCGTGGATCCCGGCCGAGCGCCGGGAGGACGACGGCGAGATCGAGGCCGCGGAGGCCGGCACCGCCCCGACGTTGGTCACGCGCGAGGACCTGCGCGGAGACCTGCACGACCACACCGACTGGTCGGGCGACGGGCGGGCCTCGCTGGAGACGATGGTGGCCGCCGCGGTCGAGCGCGGCCACGAGTACCTCGCGATCACCGACCACGCGGAGAACCTGCGCATCAACGGCATCTCGCGCGAGGGCATGCTCCGGCAACGCCGGCTGGTCCGGGACCTCGAGCAGCAGCGGGGCGACATCCGGCTGTTCCACGGGGCGGAGCTCAACATCGGCCTGGACGGCACCCTCGACTACGACGCGGAGTTCCTGGCCGGCTACGACTGGCTCGTCGCCAGCGTGCACTCCCACTTCACCCGCCCGGTCACGGAGCAGACCGAGCGGGTGGTGGCCGCGATCCGGCACCCCTCGGTGACGGCGATCGGGCACCTCCACGGCCGCATGATCGGCAAGCGTCCCGGCATCGAACTCGACCTCGACCAGGTCCTGGACGCCGCGGCGGAGACCGGCACCGCCATCGAGATCAACTGCAACCTGCGCCGCCTCGACGCCTCCGCCGAGGTGATCCGCGAGGGCGCCGCACGAGGGGTCACGTTCGTGATCTCCACCGACGCGCACTCGGTGCCGGAGTTGGACAACCTGCGTCACGGAGTCGCCAATGCGCGGCGCGGCGGCCTGCCGCGCGACCAGGTCGCCAACACCTGGCCGCTGGACCGGTTCGTGGCGTGGGTCGACCGCGTCCGCACGGCGTGACCGTGGTCAGATCCGTCGGCGAGTTGCGGCCGTTCGCGCGCGAGCGGCTGGCCGTCGGTGCGCCCGAGGCGGCCATCGCGCTGCTGGGATCGCTCCTGCGCCGCCGCGAGCCCGACGGGACGTGGAGCGTCGTGCGGATCGTCGAGACCGAGGCCTACCGCGAGGACGACGCCGCCAGCCACAGCGCCGCCGGCCTCACGCCCCGCACCGCGCCGATGTTCGCCCGGCCCGGCACCGCCTACGTCTACCGCTCCTACGGCATCCACTGGTGCCTGAACGTGGCGGCCGAGCCGCCCGGCACGGGCGCCGCGGTGCTGCTGCGGGCGGCCGTCGCGCTGGACGGTCGTGATGTGCTGCGCGAACGGCGACCCACCGCCCGTGACGACCGGGAGCTGCTGCGTGGTCCGGGCCGCCTCTGCCAGGCCCTGGCGGTGACCGCGCCCGAGCACGACGGTGCCGACCTCCTCGACGACGAGGCGACCCTGCAGCTCGTGGACGACGGCTACCGGCCCGGCCGGGCCGAGGTCGTCGTCGGCCCGCGGGTCGGGGTGCGGCAGGCTGCCGACGTCCCGTGGCGGTTCGCGCTGCGCGACGTGCCCGAGGTGAGCGGTTACCGGCGCCACCCCCGCGCACCGCGCCCGGCCTGAACCGGCCGCACCGCGCGAGGGCCCACGTGGCATACCGCAAGGAATCGCGTGCGGCCGCGTGACCTGCCGCGCGCTCGCTCGTTGGGCGTGCTGGAGGCCCGTGGGAGACGGGCCCGGCAGGGAGGTCTCGATGCGGCCCGCAGCGATCGACGATGCACGTGTCCGTGGCCGGGCGCACCGACACGTGGGCCGGCTCACCGGCATCACGCTGCTGGTGGCGGCCATGGCCGGCGCGCCGGCCGCGGCGCAGGACGCTGCGCCTCCGGCGGACGACGGCGCACCGCTGGAGATCGAGGCGTCGACGCTGTACGTGTCGCCGACGACCGACGCCATCCCTCCGACGCTGCGTCGCCAGTTCCCGCCGGAGGCCGTCTGCGTCGTGCGTCCGGAGCTGTGCCCGGAGGCGTCGGAGGACGTGCGCCAGACCGTCGTGGGTGCCCTGCGCGAGGTCAACGAGCGTGAGCCGGCCGTGCCCGTGCAGCCGGTCCCGGCGGACACGGCCGCGGTCTCGTTCCTCGGCGGGCAGCCGCGCTACCAGACCGCCATCCGTTTCGCCCTGCCGCCCGTTCCCGACGGGCAGGAGATCGTCGCCTTCACCGTGACGGTCCCGCAGAGCCAGCCCAGCTACGAGCTCGGGTCGCCGGCCTTCCGGCGGGCCGTGCTGGCGGCGTTCGAGACCATCGGTCCCCAGGACCCGGCGGTGCTCGCCGAGGGCCTGGCGGCCGCGCTGCAGGAGGACCCGGTCGAGCTGGATCCGGAGCTGATCGGCATCGAGGCGTGCCCGCTGCTGAGCGAGTTCACACCGGGTGGCGCCCCGCAGGCGTCCTCGGACGACGACCTGCCACGCCGAGCGGAGGGTGACGAGGAGGTCGTCGACGTCGACTGCATCTACGGCACCAACGCCGTCCGGACCGACGGTGACGTGTGGTCGTTCGACCTGACCTTCACGGCCGCCGCCTGGGCGGACGGCGAGCTCGCCAACCACGGTCTGCTCCTGCGACCGATCGGCGCCCCCAACCTCGCCTTCGGCGACCCCGACACGTCCACCACCGCCCAGGTGGCGCTCGACCTGACCGAGGTCCGCGCGAGCATGCAGACCGCCGAGCCGGCACCTCCAGTGGAGGGCATGCCGCCCCTGGAGGACGGGCCGGCCGATCCGGTCGTCGCGGCCGAGGGCGACTTCGGTGACGACGGCTTCGACGACGGGTTCGACGACGGCGGCTTCGACGACGACGCCGGTGGGGGCGGGGACGGGGGCTTCGACGACGTCGCCTTCGACGACGCGGGCGGGGAGGCGCTCGCCGACGGCGAGTCGCTCGACGAGGCCGCGCTCGCCGACGGTGCCCCCGGCGACGCCGCCGAGGTCGCCGCCCCGCCCGGCGGCGCCAATCCGACGCTCGCCGCCGACGAGGGCGGCGTCGGCAACCCGTGGTGGCTGTGGCTCCTGGTGCCGGTCTTCCTCGGCGGTGCCTACCTCACCAGCCAGGCGCTCGTGCCCGGTGGCGTCTCGCTGCCCGGCAGCGGCGGCGCGCTGAGCCGCCTGATCGAACGCCGGGGCGGCGACGCCGGCCTGGCCTGATCCGTCCACCGACGCCCCAGAGGTCGGCAGATGCGACACACCATCCTTCACGCACTCGGGATCCCCGTGGCACTGGCGCTGACGCTGGTCGCCTGCGGGCAGAAGCCGGGCGTCCACGTGGAGAGCAGCCCGCTGGCGCGCGGCAGCGGCGCTGCCGGCGGCGCCGAGCTGCTGGTGGAGGCGGGCGACGAGGAGGCGCTCGCCGCGGACGGCTTCGGCGAGGACGCTGCCCTCGATGGCGCGTTCGACGTCGAGGGCGGCGACGCAGCCGCCGCCGATGACCTCGCCGCAGGTGACCTCGGCGAGGGCGTCGACGCAGACGCCGACGCCGCCGATGGCGGAGGCGGATCCGGCGACGGTGCCGCTGGCGAGCAGGGAGGCGGCGGATCCGGTGACGCTGCGACGGCCGGTGGCGGCGGAGGCGGCGGCGGTGGCTCCGGTGGGGGAGGCGCCCGCCAGCCCCAGGGCAGCGACCGGACGGGCGTGACCGACGACACGATCACCCTGGCCGTCCACGCGCCGGTGACGGGTGCGGCGCCCCTGCCCTCCACCTCGTTCGAGAAGTCCCGCGACCTGTACTGGCGCTGGATCACGGAGGCGAAGGGCCAGAAGGTGCTCGGCCGCGACAAGATCGAGGTGATCTTCGCCGACGACCGCTACGACCCGAACTCGGCGATCCAGGTCTGCCGCAACCTGGCCGGTCGTGCCTTCCTGCTGATGGGCGGCGGTGGCACCGACCAGATCCAGGCCTGCGGGCGCCGCATGGGGCAGGAACGCGTGCCCTACTTCTCGGCCGGTGTCACGGAGACCGGCTTGGAGGGCAACCCCTGGTACTTCGCCGCGTCGATGACCTACCGGCAGCAGGCCGACCTGCTCGCGCAGTACGTGAAGAAGACCTTCCCCGGCAAGAAGGTCGGCGCGATCGTCACCCAGACCCCCAACTTCAACGACGCCGTCAGCGGCTGGGAGGCCGCGGTGAAGAAGCACGGTCTCGACTACGCCGGCACCCAGCGCCACCCCAAGGGCGACACGACCTGGTACTCCAGCTACGCCGGCGAGCTCGAGCGCCGCGGTGTCGAGGTCGTGTTCTTCCTCTCCAGTCCGCTGGACTACATCCGCTTCGCGCAGTCGACCGACCGCGACTTCCACTACGTCGGGGTCGGTGTCAGCAAGGGGCTCAACGACGTGCTGCGCTCTGGCTGCCCGCACGTCGGCAACGGCACGTTCTTCTCGCCGTTCCCGGCGCTCGAGACGGCCGGCAAGCTCGACCCGGAGTTCCAGCAGGCGGCCAGCCGCTTCGGCGTGCCGGCCGACGACATCGCGTGGGCCATCTGGGGTGCCAGCAAGCTGCAGCACGCCGCGTTCAAGAGCTACGAGAAGACGTTCGGCAACGACCTCACCCGCGAGGACTTCCGCGCCGTCGTCGCGTCCTCGGGGCGGGTCTCCACCGGGGTGTACCCGGACGTGAACTACCGCCCCGACAACCACTTCGGAGGCACCGGCGTCCACGTGCTGCGGGCCGACTGCGGATCGCGCCAGTACCGCGACGGCGGCACCTTCAAGTCGAGCTTCTGAGCGCGCCATGACGACCGACACGACCGAGTCGACCGCGGCCCTGGAGGCCGAGGTCGCCGTACCCGAGGCGCCGTCCGACGGCGTGCTCGAGACACGGCTCGCGCGTTTGACGGGGGCACTGACAGCGCGCCGGACGACGGTCGTCTGGAGCGTCGCCGTCCTCGTCGTCGCCGGCGGGTTGGCCGCCGCCGGCATGGACGTGGGTGCCGCGGTCGTGAACGGCCTCGGGTCCGGGGCGATCTACGCCCTGGTGGCGCTCGGGATCGCGCTCGTCTACCGCGCCACCCGGGTGCTCAACTTCGCGCAGGGCGAATTGGGCACCATGCCCGCCTTCGTGGTCGTGCTGCTCCTGCTCGGCGGTGACCTCGACGGGTTCGTGGACGCCGCCGAGGTGTCCTTCGCCCGCCTGGTGGTGCTGACACTGGTCGCGGTCGCGGTCGGTGCAGCCCTGGCGGTGACGGTCAACCTCGCGGTCATCCAGCGCCTCGCGGACCGCAGCCCCGTCACCAGCCTGGTCGCCACCGCCGGGGTGGCCCTGCTGCTCATCGGCGTGCAGGTGGTCGTCTTCGACCTGCAGTCCCGGACCTTCCCACAGTTCTTCAGCGGCACCCTGCGGGTCCTGTGGTTGCGCGTACCGGCGCACACCCTCGTGGTCGCCGCCGTGCTGGTCGTCGCCTCGGTCGCGCTCGTGGCGTTGTTCCGCACGCCGCTCGGGGTCGCGCTGCTCGCCAGCGCACAGGACGCCTTCGCCGCCGAACTGCACGGTGTCTCGGCGCGGGCCATGTCGTCGCTGGCCTGGGGGCTGGCCGGCGGGCTGGCCGCGCTCGGGGGCGTGCTGGGCGCCGGCGTGTTCGAGGGCATCACTCCGGGGCTGATGACCAGCACCTTCCTGATACCGGCCTTCACCGCCGCCGTCCTTGGCGGGATCGCCTCGCCGGCCGGCGCTGTCGTCGGGGGGCTGCTGCTCGGGCAGGTGTCGGCGACCGCCAACGAGGTGACGGTCGCGTTCGACCTCAACGTCCCCAACGCGCCGACTCTGGCGGCCTTCGTCGTACTGCTGCTCGTGCTGGTGTTCCGACCCCTCGGGCTGCTGGGCAAGGAGGGCTGACGCGATGTCCGCCACCGCCACACGACCGTCCGCCGCGCCGTCCGCCGGGCCCCCCACCCGCGGCACCGTCGGCCCGGCGGCCGCTCCCGTGTCGAGCTGGCGGCCCGGCCCGGCCGGCATCGCGGGTCGGCTGACGGTGTGGTGCCTGCTCGCCGCCGCGGTCGGCGGGCTGCCGCTGGTGGTGCCCCCGCTCACCCGCACCGTCGTCGCGACCGTCGCCGTGTACGGCATGGTCGCGCTCAGCCTGAACGTGCTGGTCGGCTACACCGGGCAGGTCTCGCTCGGGCACTCGGCCTTCCTCGGCATCGGCGCCTTCGGGGCCGGCTTCGTACTGACCGAGCTCGCGTTGCCGTGGGAGGTCGCGGCGGCCGTCGCGGTGGCCCTCGGCGCCACCATCGCGCTGCTCCTGGGCGTCGTCGCCCTGCGCGTCCGGGGCTTGTACCTGGCGCTCGTGACGCTGGCGCTGGGCCTGTTCGCCGAACGGGTGCTGTTCGGCATCGAACCGCTCACCGGCGGCGGCGCCGGTCAGACGGCGGACCGGCCGTCCTGGGCGACCGGCGACCTCGCCTACGCCTACGTCTGCTACGCCGGCCTGGCCGCGGTGTGGCTGCTCGACTGGCGACTGACGGCGTCCAAGGCCGGTCGCGCCATCCGGGCGCTGCGCGACTCGGAGCGGGTCGCCGCGTCGTGGGGGATCGACGTCACGCGCTACAAGCTGCTGGCCTTCGTCCACGCCGGCGCCGTCGCAGGCCTGGCCGGCGCGCTCTTCGCCTCGATCACCGAGGTGGTCTCGCCGCTGACGTTCAACTTCATGCTGTCGCTGACGTTTCTGATGATGGTCGTGGTCGGGGGCATCGGGTCGCGCATCGGGGTCGTGCTCGGCGCCGCGCTGTTCACGGCCCTGCCGAACGTGCTCGACGCATTGCACGAGGGCATCGACCGCTTCCCGCTGGACGGCTCCGCTGCCCAGGTCTTCGGGGCGCTGCTGCTGCTCGCGGTGCTGGTCCGCTTCCCGGGCGGCATCGCCCAGTCGCTGAGCCCGGTGGTCCGGTGGTGCACGTTCCGCCCGCCCGGCGCCCCCGGCGCCGACACCACCGCGACGGCGCCAGGAGGCAGCGATGGCCGTCCTTAGCGCGCGCGGCGTGTCGATCCGCTTCGGTGGCCTCCAGGCGCTGGCGGACGTCAGCTTCGACGTCAACGAGCACGAGATCGTCGGCCTGATCGGACCGAACGGCGCCGGGAAGACCACGCTGTTCAACTGCGTCACCGGCTTCTACGCGCCGACCGAGGGCGACGTGTTCGTCCGCGACGAACGGGTCACCCACCTGCGCCCGGACCAGCGCACGGTCCGCGGCGTCGGTCGGACGTTCCAGCACGTCGGGCTCGTGCGCTCGTTCACCGTCCTGGAGAACCTGCTCGTCGCCCAGCACCGCAACATCCGTTACGGCGTGGCCGCCGGACTGCTCGGGCTGCCCGGCGCGGTCGGCGAGGAACGCGTCCTGCGCCGGCGCGCCCGGTTGCTGCTCGGCGAGCTCGGCCTGCTGCACCTCGCCGACCAGCCACTGGGAGGGCTCTCCTACGGGATGCTCAAGCAGGTCGAGGTGGCGGCGGTGCTCGCGACCGATCCCGACGTGCTGATGCTCGACGAGCCGCTGGCGGGGCTCGGCCCCGAGGAAGCCGACGGGTTCGCCGACCGACTGCTGGCCATGCGCCGCGACCTCGGGCTCACCGTCGTGGTGATCGAGCACCACGTGCCCTTCATGCTTCGTATCTGCGACTACGTCTACGTCCTCAACTTCGGGCGCCTGCTGGCCGAGGGTCGCCCCGACGAGGTGCGTGCCAACCGGGACGTCGCCGAGGCCTACCTCGGCCAGGGTGCGGTGGCGCTGGCATGAGAAGGACCGCCGTGCACCCATCGACCCGGCCCGTCGGCGGCGACGAGACGCCCCGTCCCCTGCTGTCGCTGACGGACGTGCATGCCGGTTACGGCAACCTGCCGGTCCTGCACGGCGTCGACCTCGACGTCGCCGCCGGCTCGACCGCCGTGCTGCTCGGCCTCAACGGTGCCGGCAAGACCACGACCGCCCACACCATCTGCGGCGCGCTACGCGTCTGGTCGGGAGCGATCCACTTCGACGGCCACGACATCACGCGGTGGTCGACGAAGCGCTGCGTCGACGCAGGGGTCGTCATGGTCCCGGAGGGCCGCCGTGTGTTCCCCGATCTCAGCGTCGGCCGCAACCTGCAGGTGGGCGCGTGGACGCAGCGTCGTGACGCGTCGTGGGTCGCCGACCGCCTCGAGCAGGTGCTGGGTTACTTCCCGCGCCTGCGCGAACGGCTCGACCAGGCGGCCGGGACGCTGTCCGGCGGCGAGCAGCAGATGCTGGCCATCGCCCGCGGCCTCATGGCCCGGCCGCGCCTGCTCATCGTCGACGAGGCCTCGATGGGGCTCGCGCCGGTGATCGTGAAGGACGTGTTCGACATTGTGCGGCGAATCACCGCCGACGGTGTCACGGTGCTGTTGATCGAGCAGAACGTCGGCGCCCTCGAGGTCGCCGACGTCGGGGTGGTCATGGAGAGGGGCCGGGTCGTCCGCCGGCTCGTGGGCGAGCAGCTGCGGGACCGCTCGGCTGTCAGCGCGGCCCTGATGGGATGAGCGGCGCCTCGTCACCGAGGCGCCCCGTCGATTGGAGGAAGACGTGGGAGACCGGACCAGGAGCACGATGCACCTCGCCGTGGGGTTCACGGGTGTCGGCTTCCTCCTGATCGCACTGGGCTGGAACGGCGCCGCCAGCCTCGACCACGTGCAGGGCCAGGTGCCCTATCTCATCTCCGGCGGGCTCGCCGGCCTGGGGCTGATCGGGCTCGGGCTCATGCTGGCCATCGTCCAGGAGCTGCGGCGCACCAACGCGGGCCTGACCGCCCGCATCGACGCGCTGACCGACCTGGTGGCGGGGGAGCGGCCGACCGGGGCCCTGCCCTCGGCGGTGCCCGTCGACGGCACCGCCGTCGTGGCCGGCGCCAGCACCTTCCACCTGCCGGCGTGCGAGCTCGTGGCCGGCCGGGAGCGCCTGCAGCCGATGCGCCCCCAGGACGCGGTACGGCGCGGGTTGGCGCCCTGTCGCGTGTGCCGACCGGTCGTGGACGTGGTGGGCTGAGCAGGCCGGCGAGCGGACGTGAGCTGGCCGTGACCCGGCCGCTGCATCGGCAGGCACGTCGAGGTGGTGCGACGCAAGTCGGGCGCCCGAGTTGCGCGATCGTTGCGCGGGGGTGGTGGGCTGGTTTGCGCCGCGGCGGGCCCTGGATACTGTTCCACCTGTCAGCGGGGCACGCCGCGGCCAACACGGCGCGGCTGGACACACGGGCAGCAGCCCGGTACCGTTGACGACCGGCCCCGAGCGGGCCACGCTCCTTCCACCTCGAGCCGTCGCCGACGCGCCGCGACCATCGGTCGTGACCGCCCGGGAGCTACGAGGACCACCGGCCTTCACGTCGTCTCGACGTCATGAGCCGGAGGAGCGA